>JBEBFX010000002.1:0-37471 GCA_040081735.1 Alphaproteobacteria bacterium | reverse complement strand
GCTGAAACGCCGCACACGGCGCCACCCGCAGACGATGCAGCCCGGCCGCATCCAGCCGGTTTGCAGGGGGCCACTGATCCCGCGCCCCCCGCCATACCAAGCCTGCAACCGCAAACATGGGCGCGCAACGCCGGTGCGGCGCCGCCCAATCCCGGCCACTTGCCGGTGATTGCGATTGTCATTGATGATGTGGGCATTGTCCCGGCGCGGGCCCTGGCCGCCTTGGCCTTGCCAGCGCCGATGACTCTGGCCATATTGCCCTATGCCAGCGGCGCAGGCCATTTCAGTAAATTAGCGCGGGCCAGCGGCCACGAGGTTCTGGTGCATCTGCCGATGGAGGCGGAAAACGGGGTTGATCCCGGCCCCCAGGCGCTGCTCACGGCACTGACAGACACTGAATTTACCCGGCGCCTGCGCTGGAACCTGGCCCGCTTTGACGGTTATATCGGCCTCAACAATCATATGGGCAGCCGCTTGACGCAAGACAGCGCCGCCATGGGCGCGTTAATGGCAGAGATAAAGCGCCGTGGCCTGCTGTTTCTGGATTCCCGCACCGCAACCCGCACCCTGGCTGCATCCACCGCCCGCTCACTGGGGGTGACCACACTGGAGCGCGATGTGTTTCTGGATAATGTGATTACGCCGGAGGCGATTAACCGGCAGCTGCTGAAAGCCGAACAGACTGCGCGCCAGAATGGCTTTGCAATCGCCATCGGACATCCCCATGCCGCGACCATCGCCGCCCTTGAAGAATGGGCCGCAGGCCTTGAGGCCCGCGGCTTCAAACTTGCGCCCCTGTCTGCGATCACGCGGTTCAGCCCCGCGCCCCCCGTAAAGCATTTGGTTTCCCTGCCGCATCCCGGGGGCTGAGCCGATTACGTGAGGACCTGCCCTAACAGGCCGCTGAAAAACCCGGAATTGTCATCCTGACGGAGCGCAGCGACTGAAGGATCTCCAGCGTTTCCAGCACCTCTGAGATCCTTCGCTCCGCTCAGGATGACAAAAAGACGGGTTTTTTCAGCAGCCTGCTAGGCCATCGCCTTTTGCAGGTTCTTGTCGATGGCGCCGATAAAGTCCTCGGTGGTCATCCAGGGTTCATCCGGGCCGATCAGCAGCGCCAGATCCTTGGTCATCTTGTCGCTTTCCACCGTTTCGATACACACCCGTTCGATCTTTTGCGAGAACGCCGTGACCTCCGGGGTATTATCCAGTTTGCCGCGATGGGCCAGACCACGGGTCCAGGCAAAGATTGACGCAATCGGATTGGTCGAGGTTTTCTCGCCGCGCTGATGCTGGCGGTAATGCCGGGTGACCGTGCCATGCGCCGCTTCGGCTTCGACGGTCTTGCCGTCCGGGGTCATCAGCACGCTGGTCATCAGGCCCAGCGAGCCAAACCCCTGCGCGACCGTATCGGACTGCACGTCGCCGTCATAATTCTTGCAGGCCCACACAAAACCGCCGCTCCATTTCATCGCCGCCGCAACCATGTCGTCGATCAGGCGGTGCTCATAGGTAATTCCGGCCGCCTTGAAGCCCGCCGCATAATGACTATCGAAGATTTCCTGAAACAGATCCTTGAAGCGCCCGTCATAGGCCTTGAGGATGGTGTTCTTGGTGGACAGATAGACCGGCCATTTTCGCTCCAGCCCGTAATTCAGGCAGGCATGGGCGAATTCGCGAATCGAGTCGTCCAGATTGTACATGCCCATGGCCACGCCGCCGCCGGGGAAATCGAACACTTCATACTGCATCGGCGCGCCGCCGCCCTCGGGCGTAAACGTCATGGTCAGCTTGCCTTTGCCAGGCACGACAAAATCCGTCGCCCGGTACTGATCGCCAAACGCATGACGGCCGATCACGATGGGCTGGGTCCAGCCCGGCACCAGGCGTGGCACATTCTGCATGATGATCGGTTCACGAAATACAGTGCCGCCCAGAATATTGCGGATGGTGCCGTTCGGCGATTTCCACATTTTCTTCAGGCTGAATTCCTTGACCCGCTCTTCGTCGGGCGTGATGGTGGCGCATTTCACGCCAACGCCATATTTTTTGATGGCCTCGGCCGAATCAATCGTCACCTGATCATTGGTGGCGTCACGGTTTTCCATCCCAAGATCATAATATTTCAAATCCACGTCCAGATAGGGAAGGATCAGTTTTTCGCGGATCATCTGCCAGATGATGCGCGTCATTTCGTCGCCATCGAGTTCAACGACGGGGTTTTTGACCTTGATCTTGCTCATGCTGCTTCCTCATTCAGGCTGGATTTAGACCGATATAGCACTAAGAATGCTTAAGGTCGATTACTCGCTTGAGGTCAATTTCGCGGCTGCTGTGCTGCTCTATATAATCCACCGCATCCTCAACCGACTTCGCGAGATAGAAATAGTCCTGCCCTGCCGCCGTCAGAAAGCCCTGATCGTACATGGTGCGCAACATCAGCATCAGCGGTTCCCAGTAGCCGGTATTATTGAGTAGAACAGCGGGCTTGTTATGCAGTCCGATCTGGTGCCAGCACAGAATTTCGGCAATTTCATCCAGGGTGCCGGAGCCGCCTGGCAGCGCGATAAAGCCATCCGACAGTTCATACATGCGCATTTTACGGGCATGCATCGTTGCCTCGATGTGGCGCATCGAGATGCCGGTGAGGCCGACTTCAAGTTCCTCCAGATGCTGGGTGATGACCCCTACAACATGGCCGCCGGCGTCCATGGCCGCGCGCGCGCTGCCGCCGCCATAAATCATGCGAATTTTACGTTCGGCCAGTAATATTCCCAACTGCCGGGCAGAGTCGGCGTTGACCGGGTTTTTGCCAACTTTTGATCCGCAATAAACGCAGATTGATTTTTGTCTGCTCATCCTTTGATTGCTCTATGTTGTTTCAGGAGAAAGACCTTAACAGGTAAAGGTAACCGATAGATGATGCGCCGGGGGAATTTATCAAAGCCGCAAATCATGCCACGGCGCGAATTCATGATACTGGCGGCGGTTCTGGCGGCCGGCGGGCTTGGGGTCGTCGCCTTTTTATCCTATCACAGGGGACAGGAATCGGTCTCAAAACCTGCGGCGGCGCCCGTGACCGCCGCCATATCCGGCCCAATTGAGCCCGGTTTCGATGTTATCCGCGTCACCCGGGACGGACAGGCTGTCATGGCGGGCCGCGCAGCCCCCGGTGCGCGGGTCACGATTAAATCCGGCGATCAGATCGTGGGGCAGGTCACCGCTGACAAACGCGGGGACTGGGTCATTATTGCAGAAGCGCCCCTCAAGACCGGCGCCCAGGTGCTTCGCCTGCAGGCGCAGATAGGCAAAGACAGCCCGGTTTTATCCAGGGATTCAGCTGTTATTTCTGTTCCCGATCATGACGAAGGGGAGGTTTTTGCCGCAATCAGCCGCCCAGGCAGGGCAACCCGCATTCTGAATCAGGGTTCGTCCGGCGCACCGGCGCCAGGTGTGGCCGTGGCCGGCGTCGACCTGACCCCCAAAGGCGGGGCAGTGCTTTCCGGCCGTGCGGAGCCAGGCCGCCATGTGCGGATATATCTTGATAATCAACCCGCCGGCGAGGCCGTCGCCGATCAGAAAGGCGACTGGGAACTGTCCTATCCGGGCGGCATCGGGCCAGGCGAACACAAATTGCGCGGCGATCAGATTGATGCTGAGGGCAAGGTTCTGCTGCGCGCCGAGGCCGCCTTTTCCCGCGTCCCGGCAGGCAGCCTTGTCATGGGCCGCCAGCAGGTTGTGGTCATGCAGGGAAACGCCTTATGGGAAATAGCGCACACCATCTATGGTTCGGGCGTCGCATACAGCGTGATCTTTACTGGCAACCGGCAGCAGATACGGGACCCCGATCTGATTTATCCGGGGCAGGTGTTTGACATACCTGCGGCGGGTCCCGCAGCATCGCAAGGGCGTGTGGAAAATCCCATTTCAAACACAATTCCGTGATTCCGAACACTATCCCGTGATTTATTGCTGAAAGATGAAATTTGACTGGCGCAGCGGGTCAGAGTCGTATTAGCTTATTCACAAGATCAGCAATAAGATTTGGCGCATGAACTGGAGACGCATAAACTGGAGAACGGATCAAAAACCGTCCAGTAATAGCAGTAATGCACCAGGTGGGAACGCAATCGAAGCAACAACGCTTTCAATTTAGTGGGAGGGGACACATGGCTATGCGATCGGCTACGATATTGGGTTTATTTTCGGCGGCGCTTATTGCCGGCGTGGCATGGGCGGAAGTTCCAGCCGATGTCGCAGCGCGTCTTGACCAGGATCTGACGCCTCTTGGATCGCAAAGGTCCGGAAACAAGGATGGGTCGATTCCGGAATGGACGGGCGGGATCAGCTCGATTCCTGCCAATGTCACCTACAAACAGGGTGATCGCCACCCGGACCCCTTCCCTGAAGACAAGCCCCTTTACACCATTACACCGGCGAATATGGCGCAGTACGCGGACAAGCTGACAGGAGTCAGCGTCGCGCTGCTGAAGACCTATCCCGATGCTTACAAGATGAACGTCTATCAGACCCGCCGCGCCTGCGCCAATCCGCCAAGCATATACGAAGCCCATAAAAAGAATGCGCTGGTTGGAGTGATTGTACCGAACGGCAACGGCTTTACGGGGTCGATCATGGGAGTGCCGTTCCCGATCACCAGCGTCGCCAACGAAAATATCTTCAATCAACGGCTGCGCTATCGCGGGTACAAGATTACGCGGCAATATGTGTCAGCGGCGCCAACGCGCACCGGCGATTATTCGGTTTATACGCAGCAGGACGAAGTAATTTTCCCCTATGCTGATCCGACCAAGACCAAGGTCGATGAGCTGAACGATATCTGGGCCTACTACATCAACAATACGATCGCACCGGCGCGCGCAGCAGGTAACGTCGTACTGATTTACGATCCAATCATAGGGGAGCGCAAGGCGTGGGTTTACAGCCCCGGCACCCGCCGGGTGCGGCGCGCCCCGAATATCGCCTATGACAATCCCAGCTTCAACGACGACGGCCTGTCCACCATTGACGCCTTCAACATGTACAATGGCGCGCTTGACCGGTACGACTGGACCTATAACGGGCGCAACGAGACGATCATCTCCGCCAACAATTTCCGTTTGGCCGCGGCCACCGTTAAATATACCGATCTGTTCAAGCCGCAGGTCCTCAACCAGGATTACCCCCGGTATGAGTTGCGCCGGACTTATGTGATCACCGCCAATTTGCGCGCAGACACCCGTCACATCTACAAGAAGCGCATCTTTTGGCAGGATGAGGACTCCTATCATACGGTCGCGTCGGTAAATTATGACACCCGTGACGAAATCTGGCGGGTTCACGAACAGTTCCCGTTCATCCACTATAACGTGCCTACCTGCGACACCGCCGGAAACGTCTCCTACGATCTGAATGCCGGGCGTTACACGGCGCAGGAATTCTTCAACGAGGAGCCGTCCATCAATCACTTTGCGGATGAGTTGCAGATTGAACGCTATACGCCGGACTCCATCCGCCGGATTGGTGTTCGCTAACCAGACCGATATGCTTTAGAATACGCGGGGCCGGTGGTTTTTGCCATCGGCCCCGTTTTTTTGTCAGGTGCAACAAATTTGAGATCGCTTGCTGGCGGCGCCGATGATAGTCCGGCGCCAGAGAACCAATGGCAGACACTGGCGACGGTCGCGCCCTATTTATGGCCCGCCGGAAGACCCGATTTGCGGGTGCGGGTGGTTGTTGCCGTAGTGCTGCTGCTGCTGTCCAAACTCATCACCGTATATGTGCCGTTTCTCTATAAAGCCGCCGTCGACAGTCTTGGTCCCCAGGCGTCCGGAGATACGGGGGCGGCCATCGCGGCGGCAGGCGGCGCCGGGCGCATCGCCGCCAATCTTGATCTGCTGGCGATCCCCATTACGCTTATTCTGGCCTATGGGTTTGCGCGCGCCCTGCAACAGGTTTTTACCCAGGGCCGCGACGCGGTGTTCGCCGATGTCAGCCAGTATGCGGCGCGGCGTCTGGCGCTGATTACGTTTCAGCACGTTCATGCCCTGTCGCTGCGGTTCCATCTGGACCGGCGCACCGGCGGGCTTAGCCGGGTGATCGACCGCGGCACCAAGGGCATTGATTACCTGCTGCGCTTCAGCCTGTTCAACATTGTCCCCACCCTGCTGGAAATTGTCCTGGTCGCGGGGATTCTGTTTTATATCTTTGATGTATGGTACATGCTGGCGACCCTTGGCATGGTCGGCGTCTATGTCTGGTTTACCTTCATGGTGACCGAGTGGCGCACCCTGTACCGCAAGGTCATGAATGACCGCGATACCGAAGCCAACACCAAGGCCATCGACAGCCTGCTGAATTTTGAAACCGTAAAGTATTTCTGCAACGAGGAACATGAAAGCAGGCGCTATGACCAGTCCCTGGAAGGGTATGAAAAGGCGTCTGTTATCACCAACAAAAGCCTGTCGTTTCTGAACACCGGCCAGGGCGTTATCATTGCCGCAGGGCTGGTGGTGATGATGTGTCTGGCAGGCCACGGGGTGATGACCGGCGCCCGCACCATCGGTGATTTCGTGCTGGTGAACGCCATGCTGGTGCAGCTTTTTGTGCCGCTGAACCTGCTCGGGTCCGTGTATCGTGAAATCAGGCAGTCGCTGGCCGATATGGAAAGCATGTTCAGCCTGCTGTTCGAGGCGCCCGAAGTTCGCGATGCGCCGGGGGCTGCCGCGCTGCGGATCACAGGCGGTGAAATTCGGTTTGAAAATGTGCGCTTCACCTATGAGGCAGGGCGCGAGATTCTGCATGATGTTTCATTCTCGGTGCCTGCCGGAAAACGGGTGGCGATAGTCGGTTCCAGCGGGGCCGGCAAATCCACGATCTCGCGGCTGTTGTACCGGTTCTTTGATGTCAGCGGCGGACGGGTGCTGATCGACGGACAGGATATCGCCAAAGTAACCCAGCGTTCCCTGCGCGCCGCCATTGGCATCGTGCCCCAGGACACGGTGCTGTTTAATGACAGCATCGGTTACAATATCCGCTATGGCCGTCCTGGCGCGCCGGACACTGAAATTCACGAGGCGGCGCGCCTGGCGCAGATTGACCGCTTTGTGGCCAGCCTGCCGGATGGCTTTGACAGCCGGGTCGGAGAACGCGGACTGAAACTTTCCGGTGGTGAAAAACAGCGCGTGGCGATTGCCCGGACCATTCTGAAAAATCCCGCCATTCTGATCCTGGATGAGGCGACATCCGCCCTGGATACCCATACAGAGCGCGAAATTCAGGCCTCGCTAGCCGAAATTTCCGTCAACCGGACGACGCTGGTGATCGCCCATCGCCTGTCCACCATTGTCGATGCGGACGAAATTCTGGTGCTGGATGGCGGGCGGATTATCGAGCGCGGCAATCATGACAGCCTGATGCAGCAGAGCGGGGCCTATGCGCATTTGTGGCAGCGCCAGCAGACAGATGATGAAGCCGAAAACCCCGATATTCCGGCGCCGTCAGAAAAAGCCCTGTTAAAATCCACCGCTTAACGTGGCGCGCCGGAAATGCTATGCTGCCCGTCAAACACCCTATCCCATCATCAAGCGAGTAAATTACCGGCATGGAAGTTCTGACGTCGATTTTTGCGCCAATCCACCGCGAGGGACACCGTTTTGTTGCGATCTTCATCGCCGTGACCCTGGTGCTGTTTTTAATATATGAACCGTTCGGGTGGGTGGGCGTTCTGCTGACCTGCTGGTGCGCGTATTTCTTCCGCGATCCGGCCCGCGTAACGCCAGAACGCAGCGGCCTGATCATAAGCCCGGCCGACGGGATCGTTTCCGCCATCGCCCAGGTGCCGCCGCCTGTGGAACTGGAAATGTCAGAACCCCTGATGACGCGCGTAAGTGTTTTCATGAATGTGTTTAACTGCCACGTAAATCGTATTCCCGTCGACGCGGCCATCACCCGGATCGCCTATATACCCGGCCTGTTTTTTAACGCATCCCTGGACAAGGCCAGCGAGGACAACGAACGCAACGCCCTGTGTCTTACCACCACAGACGGAACCCGGCTGGCCGTAGTGCAGATTGCTGGTCTGGTTGCGCGGCGCATCATCTGCTGGGCCAGCGTGAACCAGACGCTGAAGGCGGGCGACCGGTTCGGCATGATCCGGTTTGGCAGCCGCGTCGATGTCTATCTGCCCGAAGGCGTCGCGCCTCTGGTCGTGCTGGGGCAAACCATGGTTGCAGGCGAAACAATTATTGCCGATCTCGGGGCCGATGAACCGCAGCGCACGGGACGCAGGACTTGAGGCCAAAAATCAGCGCATACGCCCATGCTGTTTGACCGGCCGAACCGCCGTTCGCTGCCGCTGCGCAGTCTGGCGCCCAACATTCTGACGGTGCTGGGTCTGTGCGCTGGTCTGACCGGGGTGCAGCTGGCGATCCATGACCGCTTTGACATGGCGGTTCTGGCGATTGCCGTGGCGTCGATCATCGATACGCTGGATGGCCGGGTGGCGCGGCTGCTGAAAGGCACATCCAAGTTCGGCGCGGAACTGGATTCACTCTCGGATTTTGTAAATTTCGGCGTGACGCCTGCGCTTATTCTGTATTTGTGGACACTGGAAAATCTGGGCGGACTGGGCTGGATTATTGTGCTGGGTTTTGCCGTATGCGCCGCGTTGCGGCTGGCGCGTTTCAACACCGCGCTGGAGGAACCGGACAAGCCGGCATGGAGCGTGAAGTTTTTTACAGGCGTCCCGGCCCCGGCCGGCGCGTGTTTATCGCTGTTGCCGATTGCGCTGTATCTTGTGGGCTGGGAATGGTTGCGCGATGCGTCATTTCTGATCGGAATATATACCTGCGGCATCGCCTTTTTGATGATCAGCCGCATTCCGACATTTTCCCTGAAGCGGGCGCATATCGGGCGTGAAATGGTGTTGCCGATATTGCTGATCGCAGGGGTGTCGGCGGCAGCGGTGGTTGGCTATCCATGGCTCATGTACGTCCTGACCGGACTGGCCTATCTGGCCCTGATCCCGTTCAGCGTCATGAGCCACCGCCGCCATGCCGAGGAATGCGCCCGGCCCGCCCCCGCGCCAGTGGCGGCGGACGAGCTGGACCTGATCAGATAAATCCCCTTTACCGCCCTTCGGGCCGGTACAGGCGCAGTTCGCGGGGTTTTTTCAGCCAGTTGGTCTGCTTCTGATACGGCAGGCCCGCCGTGCGGCCGCCATCAACCACCAGCGCATGGCCATTGACGTAGCTGGATTCGTCGCTGGCCAGCCAGAACACCGCATCGGCGATTTCTTCGGGGTTGCCGATGCGGCGCAATACCTCATCATCGCCCAGATCGTTGCGCATTTTATCGAGAACCTCCTTCGACGCGCCGGGCCGGCCGGCCGCCAGCGGCGTTGCGATCACGCCGGGGCAGACACAATTCACCCGCACCCCGTAATAGCCGAACTCCAGCGCCATGCTCTTGGTCATTTGCAGCACCGCCGCCTTGGCGGCGTTATACAGCGCCGGGCCGATGCCGGAATAAAACGCCGCAATGCTGGCGGTGTTGACGATGGTGCCAGAACCCTGCGCCTTCAGGATCGGCGCGGCATGCTTGATGCCCAGAAACACGCCTTTCACCAGCACATCCATGGTGATGTCGTAATCCTGCATGGAAATGCTCTCCACCGGCCCGGCGGCGCCGCCAAAACCCGCATTGTTGTAGATGCAGTCCAGCCGCCCGAACTTGCTGACGGCGCTGTCGACGGCGGCCTTGACCTGTGCTTCATGGGTGACGTCGGTGCGCTGAAAATGCACGGACGCGCCCAGTTCGGCCGCCAGCTTTTTACCCATTTCCTCCTGCATGTCGGCGATCACCACTTTCGCGCCCTCGCCAACGAATTTACGCACGGTCGCAGCGCCAATGCCGCTCGCCCCGCCGGTTATGACGGCAACCCGTCCCTCATATCTTCCAGTCATCTCTGTTTTCCCTGTTTGTTAGTTTTGCTCCACCCCATTTCTGCACGCGGGGGCCGTCAAGCGCAAGTCCGGCCTGCCGCCCTAGACACGCGCCCAGCAGGCCGCTAAAAACAAGCAGACGATTGTTTCTGAACATTTTCGCTTGGGAAGTTTGCATGGCCATGCCGCCGGTGACGAGTCTGAACGGGATTCGCGCGACATTTCTGGATTTTTTTGCAGGCAACGGCCATACGGTCGTACCCTCATCGCCATTGGTGCCGCGCAACGATCCGACACTGATGTTCACCAACGCGGGCATGGTGCAGTTCAAGAATGTCTTTACCGGTCAGGAAACCCGCCCGTATGTGCGCGCCGCCTCGTCGCAGAAATGCGTCCGCGCCGGCGGCAAGCATAATGATCTGGACAATGTCGGCTATACGGCGCGGCATCTGACGTTCTTTGAAATGCTGGGCAATTTTTCGTTTGGCGATTATTTCAAGGAAGGCGCCATCGAACTGGCCTGGCGGCTGATCACCCGGGAATACGCCATTCCGGCGTCGCGCCTGTGCGTCACGGTCTATGCCGATGACGACGAGGCCCATGGCCTGTGGCGCAAGATCGCGGGATTGCCGGAGGATCGCATCATCCGCATCGGGACCGCCGACAATTTCTGGTCGATGGGCGACACCGGGCCGTGCGGGCCGTGCTCGGAAATATTCTTTGATCATGGCGATGGCGTCCCCGGCGGACCGCCCGGATCCGCAGATCAGGATGGCGACCGGTTTGTGGAAATCTGGAATCTGGTCTTCATGCAGTATGACCAGCGCGGACCGGGCGATCGCATCGCGTTGCCGCGCCCGTCCATTGACACGGGCATGGGGCTGGAACGCATTGGCGCGGTGCTGCAGGGCAAGCGCGATGTGTTCAGCACGGATGTGCTGCGCGCCCTGGTCGAGGCTGCCGCTGACGCCATTGGCGGCGATCCGGACGGGCCCATGGCCGCAAGTTACCGGGTCATTGCCGATCATTTGCGCTCCGCCGGGTTTTTGATTGCCGACGGGGTGCTGCCGTCCAATGAAGGGCGCGGCTATGTGCTGCGCCGGATCATGCGCCGGGCCATGCGCCATGCCGAGATGCTGGGGGCGAAAGATCCCGTGCTGTGGCGCATCGCGCCAGCGCTGGTGCGCCAGATGGGCGCGCATTATCAGGAACTGCTTCCCGCGCAGGCGCTGATCGGGGAGACCCTGAAGCTGGAGGAAGAACGCTTCCGCCGCACGCTGGAACGCGGCCTGAAACTGCTGGAGGACGAAACCGCCAGTCTGTCCGCAGGTTCGGTGCTGTCCGGCGGCGTGGCGTTCAAACTGTATGACACCTATGGTTTTCCGCTGGACCTGACCGAGGACGCCCTGCGCAATCGCACAATATCTGTGGATCATGCGGGTTTCGACGCCGCGATGGCGCGCCAGAAGGCCGAGGCGCGCGCCGCCTGGGCGGGCTCCGGCGAAGTGGCGTCAGAGACAGTGTGGTTTGGCGTGCGCGAACGCGCCGGGGCGAGCGAATTCCTGGGCTATGACGTTGAACAGGCCACGGGCCTGGTGACCGCGCTCGTAACCGATGGGAACGAAATCAACTCCGCCGGGCCGGGGATGGACGTTAAAATCCTGCTCAACCAGACGCCGTTTTATGGCGAATCCGGCGGTCAGATGGGCGACGCCGGTACGCTTGTGGCCGCCAATGGCGCGCGCGTGACGATCAGCGACACCAAAAAGCTGCCGGGCGATCTGCATGTGCATATCGGCAATGTCCTCGAAGGCAATCTGCTGCTCGGTGACAGTGTCGTTGCGCGGGTTGACCCATCGCGCCGCGCCGCCATCCGCGCCAATCATTCCGCCACGCATCTGTTGCATGCCGCGCTGCGCCGGGTGCTGGGCGGGCATGTGACGCAAAAAGGCTCAATGGTGGGCGCCGATCGCCTGCGCTTTGATTTCTCCCATACCAAGGCCATGAGCGACGCCGAAATTGCGGAGACGGAACGCCTGGTTAATGCGGTTGTGCGCCAGAACGGCGCCGTCTCGACCCGGCTGATGGCGCCGGACGAGGCTGTGGCCCATGGCGCCATGGCGCTGTTCGGCGAAAAATACGGCGACGAGGTGCGGGTGCTTACGATGGGAAATGATCCGTCGGCGGATCAGGACGGGGCGCAGGCGTTTTCAGTCGAGCTGTGTGGCGGCACCCATGTGCGCCGCACGGGCGACATTGCGCTGATCCATATTGTGGGCGAATCCGCCGTGGCGGCAGGCGTGCGGCGCATCGAAGCGCTGAGCGGACAGGCGGCGTTTGAGTATCTCGCCGCGCGCGAAAAACTGTTGCGGGACGCTGCACAGGCCCTGCGCACCAGTCCGGAGGAATTGCCCGCACGGCTTGGCGCCCTGATGGACGAGCGCAAAAAGCAGGACCGCGAAATTTCCGAATTGCGCAAACGTATGGCGGTTGCCGGACCCGCAACCGGTGGCGGAAGCGCCAGCCCCCCGGCGCCGGAAGAAATTGCCGGTATCAAACTGATCGCGCGCATCATCGAAGGTATTAATCCAAAGGAATTACGTGGTCTGGTTGACGCGGGCAAAAAAAGTCCCGGCGCCGGCGTGGTGGCGTTTCTGGCGGTGAATGACGGCAAGGGCGCGTTGGCGGTGGGCGTCAGCGATGATCTGACCGCACGGATCAGCGCCGTTGATCTGGCGCGCGCCGGCGCGGCCGCGATGGGGGGCGCGGGCGGCGGCGGCCGGGCGGATATGGCCCAGGCAGGCGGCCCGGAAGGCGATAAGGCCGCGCAAGCGCTTGAGGCGGTGCGCGCCGCATTACGCAACATAATGAATGAATCGTAAATCTGCTTTTTTGCCGGAATATTTTACCGGTTCGATACATATTTATTACTATTATTTTATACCATTTACCATTTCGAACGTGGCTCTAAGCCGCGCCACTACCGGTAAAGCCTCATTCTCTGCGCTATTTATGTCATGTGTGACGCCCCTTACCGGGGTGATGGAATTTTTCCCATTAACGTTACGCGCCTTCGCTGTTTACGCAATTTTAGGATTACCGGGCCGAAACTTTACCCATGCCGGTTTTAAGGGCGACGAAACGCCTGAACCGGCGGCAGTAGGTCACAACAGGGAAAACGGAGTGTCCGGCTATGGGTCAAGCACAGAGCATTTATCAGGAATTAAACGAACCCGAAGACGGCGCAAGCTGCCTTCGGCTCGCCATCAGCTATTCAACCGGCAAGGGGGTGCCGTATGATCTGGTGTCGGCGCATAAATGGTTCAATGTCGCAGCGGTCAAGGGCCAGCGCGAAGCATTGAGCTGGCGCGCGGAACTGGCCCAGGAAATGACCCCGGCCCAAATCGCCGAGGCCCAGCGTCAGGCCCGCGAATGGCTGTTGTCGCGCGCCTGATTCGCGGTTTTTGCGGCGCGCGGTTGAATCTGAGCTGAAACTAGTCTAACTAGCTGGGTTCCGGAACAGTCCTGACTTGTATGCGGTTCGCATTTCGCCGTAGGCTGTCCGTGTGGAGGGGTGGCCGAGTGGCTGAAGGCGGCGGTTTGCTAAACCGTTATACGATGTCAAGTCGTATCGTGGGTTCGAATCCCATCCCCTCCGCCATCCGCTTTCGGGTCGCTCAGGGAGTTGTCTCGTGTTCCATTGTCTTGTGCGCCGCATCCAGCTTGGCCTTGCTTTATGTGCGTCAATCGCCGCAGTTTACGATCCAGGCCGCGTGGTTGCCCAGGAGTCCGGCGCCTCCATTTATGCAGTCCCCGAGATCAACGTGATCGGTGTGACCCCGGTGCAGGGCAGTGGTCTGGACCGCGATCGGGTACCCGTCAACGTCATCACACTCGACCGTAGTGATATCCGGGCCGGCGATCCGCGTACGCCCGCCGACATTCTGGAGCTGCGCGGCGCCGGGGTGTCGCGGGTGGACAGCCAGAACAATCCGTTTCAGCCAAACATAACCATTCGCGGTTTTACAGCGTCCCCGCTTCTGGGTGAACCTCAGGGGCTGGCGATCTATCAGAACGGCGTTCGGATCAACGAACCGTTCGGGGACACCGTTCAATGGGATTTAATGCCAATTTTTGCGATCAGACGGCTGCAGGTGATCCAGGGCACCAACCCGGTCTTTGGGCTGAATGCGCTGGGCGGGGCGGTCACCGCCGAGATGAACAATGGTTTCAATTTCACGGATTCGACCGTCAGGCTTGAGGGCGGATCGTTCGGCCGTGTTCAGGGCGCCGGGGAATACGGCATGAACACGGGAAAACTGGGTGTCTATGCCGGCATCAACGGCGTGCGGGAAAACGGCTGGCGCGATGACTCGCCATCGCGGCTTGTGCAAGGCTATGCCGACGCCGCATCGCGCGGTGACAATCATGAGCTTGGGGCCGGGTTGACCTATGTGAGATCCGATCTCACCGGCAACGGCCCGGCGCCTGCCGAACTTCTGGCTGCGGACCGTTCGGCAATTTTCACCTCGCCCGATACGACCAAAAACACCCTGGTGATGTTGGCGTTGCGCGGCAATATCGAAATGGCCCATGCCCTGTCGTTCCAAAGCAGCGTCTATTTTCGCTACAACAAGCGCAATACGATCAATGGCGATGATAGCGACAACGGCCCCTGCGAGGGTTTTGAAGCGCCGCCGGCGTTTCTCTGCGAAGAACCCGGTGATGAAGAAGAAGAAGTTGAGGATATCAATGGCAATCTGATCAGCGCCGCGGCCGTCGGTAACGGTAACCTGAACCGCCAGCGCACCATAACCAACGGCGCCGGCGGATCGCTCCAGGCGACTCTTGACAAGCCTCTCTTCGGGATGAGGAATTCGTTGCTCGTCGGCAGCGCAATCGACGCGGGATGGACCAAGTTCCGGAGCCATACCGAACTCGGCGTCCTTAACACCGATCGATCCGTGTCCGGCGCCGGCATTTTTCTCGGAACCGGGGATTTCATTACGCGCCTTAATGCCCGCAACATCTATTACGGCCTTTATATCTCCGACACGTTGACGCTGACCGACCGGTTGAATGTCACCGCCGCCGCGCGCTTCAACCTCGCGGAGGTTGATTTGAATGACCGGTTCGGTACCGCGCTCGACGGCTCACATCGTTTCTCGCGGGCCAATCCGTCCATCGGCATGACCTATCAGCTTGCTCCGCAGATCAATCTTTATGGCGTCTATGCAGAAGCCAACCGCATTCCGACCCCCGCCGAACTCAGCTGCGCCGACCCGAACCAGCCATGCCGCTTTCCCAACGCTTTCGTGTCCGACCCGCCGCTCGACCAGGTGATCTCGCGCACCATTGAGGGGGGTGTACGCGCCCGTTACACATTCGGTAAGCAGGCGGACAATGTTGAATGGTCGCTATCAGGCTTCCGCACGCGCAATCACGACGACATCATATTTGTCAGCGCCGGCCCCGTAGTAGGCTCCGGATTCTTTCAAAATTCCGGTGAGACTGAGCGCACCGGCCTCGAATTTGGCGTTCAAGGCGATCTGGCGCAGTGGAACTGGTACGCCAATTACGCATTCGTGCGCGCCACTTTCGAAAGCGCGCTCACAATTCTCAGCCCGGACAATCCTTCGGCAGACAGTGACGGTAATATCGATATAAGCCCTGGCGACCGCATCCCCAACGTCCCCAAGCACACCTCCAAGCTCGGCCTCGGATACGCGATCACAGACCGGTGGGTCGTGGCTGCGGAGTCCGTCATCACATCAAGCCGCTACTTCAGAGGCGACGAGAACAACAGCCAGGATCCGCTAAACGGCGCCGCCGTGTTCAATTTCTGGTCCACCCGCCAGATTACGGACGCCATACAGATCAAGCTGCGTGTCAATAACGTCTTCGACAAGAAATACGAAACATTCGGCATATATGCGGATCCGACGGATGTGTTTCCCGGGTTTACGGATAACCGGTTTGCCGGCCCGGGCCAGCCGCGGAGCGCTTGGGTGGGATTGACTGCCATCTTCTAGAACATGCTTAAATAGCGCCGCGTTACCGCTTTATTAGATGCATAAGGCAGCCCGCCGGGTTGTAATCTGGGCCGGTCGACTGTTGAGCCGGGAAGCGTCAGTGAAGGCCCGCCCGGCTTAGTGGAGCCAGTGAGGAGCACGATGGCGATCCGGTTGAATTATATTCTGTCGCGACGCGGTAACGAACCAAGGACCGGGCGCGATCTCCTGCCTGTCTCGCTGTCCATCGGCCTGCACGCCCTGATGATCGCGCCGATCATCGGACTGCCACGCCCGCAAATGCATTTTAAACCCGAGATCATCAACGTGGAATTGGTCGCATTCACCCCCGCACCTTCACAGCAGCAGGCAATGCCAGCAGAAATCGCACCGGCCGGAGAGACCACGCCATCGACTTCCGTTGCGCCGCCGCCTGAGCGCGCGCCCATTGACGCAAGGCCCGCACCACGGCAAGTGTCAATCGCGTTGCCAGGTATGACTGGACCTGCCCCTGAGATTGTTCAGCCGGAAGCCACGCGAAAGCTGCGCCACCCGGCGCCGCTTCCGCGTGGCAGCAGGCAACCCGCCACTTCGCAAGCGCGCCCGGACCCTCCGGAAGCGGCGGTCATGCCTGTCAGCGACTGGATCGCCACGGAATACATAACACGGATGCGCGAGATGATCGACGCGCACAAGCAATATCCTTCGCTGTCCTTGCGCCGTAATGAGGAGGGAACCATCGTTCTGCGCGTAAAGATCGCCTCCAGCGGCGCCGTGAACCGTATCATCCCGATGACCCAAACTCCTGCACGCCTCGCCGCAGCCGCTACAGCCGCCGTTCGCTCCGCTGCGCCCTTTCCGTCACTGCCGCCGGAACTGGGCAAATCGGAGGCGTCTTTCGACATTCCGGTGAATTTCAGGATTCAATAGATCGGTCCGCATTTTAGTAGAGTCATTTTAGGGGATTCTCAACAGCCGCGAAATATTTGAGCATTTTGTGATCAACTTGATGCGCTATATTCCCCGCTTTGTCATTACCCGGCCTTCGCAAGGCTCTGGCGGGTAGGCAAGCCGGGGCATGACAAGGCGGTTTTTGGGATGCGCCAATCCGGTCAGACAACAGTTTATTGGAGATAAAAAGATGGATGAAAAACTGAGAGACGAAGTGCTTGCCGCCTATGCGGCCTATCTGAAGGCCTTCCTGTCGAATGACATGGTCACGCTGAATGGCATGATGCAGTACCCGCTCGCCCATATCGGCAATGGCAAGGTAAGAATGTATGACGCCTTTCCTTTTAATCCAGGCGAGGTGATGGCCGCGAAGCAAATGGTCAACACCATCGACACAGATTACGAGGTGGTGGCGATAACCCCCAAAAAAGCCCACCTGATCCTGCGCAGCGGAACCCGGGTGAAAGCGGATGGGACGCCGATCGAAACCGTGTCCGCCTTTTACGCGCTGACGCGGACAGATACCGGATGGAAATTCTTCGCCCTGTCCGACATCAGTATTCATGCGGGCGAGACGCCGGGATAAAAAAGGCTGGAGCCACTGACCTTGCCCCAACCTTCTATCCATTTTTGAGTTCGCTCTGAGGGTTGATTATGCCCTGTTGGGCGGTTGGTGCAATGGCCATGGGCGCGGAGCGGTCAGGTTGCGCAGCGCCCGGTGGCCCTTGCTTACTCCGGGCGTGGTGATTGGCGAACTCGGATGGCGTCAGCCAGCCGGGCGCCGGGTGTGGTCTTTTGGTGTTGTAGCCGTTCCTCCAGGCCGCCAGTTCAACGCGCACTTGATGCAGTGTGCTGAACAGGGTCCCGTTCAGCTTTTCATCGCGCAGCCTGCCGTTGAAGCGCTCAATGCAGGCATTCTGCATCGGCTTGCCCGGCGCGATGTAACGCCAGCCAGCCTGGGCTTCATCGGCCCATGCAGGGATGGCGTTGCTGGTGAGTTCGCCGCCATTGTCACTGACAACCATCCCGGGACGTCCTCTTTGTAAAACCAGAATTAACCGGCAAACCTGGCCATTAAATTGGACGTTACCCTTTAATTTTCCCCGGCCCCCTCCCGATACATCGCCCTCATACGCGCGGTGCAGCCCGCCATAACATCATTCCTGTCCTGACACCCCCGAATAATGTTAACCTGAGCGCCCCATGACCCGGGGCCTTACAGGGGGAAGTTTTGCCGTGAAAAAACGCATGTATTTCAACGCATTCATGATGAATTGCGTGGTGCATCAATCGCCCGGCATGTGGCGGGTCACGGGCGACAGCTCTGTCCGGTACACTGACCTGGATCACTGGCTGGAGATTGCAAAACTGCTCGAAAAAGGCTGCTTTGACGGGCTGTTTCTGGCCGATGTGGTTGGCGTCTATGATGTCTATGGCGGCAACCGCGACGCCTCGGTCCGGGCCGCCACGCAGTTTCCGGTCAATGATCCGATGTTGCTGATCCCGGCCATGGCCAGCGTCACCGAACATCTGGGGTTCGGGTTCACCAGCGCGATGATCCAGTACCACCCGTTCATGTTCGCGCGCCTGATCAGCACGCTCGATCATCTCACCAAGGGCCGGGTGGCGTGGAACATCGTCACCTCGTATCTGGAAAGCACCGGGCGCAGCTTTGGCCTGCCCGGTATCCCCGAGCATGATGAGCGCTATGACATGGCCGATGAATATGCCCGGCTGTGCTATCAGCTATGGGAAAACAGCTGGGCGGACGACGCGGTCATACAGGACCGGGCGCGCGGCATTTACGCCGACCCGGCAAAAATCCGCGATGTCAATCACGACGGCAAATATTACAAGCTGCATGGCTGCCATCTGTGCGAGCCATCGGTGCAACGCACGCCGCTGCTGTTTCAGGCGGGCGCAAGCCCGCGCGGCATCGCGTTCGGGGCGCAACACGCCGAATGCGTGTTTTGCGTCTCCTCGCGGCCCGAAGGCGCCGGGCAATATATGCGCGACGTGCACGCGGCCTTGCAGGCGCAGGGCCGCAACCCCGAAGATGTTCTTGGCTTTGCCTATCTGAAAATCATCACCGGCGGCACCGAGGCGGAGGCGCGGCGCAAATTCGAGGAATATAGCGAACAGGTCGATTATGAGGGCGCGCTGTCGCTGCTGGGCGGCTGGTCCGGCATCGATTTCAGCGCGCTTGATCCCGACGCGCCCATTGAAATGGTCCAGACCAACGCCGTGCAGTCCATCCTGCGCGCGCTGGCGCCCGGCAAGGACGGCCAGAAATGGACCATGCGCAGCCTGGCCAGACGCATTGGCATGGGCGGCGCTGGGCCGGTAATGGTCGGCGCAACCGAACAGATCGCCGACCGGCTGGAAGACTGGATCGATGCGGGCGTGGACGGCTTCAATCTGTCCTACGCTACGCTGCCCGGCTCGTTCGCAGACTTTATCGAGGGCGTCGTCCCCATTCTGCAGCAGCGCGGCCGCATGCAGCGCGAATATCAGCCCGGCACGATCCGCGAAAAACTGTTCCCCGGGCGCGGCGCGCGGCTGCACCCGCCGCATCCCGCAGCCCTGGCCCGCACGCCGTGGTAGCGCTGTAGGCCGCTGCTTTATCCGGCGGCTTTTTTGCGCGCAATCCCCATCCGGAAAATTTCCGGATCGCCCGTATGCCAGGTCAGCGTCAGACTGTAGTTGCTGATTTTCCACGCCTTGCCCGCGCGCACCATGTCGTACACATAATAGCCGCCAATCATGTAATGAATGTCCGGCGCGCCGGCCGCGCTGCGCAGCACATGTTGCGCTTGCAGATAGGACCGGCTTTTGCTGCGATCGCCGTCAATCACATGCACATGATTGGTGATGATATGCTGGGTGGCGTCCAGCGCGCCGATGGCGCGGCTGACCTGAGCCGTCCATTGATCGGCGCCGCTGACGATAAAGCCCGGCGTCATCGAGGAAAAATCCGCGTGCACGTCATCGGTAAAGAGGCTGCGGAATAAAACCCAGTCGCGCATATCAACGCCGCTGGCGTAATTGTGAAACACATCGCTAATTGCTGCGCGATCCAGCAGGGTTTGCGTGGTGATGTCCGTCATATCCGTTCCTCCATGGCTGTTTTCACCAGTATAGGCAGAATGCCGGACACGTAAACCATTCAATCCCTGGCCCAGTCGGGGCGCGTAATATGCTGATGCGCTTCGCGCAGGGCGCTTGACCAGGTCTCCCTTACATAGCGGAAGTACGGCTCGTCATCGGTGATGCGGCGGCGGATGCCCGCGCGCAGGGCGTCGCATTTATAGACCAGCAGATCCAGCGGCAGACCGACGGAAAGATTGCTGCGCAGGGTCGAATCCATTGAAAGCAGCACCATCTTGATCGCGTCATACAGCGGCAGATCATAGCCAACGGAGCGGTCCAGGATCGGCTTGCCATATTTGTGTTCGCCAAGCTGCAGGAACGGCGTGTCCTCGGACGATTCGATAAAATTACCCGCCGAATAAAACTGATACATATGCAAGGCGCCCTTGCCGATCTGCCCGCCGAGCATGATGCCCACGTCAAAGCCAATGCCCTGCGCCTGCATCACGCCGCCATGGATGAAGAACACCTGACGCACCGCCTCGCTGACCAGCTGGGCCGCGCGGAACATGTTGGGCACGGTAAACAGGGTTTCCATTTCACCGGTGGCCTTGTTTTCGATACCCTCGTTCAGCAAACCCTGCACGGCCTGGGAAACGGCAAGATTGCCCGCCGTCATCATCGCCAGCATGCGGTCGCCGGTTTTCTCAAACACCGACATTTTGCAGAATGTGGAAATGTTATCGACCCCTGCATTGGTGCGGGTATCGGACAGCATTACAATTCCTTCTTTCAGACACAGTCCGACGCAATAGGTCATGATACCACTCTTGCAGTTTTGTTATTGTTGTTGTTGTTGCGCGTCCGGCAGACTTATATCCACGGACACCGTCATTTCCTCCGTACCCTCGCCGCGCCGGATGCCCCTTATGGGGGCGGCCTCCTGAAAGTCCAGCCCGACGGCGATCCTAACATAATTTTCGTTCGGACATATACCGTTGGCGACATCAAAACTAACCCAGCCCAGCCCTTCCGTATGAACCTCGGCCCAGGCATGACCAGCATCGCCGCCCTGCGCGCCGCCGGCCCCGTGAAGATAGCCCGAAACATAACGGGCAGGATAGCCAATGCTGCGCACTGCCGCCAGAAAGATGTGGGTATGGTCCTGGCACACGCCGCTGCCATGGGCCAGCGCCTCGGCCGCCGTAGTGCCGCTTGCCGTTGTGCCGGTTTCATAAGCCACGCTTTCCCGGATGCGCGCCATTAACTGGTGCAGCTGCTCAATCGCGTCAAAGCCGCCCGCCGTGTGGGCCAGGGCCAGTATCGCCGCATCGGGCTGGGTGTATTCCGTTTGCCGGAGGAAATAAATACAGGGCAGGGTCTCCACGGCGCCCTTGATAATGCCCGAAGTATCGGTTGTTTCGACCTCTCCCGCAGAAATAATACTGGCCGCGTCGTGCATCTGGTCTCGGGTCAGCATGTGCAGAATATTGCCGTAGCCATCATAGGTTGACGGCAGCGATCGTCCGTCGCCGCCCGTCACCAGCCATGAAATAACCTGCTGGCCCTGATGGCTGCGCGGGTGAAGCCGGATCAGCTGCGCCGAGTACGAAACATTCTGGTCATATCGATACCGGGTCGTATGAGTGACGCGTATGCGCATGGCGGTGCATCCCGATTTATCAGATCAGATATTGCCGGGTGATTTCTTCACCCAGATCCTTGGTGTCATCGACAAATTGCGTAAGAAATTCATGCAGGCCCTGAGCCAGAATTTTGTCGATCTTGCCGTAGCGCAGCTTTGCATACATCTGGCCTGCCAGCCGGTGGCATTCGCCGCTGTCCCCATAGGCGTTGGCCAGACTTTCCAGCTGCCGGTTCACATCGCTGATGCAATAGGCCAGAGAACGCGGCATTTCAGGTTTTAAAATCAGCAGTTCCGCCACCAGCCACGGCTTGACCCGGTCGCGATAGACCCAGTGATAGGCGCGCAGCGCCGATACGGATTGCAGCATGGACGCCCACTGATAATAATCCATTGAACCGCCAACCGTTTCATAGGCCGGCAGCAGTACGTTGTATTTGACATCGATGATGCGCGCCGTGTTATCGGCGCGTTCAATCGACATGCCCAGGCGGCTGAACCAGAAGGCGTCGCTGCGCAGCATGGTGCTTGCCACCGTGCCCCCGAACAGCAGGGAACGTTCTTTCACCCAGTCCAGGAACCGCCCTATACGCTCCGGCTTGAAATCATCCTCACCCAGCGTATTAAGTTCGATCCAGGTGGCGTTAATCGCCTCCCACATGCTGATGCTGAGACCCGTGCGCACCATGCGCGCATTGTTACGCGCGGTTTCCAGACACGAAACAATCGACGACGGATTGTCCGGATCGCGCGCCAGATAATAAATGACCGCTTCCGCAGTCGGGTGCTCGTTGCCGGCAAAAAAACTTTCCTCGCACCCCGAAGCGATAACGGTCGAGCGCCATTCGCTGTCGCCGCCGGCCTTTTGCTGCGGCAGGCTTGCCATGCGCAGGGTAACATCCAGCAGCCGCGCGATATTTTCCGCGCGCTCCACATACCGCGCCAGCCAGTACAGATTTTCCGCCGTGCGGCTTAGCATCGCTTACGCTTTCGCCTCCGCGTCAGTGTCTTCTTCGATAATCCAGGTGTCCTTGGTGCCGCCCCCCTGGCTGGAGTTCACCACCAGCGATCCTTCGCGCAGGGCTACACGGGTAAGTCCGCCGGGCACAAGCCTGATTTCGCGGCCCATCAGCACGAACGGGCGCAAATCCACATGACGCGGCGCCACGCCGTTTTTGACAAAAGTCGGACAGGTTGAAAGACTGAGCGTTGGCTGGGCAATATACCGGTGCGGCGCCGCCCGGATTTTCTCCGCAAACACGGCGCGTTCGGCACTGCTCGCATGCGGCCCCACCAGCATGCCGTAACCGCCTGATCCATGCACGTCCTTGACCACAAGTTCGTGCAGATGCTCCAGCACATAGGCCCTCTCGGATGGGATATCGCAGCGCCAGGTGGGCACATTGCGCAGGATAGGTTCTTCCCCCAGAAAAAAGCGGATCATCTCCGGCACAAAAGTGTAAATCGCCTTGTCATCGGCGATGCCGCTTCCTGCGGCGTTGGCGATAGTCACATTACCGGCGCGATAGGCCGCCATCAGCCCGGGCACGCCAAGCAGGGAATCCGGACGAAACACCAGCGGATCAAGAAAGGCGTCATCCAGACGGCGGTACAGCACATCGACACGCTGCAAGCCCGTGGTGGTGCGCATGAATACCTGCATGTCCTGCACCACCAGATCAAGCCCTTCGACCAATTCTATGCCCATTTCATCGGCCAGAAACGAATGTTCATAATAGGCGCTGTTGAAGCTGCCGGGCGTGAGCAGCGCCACCACCGGGTCGCCCGCGCAATTGCCTGGCGCCACCGAGCGCAGGGTTTCAAGCAGATCTTCCGGATAATGCGAAATCGGTTTGATACGGGCGCGATTGACCAGGTCCGGAAACAGCCGCCGCATGACTTCGCGGTTTTCCAGCATGTAGGAAACCCCGGACGGCGTGCGGCAATTATCCTCCAGCACATAAAATTCCCCAGGCCCGACGCGCACGATATCAATGCCGGAGATGTGTGTGTAGATGTTTTGCGCCACCGGCAGCAGCATCATCTCCGAGATGAAACAGGGATTGTGCAATACCAGTTCAGCGGGAATTTTGCCGGCGCGAATAAATTCCTGCGCGTTATACACATCGCCGATAAAGGCGTTCAGGGCGCGGACCCGCTGGATAATGCCGCGCGACAGATAATCCCATTCCGCCTGGTCCAGCACGCGCGGGATAATGTCAAACGGAATGATGCGTTCCGTATCGCCGCCTTCTGAATAAACCGCGAAGGTGATGCCGGTGCGGCGGAATATAAATTCCGCCTCGCGGCGTTTGATCTCAAGTGTTTCCGTGGGAATTGCCGAAAGCCAGTCGCTGATCAGGCGGTATTGCGGCCTGCACGCCGCAGGCGCGCCCATTTCATCGAAGAAAGCCGGCTTAGCTTCGGGTTGCATGGGGGTTACTGATCCATAAAAAACACCGTCGATTATGAATAGCAACCTTCGTGCCATGGAGGGAACAAGTATTTATAGCAGCTCAGACGCTGGGGCCTATCCCGGCTGATGCGCCATTGCTGCTTAATTTTGCGGCAAAAAGCAGCCCAGACGCTATTTTAGCGGCATTTCAGGGCCTGGGGGGTGGCCGCCGGCCACCCCACCAGCCGGTAATATCAAATCCGTAGAGCGGCGCGCGACCGGGCATGCCCAGATGCGCCCGGTACGCGATATTATCCGTTGGCTGATAATACAGCGGAATGACATAGGTTCCGGACATCAGCACCCGGTCCATGGCGCGCACTGCGGGAATAAATTCCGCCTCGCTGTTTGCGGCCAGCAGATGGGCGATCATGGCGTCCATGGCGGGGCTTTTGATACCGGGATAGTTGCGGGCGCCGGGCGTGTCCGCCGCCTGCGACCCCCAGTAATATTTCTGCTCGTTACCCGGCGACAGCGAGGCGTACCAGTCATACAGGATCATATCGAAATCAAAATTGCGCAGCCTTTCTTCATACTGGCTGGCGTCGGCCGTGCGCACATGGATAATTATCCCTACACGTTGCGCCGCCCTGGCGAAAGCCAGCGCCAGCTTTTCCTCTTCCGGCCGGGCCAGCAGAATTTCGAATTGCAAAGCCAAGCCGCCTTGAGCCTTGATCATCTGTCCATCCTTCACAGCCCACCCCGCGTCACGCAATAAAGCGAGCGCCCGTCTGGCCCCATCGCGGTTGTGTCCCGACCCATCACTGACAGGCGGCGCATAGCCCTTCTGCATTATTTCCACCGGAACAACCCCTGCAAACGGGGCCAGCATTGCTTCTTCCTGCGGACTGGCTGCATGCCCGGAGGCGGCAAGATTGCTGTTGTCAAACAGGCTGCGGGTGCGGCGGTACACGCCATGAAAATAACTGCGATTGACCCATTCAAAATCGAACACTAAATTTAACGCCTGACGCACGCGGATATCGTCAAAGGGCGCCCGGCGCGTATTGAACACGAAGCCCCGCAATCCGGATGGCCGGCCTTGAGGAAGGGCCGCGCGCCGGACAGCACCTTCCCGCAGCGCTTTGAAATCATAGGCGCGCGACCATCGGGCCGGGTCTTTTTCTTCCCACAGATCAAACTGCCCGGCCTTGAACGCCTCGAATGCGGTATTTTCATCACGGTAAAAATCAACCCGGATCGTATCAAAATTATTCTGCCCGCGATTGACCGGCAAATCCGCCGCCCAGTAATCCGGGTTACGCACATAGACGATAGAGCGGCCCGGTGAGACATCGCCGACACGATAGGGACCCGAACCCAGAGGCAGGCGCAGGCCGGGGGCGCTGATATCCTGATCTCCATACCAGGCCTTTGAGAGGATCGGCATCAGGCCGATGATCAGCGGCATTTCGCGATCAATATTTTCACGATCAAACTCAAAACGGACCTGGCCCGGCGCCGGCTGGCTGATGCGCGTGATTTTTGCATAATAGCTGCGGTGATTGGGGCGTCCCTTTGCGCGCAGGATTTCCGCCGAGAAAATAACATCCTCCACGCGAACCGGCGCGCCATCTGAAAAACGCGCGCGCGGATCAAGGGTGAAACTGACCCAGGTGCGGTCGGCTGCCATCTCGACAGCCCTGGCCACCCAGCCATACAGCGCAAACGCCTCGTCATTGCTGCGCTTTAGCAGGCTTTCGAACACCCATTCCCGCACGCCCAGCGGCGTAACGCCGCGCACGGTGAATGGATTGAGATTGTCAAACCCGCCTTGTTCACCCAGAATCAGCGCGCCGCCTTTCGGCGCCGCTGGATTGACATAGCTGAAATGCGTGAAGTCCGGGCCTTGCTGAACCTCCCCATGCATGGCGACACCATGACGCGGCGCGGCGTATGCAGATCCGATGCCCAGCGCGGCAAGGGCAATAATCAGAAGCGAAACAAGAAAATTTCCCATAGCCGGGAATTTGCGCCATTGCCGCGATTCGAGAAAGCGCCTTGCTTGAACGGTGTAACCGGGCTTGAATCAGACCCGCTCCTCGCCGCGCAGGCGCTGGCGCAGCGGGCCAACCTCCCCCTTTCCGGGGGAGGAGGAATTCGCGGCAAGGTTCCCGCACCCTTGAAGGCATGGGGGGGCAATACGACCAGTCTATGTTAATAAAACAGACTCTAGCAGGCTGCTGAAAAACCCGGAATTGTCATCCTGATGGAGCGTAGCGACTGAAGGATCTCCAGCGTTTCCAGCACCTCTGAGATCCTTCGCTCTCGCCGCGCAAGCGCTGGCGCAGCGGGTCGCTCAGGATGACAAAAAGAAGGGTTTTTCAGCAACCTGCTAGACCTTTTCCAGCGCCATCGCGTTGGCGAATTTGGTGACCGCCTCGATCTGTGCCTTTGGCCCGTGCAGGTCTGAATTCATGGTGTTAAGCGAAATATGGGTCGCCCCGTGGTCCTGCCACCAATGGGCCTCTTTCGCCCATTCCTGGGGACCGTTGGTGTTGGAGCAGAATTGCGGGTCTTTTTCCGGCGGGGCGATGTTCGCGGAAAAGCCGCGGCCGGCATGCACGAACGGCTCCATCCCGAATTGCGGGCCATGATCGGAGAAGCCGCGTTTGGCGTCACGCAGATATTCCTTCATCTTCCCGATTTTTACCGCACCCTTTTCACCTGGTTGAAACATCGGAAACCAGCCGTCCGCCATCCGCGCCGCCCGTTGCAGGGCCGGCCGCGCTTCGGCGCCAATCCAAACCGGAATGTGATTTTTGGCCGGCCGCGGATTAATGCCCGCGTCCACAACCTGTTCGTAAACGCCGTTAAAGGTGACCAGATCGCTGGCCCACAATTCGCGCAGCAGGGTGATCTGTTCTTCCAGCCGCTTGCCCCGGTCATGAAAGTTTTTGCCAAGGCAGTCATATTCAACCGTGTTCCAGCCGATGCCGACGCCCAGCCGCAATCGCCCGTTGCTCATCACATCGATTTGCGCCGCCTGTTTGGCAACCAGCACGGTTTGCCGCTGCGGCAGGATCAGCACCCCCGAGGCCATCTCAAGGCGCTTGGTGACCCCGGCAATATAGCCGAACATCGTAAACGGCTCGTGAAACGGATTGGTGTAATTGTACGGCCCTTTCCAGTCCGGCCGTGTGCCAAGACCTGCGCCCATCACATGATCGGGGACCAGAAGGTGGTTATAGCCAAGCGCCTCGACCGTCTCGATGTAATCGCGGATTCCACCAAAATCCGAGCCCATGTCCAGGGTGGGAAAAAGTAAGCCAACACGCATGATCGCATCTCCTTGCTTGAATGCTTTGAAAACCAGATAATTTCAGGCTGACAGACCAACTGTCAGCCTGATCGCGGCGCAGCCCCTAAAGCGCGTCCGCCATCACATCGGCGAACTGCTTGATGGCCTCGATATGCGCCTTGGCCCCGTGCCGCCCGCTGGTCATGGTGTTGAGGGAAATATGGGTGGCGCCGTGGCCTTTCCACCATTCGGCTTCTTTGGCCCATTCCTGCGGACTGCGGTCGCCGCCCTGGAGCATCGGGTCCATGCCGAAATAGGGGCCATAGCCGGTGATGCCGCGATTGGTTTCGCGCAGATATCCCTTCATGCGCTCAATGCGTTCCGCGCCCTTGTCGCCCATGCCAAACAGCGGGAACCAGCCATCGCCAATCCGCGCCATGCGCCGCAGCGCGGCGTCCTCATTACCGCCAAACCACAGCGGGATCGTCTTGCGGCCGGGGCGCGGATTGATGCCCGCATCGATGATGGTGTCAAATTCGCCCTCGAAGGTGACCAGTTCCTTGGCCCACAGCGCGCGCATCAGCGCCGCCTGTTCCTCGACGCGGCGGCCGCGCTTGTGAAAATCCTCGCCCAGGCATTCATATTCGACATCGTTCCAGCCGATGCCGACGCCCAGCCGCAGGCGGCCCTTGCTCAGCACGTCAACCTCCGCCGCCTGTTTGGCGACCAGCGCGGTTTGGCGCTGCGGCAGGATCAGCACCCCGGTGGCCATTTCTATTTTCTTTGTCAGCGCCGCGATAAAACCGAACAGCACCATCGGCTCGTGAAAGCCGTTGGTATGGTTGTAGGGTCCGCGCCAGTTCGGGCGAGTGGCCGTGCCCGCGCCCATCACATGGTCAAAGACCAGAATATGCTTGAAACCCAGCGCCTCTGACGTCTGGATATAATCCCGGATGCCGCCCGGATCGTTGCCGATGGAAATGGTTGGAAAAATTACCCCTACGCGCATTGCCGCCTCCCTGCTGCTGCTGATGTTGTTATTAACTTATTTTACCACTGGCGCGGGGCATGCCGCAAGGGCGACGCCCGGATCAGAGCTGCCCTTTCACCACGTCAGCGAATTGTGTAATCGCGGCGATATGTTCTTTGGGCCCCTGCCGGTTAATATTTTTGGTGTTGGCAAGCGTATCAACCATAATCCCCAGACCCATCCGCGCGGCGCGCTGAATGGCATCCAGGCTCATGGTATTGAAGGAAAGATGCGTGGCTCCGTGGCGTTTCCACCATTCAACTTCCGCGCCCCATTCCTGGGGACCATTATTGCCGCTTTGCAGCATTGGATCCATGCCGAATTGTGGCCCAAAATCGCTGATGCCCCGGTCAGCGTCCAGCAGATATTGCCGCACCCGTGTGATAATCGCCGCGCTCTCGTCGCCCGGCGTCATGATCGGAAACCAGCCGTCGGCGATACGCGCCATGCGCTTCAGCGCCGCCGCCGCATTGCCGCCGATCCACAAAGGGATATGCCGGTTGACCGGCAGCGGGTTGATGCCCGCATCAATGACGGTGTCAAACTCGCCCCTGAAGGTAACCAGATCATCGGCCCACAGGGCGCGCAGCAGAGCGATCTGTTCTTCCACCCGGCGGCCGCGTTTATGAAAATCCTGTCCCAGGCCCTCATATTCGACAGGGTTCCAGCCGACCCCGAGGCCCAGCCGCAAGCGCCCGTTACTGAGCACATCCACCTCGGCTGCCTGCTTGGCGACCAGCGCTGTTTGGCGCTGCGGCAGAATCAGTACGCCCGTCACCAGTTCGATGGTCCGGGTCAGCGCCGCCATAAAGCCAAACAGCACCATCGGCTCGTGAAACGCATTGGTGTAATCATATGGCCCTGCCCAGTCCGGCCGCGTGCCCAGCCCCGCGCCCAGCACATGGTCAAAAGTCAGGATATGTTTGAAACCCAGCGCCTCCGCCGTCTCAATATAATCGCGGACGCCGCCCGGATCATTGCCAATGGTGTAAGTCGGAAATACAACCCCGATGCGCATGGCAGCCTCCCTGCTGTTTTTCGTTATCGTAGGCTAGCACCGGGCAGCCATTTCACTCCAGCGTTTTTCGTGCTAACCATGCGTAAATGCAATTCAAAGCGCGGGCACAGACATGACAGTAAATAAACCCACTATCGCCATTCTGGGCGGCACCGGCGATCTGGGGGGCGGCCTGGCCGTGCGCTGGTCCCGCGCCGGGTACAAAATCATCATCGGATCACGCACCCTGGAAAAGGCGCTGGACGCCGCCAAACCTCTGGGCGCGGTTGGCATGGACAATGTCAGCGCGGCGAAAGCCTGCGACATCGCGGTGCTGACCGTGCCGTTCGCCAATCAGAAATCGACGCTGGAAAGCGTGCGCGACGCGCTGACCGGCAAGATTCTGGTCGATGTCACCGTGCCGCTGGTGCCGCCCCGGGTGGCGCGCGTGCAGATGCCGCCGGAAGGCTGCGCCGCACTTGCCGCACAGGCCGTGCTGGGCGATGGCGTCACCGTCGTATCGGCGTTTCAGAATGTCGGCGCCAGTCATCTGCGCGACGATCATCCGGTTGATTGCGATGTGCTGGTGTGCGGCGACAAACTGGCGGCCCGCGAGCAGGTGGTTGAACTGGTCGAAGCCGCCGGTATGCGCGGCTGGCATGCAGGACCGCTGGCCAACAGTGTGGCGGCGGAGGCGCTGACCTCGGTGCTGATCGGCATCAACAAGCGCTATCAGATCGAGGGCGCGGGCCTGCGCATCACCGGAACTGCGGGCAATCCGAGCGGCAAGGGGGACTAGCTTGACGCAGACGATTACACTGAACGGCATTCCCGGCATGCCGCTGGTGGCGCCGGGTGATGCGCTGGCCAAAATCATTCATGACTGCGCCCTGGCGGCGGGGATGCCGCTGCAAAATGGCGACGTGCTGGTGATCGCGCAAAAAATTGTCTCCAAATCCGAAAACCGGTATGTGGATTTGCGCACGATCACGCCCTCGGCGCGGGCAATTGAAATCGCCGCCGTCGTGGAAAAGGATCCGCGCTTTGTGCAGGCGGTATTGTCTGAATCATCGGACATTGTGCGCTATCAGAAAAATGTGCTGATTGTCGCCCATCGCATTGGCGTGGTGATGGCCAATGCCGGCATCGACCAGTCCAATATCGACAATACCGGCGGCAGTGAAAATATCCTGCTGCTGCCCTATGACCCGGACGCCTCGGCCCAACGTCTGCGTACGGAATTATTAGATCTGTGCGGCGCTCATGTCGCCATCATCATCAATGACAGTTCCGGCCGGCCCTGGCGCAACGGCATTGTCGGCATCGCCATCGGCGCGGCGGGGCTGACCACGCTGCATGATCTGCGCGGCGAACCCGATCTGTTCGGCCGCCGTCTGGAAGTCACCGAAACCGCCACCGCCGATGAGCTGGCGTCCGCCGGGTCGCTGTTGCAGGGGCAGGGATCCCAGGGCATGCCGGTGGTGCTTATCCGCGGCTTTACGCCCCCCAAACAGGATGCGCCAACGCCCGCCGCCGCCCTGGTGCGCGACAAGCGCATCGATATGTTCCGCTGAGCATGAAATGCGTGGCGCTATGCGGCGGGGTTGGCGGGGCGAAGCTGGCGCTGGGCCTGTCTCATCTTCTGCCGGGCGATGATCTGACGCTGATCGTCAACACCGGTGACGACTTCACCCATCTGGGTCTGCATATTTCACCCGATCTCGACACGGTGATGTATACGCTGGCGGGTCTGTCCAATGCGCAACAGGGCTGGGGCCGCGCGGGCGAAACCTGGCAGTTCATGGCGGCGTTGCGCAAACTGGGTGGCGAGGACTGGTTTCAGCTGGGCGATCTTGATCTGGCCACCCATGTTGAACGCACCCGCCGGATGGCGGCCGGGCAATCGCTGTCACATATCACGCGGGATTTATTTGCGGCCCTGAATGTAGGCGCGCGGATCCTGCCGATGAGTGATGATCCGGTGCGGACCATCATCCACACGAACGGCGGCCCGTTGGCGTTCCAGCATTATTTTGTTCGCGATAAATGCGCCCCGGCGGTCACGGGCTTCAGCTTTGCGGGCTGCGATCAGGCGGCGCCAGCGCCGGGCGTGCTGCAAGCCCTGAACGACCCGGAGCTGGCGTGCATCGTCATTTGCCCGTCAAACCCGTTTGTCAGCATTGATCCCATTCTGGCGGTTCCGGGCGTCCGGGCGGCGCTGAAGGCGTCATCCGCCCCGGTTATTGCGGTTTCGCCCATAGTCGGCGGGCGGGCCATCAAGGGGCCAACCGCCAAGATGATGCAGGAACTGGGGGTTCCCGAAACCGCCCTTGCCGTCGCGGCGCATTATGAAGGCTTGCTGGACGGCTTTATTCTGGATGAAACCGACGCCGCGCTGGCCCCGCAGGTCCGCGCCACAGGCCTGGCGTGCCGCACCGCGCAAAGCGTGATGCACACCCTGCAAGACAGGGTGGAACTTGCGGGCACTGTGCTAGACTTCGCCGCAAAAGCATAAACCACAGGGAAACTGCCCATGCGCGCGATCTGGGCCATTATACCGATCAAGGATTTAAGCCAGGCAAAACAGCGCCTTAGTGGCCTTTTGCACAGCCCGGAACGGCGCGCGCTGGGCCTGGCGATGCTGGAAGACGTGCTTGGCGCCCTGACCAAAACCCGGGGCCTGAGCGGGATCATGCTGGTGTCATCTGATGCCGACGCCTGCGATCTGGCCCGCCAGTATGGGGCGCGGATTTTGTCCGAGACCGGATCGGACGGGCTGAACCCGGCCGTAACCCGCGCCGCCCATCTGTTGGCCAGCGAAGGGGTTGCAGGCGTACTGGTGCTGCATGGGGACATACCGCTGGCGAAAGCAGCCGAAGTGGATCAGTTGCTGGCAGCGCTTGGTCCGGCGCCCGCCATTGCGATTGCGCCCGACAGCGCCCATGGCGGCACCAACGCCATGGCCGTTTGCCCGCCCGATCTGATCGCGTTCCGGTATGGCCGCGACAGTTTTTCAGCCCATCTGGAAGAGGCCGCCGCCAAAGGAATTACACCGCAAATACTGGATTTACCCAGCCTGGCCTTTGACGTGGACGGCCCGGACGATCTGATGAAACTTGCCGCCGCCGCCGATGGCGCGCGGTCGCAGGAATATTTACGCGGATTGCATCTGGAATCCCGTACCCAAACCACCATTAGAAGCGTAAGATAATCTCATGAACCAGATATCATTCCAGACAGATAATCGCCCGGGCCATACAGAAGCGCTGGCCCTCGCTGAAATAAGCGATACAGACCAGTTGGCTGCCGCCGCCGGACGCCTGCGCGACCTCGGTCATGGCAACCTGGTGTCCTATTCGCGCAAGGTGTTCATTCCGCTGACCCATCTGTGCCGCGACGTCTGCCACTATTGCACCTTTGCGCATCCGCCGCGTAAAGGCGAGGCGGCCTATCTGAGCCCCGAACAGGTTCTGGACATTGCGCGCGCGGGCGAGCGCGCCGGATGCGCGGAAGCGCTGTTCACCCTGGGGGACAAGCCTGAGGCGCGGTATGGCGCGGCGCGCGATGCGCTGGCGAAACTGGGATATTCCAGCACGCTGGACTATCTTGAGGCGATGGCGGCGCTTGTGCTGCGGGAGACCAGCCTGCTGCCGCATCTGAACCCCGGTCTGATGAACGCCGATGATTTTTCCCGCCTGCGCAAGGTCTCGGCCAGCATGGGCATCATGCTGGAAAGCGCCTCAAAACGGCTGCTGGCCAAAGGCATGGCGCATCACGGTTCACCCGACAAGGCGCCGGAACTGCGGCTTGAATGCATCGCACAGGCAGGCAAGGCCGGCGTGCCGTTCACCAGCGGCATTCTGATCGGCATCGGCGAAACCCGGCGCGAGCGCATCGAGGCGTTGCTTGCCTTGCGCGATCTGCATGACCGGTACGGGCATATCCAGGAAATTATCGTCCAGAATTTCCGGGCCAAACCCGGCACCCGCATGGCGGGCGCGCCGGAACCCGATCTGGATGATCTGGTCTGGACCATTGCCGTTGCCCGCATTGTTTTTGGCCCGGACATGAGCATTCAGGCGCCCCCCAATCTAAGCCCCGGCGTCCTGGCGCAACTGATCGGCGCGGGGATCAATGACTGGGGCGGCGTGTCGCCGGTGACGCCGGATTTTGTCAACCCCGAAGCGCCGTGGCCGCATCTGGATCATCTGGCGTCGGAAACCGCCAGCGCGGGCAAGCATCTGCTGCAACGCCTGACGATTTATCCAGCCTATGCCCGCGCGCCGGAACGCTGGCTGGACCCGGCACTGCATACCCGGGTTTTGCAGGCGCGCGACAGCGAAGGTTTTGCGCGCGGGGAAGAATGGTCGCCCGGCGCCGAGACGCCGCCGCCCGCCGCCGATCTGGCGCGCAGCCAGGGAAAAAGCATTGGGCAAACCAGCCCTATCATCCGTGAGCTGATCGATAAGGCATGCAGCGGCACGGGCCTGTCCGAACCGGAAATCGTGACCCTGTTTCAGGCGCGCGGCGATGATTTCGCCGCTGTCTGCCGGGGGGCCGATGATCTGCGCGCGCAGGTTAGCGGCGAAGTGGTGCGCTATGTCGTCAACCGCAACATCAACTACACCAATGTCTGTTATTTCAAATGTCAGTTCTGCGCCTTTTCCAAGGGCAAGCTGAGCGAAAATCTGCGCGGCCGCCCCTACGATCTCGGGCTGGATGAAATCATGCGCCGCACCAGTGAAGCCTGGTCGCGCGGGGCCACCGAGGTCTGCATGCAGGGCGGCATTCACCCGGAATATACCGGCCAGACCTATATCGATATCTGCAAAGCCGTGAAACAGGCGGCGCCTGATATGCATGTGCATGCGTTTTCACCACTGGAGGTATGGCAGGGAGCCGAAACGCTTGGGCTGCCGCTGGATGAATTTCTCCGTAGACTGATGGATGCGGGGCTTGGATCGCTGCCCGGCACGGCGGCCGAAGTGCTGGATGATGAAATACGCGCCATTATCTGCCCGGACAAGATCAACACGGCCCAATGGCTGACGGTGATGGAGACCGCCCATGGTCTTGGCATCCGCACGACGTCCACTATCATGTACGGGCATGTGGACGGGCCCCTGAACTGGGCCCGGCATTTGACGCGGCTGCGCGAATTACAGGCACGCACCGGCGGCTTTACCGAATTTGTGCCGCTGCCGTTTGTGCATATGGAAGCGCCGATTTATCTGAAGGGCCGGGCGCGCAAAGGCCCCACCTTCCGCGAGGCGATTTTGATGCATGCGGTGGCGCGGCTGGCGCTGCATCCGCTGATCAGCAACATTCAGGCCAGCTGGGTCAAGATGGGGCCGCAGGGCATTAGCGCCTGTTTGCAGGCAGGCGCTAATGACGTAGGCGGCACCCTGATGAATGAAACCATTACCCGTGCGGCGGGCGCGGCCCATGGCCAGGAAATGCCGCCGCAGGAAATGGAGGCGCTGATCAAACTGGCGGGCCGGACCCCGCAACAGCGCAGCACGGTCTATGGCGATGTCGCCCGCGCCCGCACCCTGGCCTCGTTTCAGGCGGCGCCCCTTTCCGATCCCATTAATACGCCCGCAGCAGCCCGATATGAACGGGCAGCACAAACTGTAACCAGATAAATTAAGTAGCCATCGTCACTGATCATGCGGTTATATCGTGTTAACCATAGGGAAAGCTTGAACAATAATCATGTGCGGCTATCTTCAAAACTGTATTTCATCGCTGAATTGATCGAAACCTTATGACGCCGTCCACACTATCAGCTTCACATAAACCTGCGTCAGCGCCGCATTTCCGCGAGAGCAATGCCGTGTGTATTGAGGCCCGCCCGGTGCGAAACGATCCTGCGCCACAATTCGGCCTGCATGTGCTGGCGCAGCAAGTTGGCCGGACCCCGCCGTTCAATGCGGCTTACTTCCAGACACCGGACGCGGAGACGCTTGGCGTCCGCGTAAATATCCAGATTTAGGCTGGAATTTCCCGCTTTTCTACTCCTTTGGGAGTATTTACAGCTTCCCTTGTTAATATAAAACTTCCCCTGACCTGTGGACAGGATGTTGGGGGGATGTGCGTGACCTGGAAAATATGCCGCCAGATAGCCGGCGCCGTCGCGTTACTGGCGTATGGGACGCCGGGCGCGCCCGTGATGGCGTCACCGCAATCCGTGGCATTGACCGCCGAAGGCCTTGCACAGATGAACGCTGGCCACCCATCGGAAGCGCTGGTGAAATACCGCGCGGCGATGGCGGCTGACGACACAGACCCAGACCCCTATTTTCACACCGGCGTGCTGCTTAACCGCGGCGGCCAATGGGTTGGCGCATTAGGCGCGTTCAATTTTTCAGCGGAGCGCGGCTCGAAAAATCCCGAACTGCTGCTTGAGCGCGGCAAGGCGCTGCTGGGGGCAAACCTGCCGCGCCGCGTGATCCTGGATCTGGCGGCCTATGACAAGCTCAAACCCGGACGCGCCGAAACGTCCGAGCTGATTGGCAAGGCGCTTTCACTCACCGGCGATTACGCCGGCGCCGGGGCGGCCTTTGATGAAACCCTGAAACGGGATGGCGCCCGCGCGCCGATGATCGCGTTTTACCGCGCCCAGATCGCCAACGCCCAGGGCGACAAACAAAAGTCCGCAGACCAGTTAAACGCGCTGCTGCGCGATTACCCGCAATCACCGGTGGCGGCGAATTTGCGGGAGCGCTTCGCCCGCGTGGCGCCGGCGCCCGCTGTCGCGTCTGCTGAGGCGCCCGCCGCCAAAGCAGCGCCTGCGCCAAAACCCTGGTCAGTGGCTGGCGGTCTGCATTATGGGCATAACACCAATGTGATTGGCATCGCCGATGGCGCGCCGTTGCCCGCGGATATTTCCTCGGAGGATTCGGATTTTGTCGCCGCCGAAGCGGGCGCGGCCTGGCTGTTCCGCCCCACAGACGCCGATCTGTTCAATGTTTCCTATGCAGGGCAATTCACTCAGTATACGGACTTACATCAATTCGATCAGCAGTTCCACACCGCCGCCTTCGACTACAGCCATCTGCTGTCGCCGGGGCTTCTGGTCACCCTGCGCGGCAGCGTGGATTTCGCGTTTGTCGATGAGGAACATTATCTTACGCGGCCCGGCGCGCGGATAGGGTTTCTTTACCGCTGGGCCAATGGCCAATACACCGATGGCGGCGCAGGCGTATCAAAAAGCAACTATGATTTCCGGGTGTTTTTGCCCACACTGGACCGGGATGGCGAGGCCTATACCGCGTCGCTTATGCATTATATCCCGCTGACCGGCAATCACGCCACTATCCGCATTGGCGCGTTCAGCACGATAAATAATACGGACGGCGCCGATTATGATTATTGGGCGGCGGGCGCCACTGCGGGGCTTCAGGTGGCGTTGCCGCTTGGATTTTCAGGCGACGCCGGCGTCAGTTATAATCGCGATGAATATGATAACCGCACCAGCCTAACAGGTTTTCTGATCACCCGGCAGGACGATGTCTGGCGCACCCAGGCGCAGATCAGCCACACCGTCACCCGTCACGCGGATATTGCGTTGCGTTACAATGAAGTATGGAGCGGCTCCAATGTCGGGTTTTTTGAATATGACCAGCGCAGCCTGAGTATCGGCGCCGTTGCGCGGTTTTAAGGGAGAGCGGTATGCGCAAAAACTTTTCGGCATTTTCCGGTCTGGTTCTGTCCGGAACCGCATTGACCGCCGTGCTGGCGGCGCTGCCTACTCCGGCCCAGGCCTGCTTTGTGGTGGGGTCTGGGCCTACCTTCATTGTACCCCTTAATTTTGATGGATCGCTTGATCCCGGCAATTGCCCCCCGGGCGCCTTTTCCACCCGCGATGCGGCGCTGGTTTTTTCCGCCGCCAACGACAACTTGATCAGTATTGCCGATGATGCGGCTACCGTGCAGGTTACTTTAACTGGGACTAACGGCACGGTAACGCTCTCCGGCATCACTGGGCTCGTATTCACTACCGGTGATGGTACAGCCGACGCCACGATGACTTTCAGCGGCACCAAGGCCGCCGTAAATGCGGCATTGGCTGGTATGAGCTTCATACCCACGGTGGCGTTTACTG
>JBEBFX010000270.1:0-2835 GCA_040081735.1 Alphaproteobacteria bacterium | reverse complement strand
CCGGCTTATTGCAGTCGGCAACTGGGGGCACGTTGTGCTGTCGGACGATGCGGGCGTAACCTGGCGTCAGGCGGCAAAGGTGCCGACGCGCACAACCCTGACGTCGGTGTTTTTCACCGACGATAAAAATGGCTGGGCGGTGGGCCATGACACCGTGGTGATCCACACCACGGACGGCGGTGAAAACTGGGAAATACAATATTCCGACCCCCCCGCCGAGACGCCCTTGCTGACGGTCTGGTTTGAAAATAATGAGCATGGCATTGCCGCCGGATCATTCAGTTTCATGATGGAAACCTTTGACGGGGGTAAAACCTGGGATCCAAGGCCTGTGCTTGCCGTGCAATCGGAAGACTCTGATCAGCCGCATCTGAATAGCATTTTCTGGGGTCCGGACCGGAAAACCCAGGTCATGATCGCATCGGAAGCGGGAAACTTTTACCGTTCCAGCGATGCGGGCAAAACATGGGAAGGCATCAAGATGCCCTATATTGGCTCGTTCTGGGGCGGGCTGGTGACCAAGACCGGCCGTGTCCTGGCGCTGGGCATGCGCGGGCACATTTTCCGCAGCGATGATTTCGGCGCGACCTGGGCAGAATCCGCAACCGGGGCGGACCAGTCATTCAGCGGCGGCGCGCAACTTGCCGATGGAACCATTATTGCCGTAGGGCTGGCGGGCACCGTATCCTACAGCAGCGATAACGGCGAGACGTTCACGACCTCGATCCGCCCATCGCGCACCGGGCTGTCGGCGGTTATGTCTTCCACCAATGGCGAGGTCGTCCTGTTCGGTGATATCGGAATTGAGCGCCAGCCTGACAAACTGCCTGCCCCCGCCGCGCCGGCAGGCAGCTAATCCCTTAACGAATGTCCTAATATTGTCTCCAGTTCGGCGAGCGCTTTCTCGGGCTCGCCGACCTTGATGGTGCGCATCCCAAGATCGCGTGCGGGTTTCAGGTTCACGCCAAGATCATCCAGGTAAACGGCCTGCGCCGGTATCACACCCAGGGCGTCGCACGACATCTGGTAGATTCGCGGATCGGGCTTGCGGATACCGGCGCGTTTTGATTCCACAATGTGATGGAACAGCGCCATTACCTCGCGCACCGCCAGGGCTTGGGCATTATCCAGCACCATGCCCGGCCCCTTGCCGGCCGGAACGTTATTGGTAATGCATCCCACCTTGTAGCGGGCGGCGCAGCGGCGCAGGGCCTCGGCCATCATCGGCCGCACCTGGCCGCCAAGCAACCCAATGACCGCGCGCCCCGTTATGGCTTGTCCCCGGGCGCCGCTTTCTTCCAGGAACAGGGCGTCAAACTGCTCCAGGGTTACTTCGCTGCGCTCGAACTGCGCCCATGCGTTGGTGTCGGGGTTGACGGCGTTGACACCCCGGATGAAATCCAGCGGAATATTATTTGCCGCCTCAAACCGGTTAAACGCCTCGAACGGGCTGCTGGTCAGCACCCCTCCAAAATCCCATATAACCGCCTTGATTGTCATGCCGCCCTCTTGTTAATACACTGTTGGCCATTGATAAGGTCTATCGGCCTGTCCGGCAAGATGAGACACAGACAGCTATGGCTTTATTTTTTGATCAGGAATGGTTTGACGCGCGTCTGCTGGAACGCGGTCTCGACAGGCAAACACTGGCGGTCCTGCTGGGCCTTACCCTCCAGGAAATAGAGGCCATGTGGAAAGACCAGCGTGAAATCAGCGCGCGTGAAGTGACCGTCCTGTCCGGGCTGCTGGGCGTAACTCCCGAGGAAATTGCCGATCGCGGCGGCGTATCCACGCCTGTTCCGGAAAAGGGCGGCGCCATGGCCGGGGTGCTGGCGCGGCTTGACGCCCTTGATGCGCGCATGCAGAAGCTGGAGCAGGATTACATGGGGCTTCAGGCGTTGCTGGCGGCTGTCCCCGGTGATCCCAGATAAAAACACCCCACCCACGGGCAAATTGGCGCCGCGCGGTCAATGCAGGGAAGTTTGGCCATGCAGCACGGTGTAACGAGCAGTCCATGACTGTCATTTACCCCCCTGCACGAGCGAATTGCCATAATTGGTAAGATATTGCGCAAACCCCGCTTTGGCTATTTTGTTCGCCAGTTTATGATCACTTTCGGGGATGGCGGGATTTGCTCCGGATGCTGCATCAGATTGCGGCGGCGCGGCGGGCGGACCGTCCGGCAAGGCCGGACCGCCGGAGGCTGAGAAATCAATGTCGATGGGTACGATAGCGGGGGGCAGTATGTTAATGGGAATGACGCCGCTGCCGCTTCCCTGCGGTGCGGCGATTTCTCCCGTGCCGGGATCAATGACGGCTGTTGCGCCGTCTGGCGCGGGGGGTAACGAGACAAATTCAATAGGGGGGCCCATCTCCAGGTCATTAGGGTCGGCCCTGTACAACGGCGACGTGGGGGCGATGTTGTCTTTGCTGCCGTCGCCATCGAAATCGAGGCCCACCACTTCACCACCGGCGCCGAAAACGTCCTCGGTGGGGACCGGCTCTCCGGTTCTGTCATCATACCCGTCGCCATCTTCATCGTTTGCCGGGTCACCGCCGCCTTGATCTCCGGCAGGCGGCGCCTCAAAGACATTCTGGCTGATCCCCGAACGGGGCTGAGCATCCGTCGCTGTACCATCCGTAGCGGATGGCGTGAACTCGCCCCCCGGCCTGTTGTTACCGGGGTTATTCTCGCCGAAGCCGGATTGCAGGGCCGCTACAACAACGGCGTTATTATAGTCAACCGCTCCGAAACCTGGAACAAATGTAATGCCGCCAGGCGCGGTATTGCCTGCGTTGAATGTGTTCTCGGAAAGCCCGGAAGGGCCATTTGAG
>JBEBFX010000269.1:0-2852 GCA_040081735.1 Alphaproteobacteria bacterium | reverse complement strand
CAGATGCCCGCCCACGCCGAAGTGCCGCAATTGATGCCCTATCTGCATCTTCCGGTGCAGTCGGGTTCCGACCGGATCCTGGAGGTGATGAACCGCCGCCATACCGCGCAGTTCTATGTGCGTCTGGTTGAACGCATTCGCGCCGCCCGGCCCGACATCGCCCTGTCGTCGGATTTTATCGTTGGTTTTCCGGGTGAAACGGACGCGGAATTCGAAGCAACGCTGGATCTGGTCCGAACGGTGGGCTTTGCCAGCGCGTTCTCGTTCAAGTTCAGCCCCCGCCCCGGAACGCCTGCGGCCACCATGCCGGACCAGGCGCCGGAACAGATCAAGGCCCGGCGTCTGGCCGCCCTGCAGGCCCTGCTGGATGCCCAGCGTCTTGCGTTCAACGCAAGCTGCGTTGGCCGCACCTTGCCGGTTCTGTTCGAAAAACCGGGCCGCCATGCGGGCCAGATCATTGGCCGCAGCCCCTATCTGCAACCGGTGTTCGCGGACGGCGATACGGCGCTAATCGGCCAGGTAATACGTACACAGATTATTGCAACCGGGTCAAACAGTCTGCATGGAAATGTGCACTCTCTTACAAAGGCGGCGGCGGAATGAATTCCAGAGCAATGGGCGGCAGACTGTGAGCGCGGATACAGGCGTTGGTCCGGCAACGGCAGAGCGCGAAGCGGCGGGCGTCATACCGGCGCCTCTGGTGCTGGAATTTGACAATAACCGGCTGATTTTACAATTGCTGGGTGAACATGACCGGCATCTGGCGCTGATTGAGGACCGGGTGGGGGTAGCGTGCGTGGCGCGCGGCAACAGGATTGCCATCACCGGACAGCCCGCCGAACGCCAGATTGCCGCCACGGTGCTGCGCGATCTTTATAAACAGATACAGGCGCGCCGGCCGGTCGGCAAGGCCGAGGTCGAGGGAACCATTCGCATGGCGCTGGGCACGGTTGCGGGAGAGCGGGTTTATTCCATGGCCGATGAAGGCGTTCAGATTCAGATGAGCCGGCGGCGCATTGCGCCCCGCTCGCCGGTGCAGGCGCACTATATCGAGGCCCTGCGCCGCGACGATCTGGTGTTCGGCCTCGGCCCGGCGGGCACCGGCAAAACCTATCTGGCGGTGGCGGTGGCGGCGAGCATGCTGGCCGAGGGCCGGGTGGACCGGCTGGTGCTGTCGCGCCCTGCCGTCGAGGCGGGCGAACGGCTGGGCTTTCTGCCCGGCGATATGCGCGAAAAGGTCGATCCCTATCTGCGCCCGCTATATGACGCGCTGCACGACATGTTCACGGGCGACCAGATCGCCCGCAAGCTGGAAAGCGGCGAAATCGAGGTCGCGCCGCTGGCCTTCATGCGCGGCCGCACCTTGCGCGATGCGTTTGTCATTCTGGACGAGGCGCAGAACTGCACCCCGATGCAGATGAAAATGTTTCTGACGCGGCTTGGCGAAAACTCACGCATGGCGATCACCGGCGATCCGACCCAGATCGACCTGCCGCCGGGGCAGAAGTCCGGCCTGAACGAGGCCATCGACATTCTGCACGGCGTCGAAGGCATCTCAATGCTGCGCTTTACCGACAGCGACGTCGTGCGCCACCCCATGGTCGGGCGCATCGTGCGGGCGTATGAGGCGCGGGCGCACGAAAAAAAATAAGGCAATTTTTGTGCTTCACGGTGAAGCGGCTCAACGGGGAGATCAATATCATGCGCAAATTCATTGTCGCGGCTATCGCAGCGCGGGTTATGGCGGCGCCTTTGGGCGTCATGGCTCAGGCGCCGGCAGTGGCGCCGCCCCCGCCGCTGCCCTATGGCGTGGGCATTTCGATGGAGGCCGCCAAAAAGGCGCTGGCGGCCGCCGAGGCCGAGGCCAGGAAAAACAACTGGGCGGTCGCTATCGCGATCGTCGACAGCTCAAGCAAGCTGGCGGCGTTCTCCAAGATGGACAACACCCAGCACGCCAGTGTCGACATCGCCATTGCCAAGGCGGTGACGGCCAACAATCTCAAGCGGCCAACCAAGGCCTTGCAGGACCGCATCGCCGAGGGCGGCGTCAATCTGCGCCTCCTCGGCCAGCCCGGCATTGCGCCGCTTGAGGGGGGCGTGCCGATTATCGCCGATGGCAAGATCATCGGCGCCATCGGCGTCTCGGGCGTGCTGTCAAACCAGGACGCCGAAGTCGCCATGGCGGGCGCCACAGCAGTTAAATAGCGGCGGCAGCCGGCCACCGCGCGGGCATAGTCACGGCGATTAGCTTGCCGCTGCCTTCCTGCCGGCGGAAGGCAGGAGGGGAAGGGGTAGATTCCTCGTCCTTTTTCCTCCTTGCCGGGGCTGATTACCGGACGTGTAGTTAAGGCGGCAATGCCGTAACACGCGCAAGGTAACACCGCCCGATAAAGTCGATGTCTCCTCTATACGCAAAAATCTCGGGCTGAACCAGAAGCAGTTCGCGGATCACTTCGGCTTTGCCCTCAGCGCCGTCAAGGATTGGGAACAAAAACGCCGGACATACTGGGTGAAGATGACGCGGTTCATTGGTCCATCTATAACCAGCGGAGCGATGATCCCGGTGGCGCACAGCCCTGCGGTGAAGGCCGCCGTCTTCCAGTGGCCATTCGGGGCAAAGCCCTTGACCCGTTGTCCGCGCGGGCGGCGGCCATGGGTGCGGACCATGTTGGTGGCGGCGCCTGTCTTGTCGATGAAGATCAGGCGGCGCCGCGCAAGGCGGTGCCGGCAGGCCGCTGAAAAACCCGGAATTATCATCCTGATGGCGCGCAGCGACGGAAGGATCTCCAGCGTTTATGGCGCCTCTGAGATCCTTCGCTCTCGCCGCGCAAGCGCTGGCGCAGCGGGTCGCT
>JBEBFX010000108.1:0-10810 GCA_040081735.1 Alphaproteobacteria bacterium | reverse complement strand
TCCTGCTCCGCCGCCAGCGCCGCACGCAACCGGGTCGAGCGCGTCGCCAATGAAGCCAGCAGCAGCAACGGGACCGCGCTCAAGCCCACGGCAACAAGATGGAGCCATGGTGTCGGCAGGCTGTATTGCTCGCTGAACTTGTCTCCGCGCAGGATCGCCGCCTGCCATGCTGGCGGCAGCGCCGTAATGGGATAACCCTCCCCGCCGCCGCGTCCGGACCGTTTCACAAAGCGCCAGTTCTCACGGCGCGCCATCCTTTTAATGCCTTGCTGTGTTATTGGCGCGCCAGGAATTTTCAGGTCCGCAAGCTCCCGCGCGGCATATATGCGCTGCATATCGATGGGGGCGGCGACAGACGCGCCCGGAGGTATGACCGCCTGCACGTTCACCGCGCTCTCATTCCTCAAAAAGCTGCGGGCGGTCCGCATGGCCGGGGGGACCCGAGCCAGGCGAAGCCGCCCGCAAGTCTAGGGAGGAAACTGCGGTCTTTCCCGCCGTCAAACCGCAGGATTGCGGTATTCTGTACTGGCCGCCGACCGGCCCTGTGGCGTATGCGTCAGGCGTCATCGCTACCGCCCCACAGCATTCCGCGTGGTCGCGGTATTTCCCATCTGAGGTGCGGCCACGCGCCGGGCAGATTTGGCCGCACAACATCTTCCAGGCTGTTTCCGGCCCATTCGGCCAGTATTTCACCGTTTTCCTGCAGCCACCGCTCCCGCGCGGGTGTCTGCCACGCCCATCGGTGCGGCCACAAAACGCGCGGGTCCACCCTCAGAAACCCGGCAATGATAATTTCACCCCGCAGGAATGAACTTTCATGCATCGCGCCATATAATGTGTTCACCGGCTCGCGCGCATTATACGCCAGCGTCTTCAGCGTCTGCCCCAGGCTCTCAAGGGCGTAAACAATATCCTGCTTGCTCGGGGCTGGCGCTTCCGGTCTCAGGATACTGGGGGATGGGCAGGTCATCGCTACCGCCCCACATCTTCGAGGCGGTTGCCGGTCCATTCGGCCAGCTTTTCGCGATTCGCTTGTAACCACGCGCCGCGTTTTGGGGTAGGGTTTTCCCAGCGCTCCGGCCATAAAACCAAAGGGGATATCTCAATGAACTCGCACAGGGCTATTTCGCCGGACACGCACCCGCTTTGATTGAAAGCGCCGCCACAGGCGCTGGACCCCAGACCTCTGGAGAGCGAAAGGCTCTTACAACTCATCCCCTTGCGCCAGACAGCCGCTACAATTTTCACGCGGAGGTCATCTGGCGTTTTGTGCAGGTGATTGACTTTCATGCGTCACCGTGATTAGATTTTAACTCATTTTATGTTAGGTTAATATCAATACTTAGAACGGTCAATTATAAAAAATGGCACAAAACACCGAAATAGGAAAAAATATTTCAGATGATCTAAATTCCGGTATATATCAACGGCTTAGATTCGCTGAAAAAATGCTCTTTAAGAACCGGTCAGCGGCAGCCGATGCCGCAAATGTTGGTAAATCCACTTTTTCCAGGTGGATCGCAGGCAACGATCCGTCATTTGAAGCGCTGGCGCGTCTGGCCGATTCCGTGGGGCTTTCTTTAGATTGGCTTGCAAGCGGACGCGGTGAGATGCATCGCTCGGCTGGCGGTGGCGGCGCGGACACATTTATCCTTGTGCCGCAGTATGATGTGCAGGCTGCAGCAGGTGCCGGTGCAATTCCCGCAGATGAAGGACCGTTAGGGTTCCTATCTTTCCGGCGTGATTGGGTGCGCCGCACGTTAGGAGCCAACCCAGCCAGCCTGGCGGTAATAACCGCGACTGGCGACAGCATGGAGCCGACTGTCCGGCAGGGAGACCTGCTTTTAATCGATTTGTCCCAGGCCGGAGTAACCGAGAATGGCGTTTATGTGTTGGAGCGCGAAGGAGCCTTACTCGTAAAGCGCCTTCAATTTACTCTTGAGGGAGGCTTGTTGGTGCACTCCGATAATCCCGTCTATAGGCTGGAAAGCTATTCATCCGGATTTGATCATGGATTACGCGTCGTCGGCCGCGTCCGCATGATCTCCCGCGCCGTCTGATTTTCAGGCCAGCATTGCACGGGCGTTAAGACCGCTTTAACGCGCTTCGAAATCTCTTAGGTCAGTCAGGCCGGCCGGACTGACCTTTCGGTTGCCGCCAGACAGGCACAACCTGTAGTATATGTCGTTAAAGGCTGTTCTGGGTCAGGATTAAAGCCATCCTCTCATTTTTCTGCCAGTTCCGACCTTGAACCTTGATCAGCCGGTCATTTTTACCCAGGTCAGGATTGACGGGCTGATTATCCCTTGTTTTCTGCTATTTCGCCACAATTGCGCGAATATTCCGGATTATTTATTAATTACGGGTAGATAGCTTTTTTTCAGGCGGGAAGATTTCAAAAATCCCTTTCACTTATCCACAGGAAAAGCGTCGAATCTGTGTTTCAACACCTTCCGCCCACTACCCCAAATTCCCGCAGAAACCCGTCAAATACCGGATAATCCCGCCCCAAACCCCGATGCAAGACCATGTGGCGTCCTACATAAGTTTTCGACAGCGTGTAGCCTTGGGAAATCACCCCGTAGCCAATGCTCCGGGCGTCAATCTGTTGCTGATGCCTTCTGGAGTTGCAACCTGGACCGCATAGCGTCAAGCTTGGCGTCCATGACGGCAGCGCCTTCCATAAAATGTGCCTGAAGCTTGATTGCGGCGCTGTTCCCGCCCGTGATTTCATTAGGCAGCAACTTTCCAAGTAACGCGCAGAACACTTGCGGGTTATCACGCGCCACGCCCACGAGATACTTTGTCCCGCCAGCCTCGTCCAGCGCGGCAAGGATTGCTTCTTTTACGCTGACTGTCAGCTTATTGGGTGTTCTGTGCACTCTGCCACCGGTCTTAAATCCTGCCGCCATGGAATTTACCTCGCTCTGACTCATTCTACTTATCTCTGCCGTAGAAAATATGATTAGCGATTGCAAGCTGTAAATTGGCGTCTATCATGAGTGGGTGATGTACTGATAGCGGCGGGGGAAACGGAAAAGCGTTCTGCACAACCTCGGCGCACCCTGGGGCTAGACAATGGTTCCATCGAAAGATGACACCAGGACCAACCGATCATCCTACTGAATCAGCAGGGACCTGAGCTATTAATAATGCTTCATCGCGAGGATGCGTAAATGGCCCAACTCGAAGATTTGAAACCTAACGCATCTATTCGCGGCATCCTGCCAAATGGGCTGGTGACGGTCGTGAATGTTCAATGGCACGGCTCAGCCGCGCTGGAACTCACCTACAAAACACCCGAAGGCAAGGTCGCAAACGAGCTGCTCTACCGGCATGACGAGCCACGCATTGAAGTCGTTGAACAAGGAAGGCCTTGGAGTTTCGATGGCGATGGTGCGCTGTTCAGGTTAGCGGCTGAGGCGCAGCGCATACAGCTCGCACACCTGTTCGACCCCGTGCTGGCTGTCCATACATCGGTGGTCGAGCCGTTACCGCATCAGATTACGGCGGTCTATGAAGCGATGCTGCCACGGCAGCCGCTTCGCTTCCTCCTGGCCGATGACCCCGGTGCAGGCAAGACGATCATGGCCGGCCTGCTGATGAAGGAGTTGATTGCCCGCGGCGATCTGCAAAGATGCCTGGTCGTTTGCCCTGGCAGCCTTGCCGAACAATGGCAGGACGAGCTTTACCGGCGTTTCAATCTGCCCTTTGAAATTCTGACGAACGACAAACTCGAGTCGGCGCGTACCGGTAACTGGTTCGTTGAGACGAATCTGGTAATCGCGCGCCTCGACAAGCTGTCGCGAAACGAAGACGTCCAGCAGAAGCTTCAGGCGCCTGATTGCCGTTGGGACCTCATCGTCTGCGACGAGGCGCACAAGATGTCCGCCACATTCTTTGGCGGCGAGGTCAAATACACCAAGCGCTACCGGCTGGCGCAATTGCTCTCTTCGCTCACCCGTCACTTCCTGCTGATGACGGCAACGCCGCACAACGGCAAGGAAGCAGACTTCCAGCTGTTCATGGCTTTGCTGGACGGTGACCGGTTTGAAGGAAAATTCCGCGACGGCGTGCACGCTGCGGACGTTTCCGACCTGATGCGTCGCATGGTCAAGGAGAACCTGCTCAAGTTCGACGCCACCCCGCTTTTTCCGGAACGGATCGCCTACACTAATCCTTACAAACTCTCCGGCCGGGAAGAAGCCCTCTATAAATCTGTCACCGATTATGTGCGTGAGGAATTTAATCGCGCGGAAGCGCTGGAAAACGATAAACGGGCCGGAACCGTTGGCTTCGCCCTGACGATCCTGCAGCGCCGCCTCGCATCGTCGCCAGAGGCCATCTACCAGTCTTTGCGCCGCCGCCGCGAGCGTCTGGAGAGCCGCATGCGGGAGCTTGAAACCCTGCAGCGCGGCGGTGACGTGCTCGCTGCAATGCGCGCCGGATTACCAGACCTCGAAGCCGAAGATTTGGAGGATTTCGAAGACGCACCCGACAAGGAACTGGAAGACGCCGAGGATCAAATCCTCGATCAGGCCACCGCGGCGCGCAGCATTACCGAGCTACGCATAGAAATCGAAACCCTGGAACATCTCGAAACTATGGCTCTGGCCATCCGCCGTGGGGGCGAGGACCGCAAATGGCGCGAGCTTGCTTCGCTCCTGAGCGAGATTTTCACGCCTGCCGCGATCAGGAACGGGTTCGCTGAGGACCCCGCTCCCTATGACTCTGGCGTCCCTTCAACGCCCAAGCCCAAGCCATCGCCGAACCAGAAGCTGGTTATCTTTACCGAGCATCGCGACACGCTGAACTATCTGGCGCAGCGGATTTCAACCCTGCTGGGGCGCAGTGAGGCTGTGGTCACAATCCATGGCGGGATGGGGCGTGAGGCGCGGCTGAAGGCCCAGGAGTCCTTCAAACACGATCCAGAGGTTCAGGTTCTATTGGCGACAGACGCGGCGGGTGAAGGCATCAATCTTCAGCGTGCGCATCTGATGGTCAATTACGATCTGCCCTGGAACCCAAACCGGCTGGAGCAGCGCTTTGGCCGTATCCATCGTATCGGCCAGACCGAGGTGTGCCACCTCTGGAACCTTGTCGCCGAGGGCACGCGCGAAGGCGAGGTCTATCTCAAGCTCCTTGAAAAACTTGAACAGGCCCGCACCGCTTTGGGTGGCCAGGTCTTCGATGTGCTGGGCAAGCTGCAGTTTGACGGCAGGCCGCTGCGCGAATTGCTGATCGATGCCATCCGCTATGGTGAGCAGCCTGATGTGCGGGCGCGCCTGACGCAGGTGGTTGAAAACGCGTTTGATCGCAAGAGCCTGCAAGACCTTCTCGAAGACAATGCGCTGGCGCACGATGCAATGGACGCCAGCAAGGTCTGGCAAATCCGCGAAGATATGGAGCGGGCCGAGGCGCGCCGCCTGCAACCCCATTATATTGAATCTTTTTTCCTCGAGGCGTTCCAGCGGCTGGGCGGAACGGTTAAAAAACGCGAACCAAGCCGCTTTGAGGTCACGAACGTTCCGGCTCCTGTCCGTAACCGGGATCGCCTGATCGGCATCGGTGACCCGGTGCTTTCCCGTTACGAGCGCATCGCTTTCGACAAGGCGCTGGTGGCGCCCGCCGGGCAGCCGTTGGCGGCCTTTGTGTGCCCCGGCCATCCGCTGCTTGATGCAACCATCGATCTGACTTTGGAACGGCACCGCGAGTTGCTGCGGCGCGGCGCCGTGCTGGTGGATGAGCGTGATACGGGAACGCATCCGCGAGTGCTGTTTTTCCTTGAGCATTCCATCCAGGATGGCAGCCTGACGAAAAGCGGCGATCGCCGCATCATTTCCAGGCGTCTTTTGTTCGTCGAAATCGATGAGGCTGGCGCGGCCCGTCATCTCAATTACGCGCCCTATCTTGATTATCGTCCGTGCAGGGAGGATGAGCCTGATGCCGCGGCGCTTCTAGCAACGCCCGAATGCGCCTGGATTGGCAAGAACCTGGAGGCGCAGGCCCAGGGATACGCCATCGCCCATGTGGTGCCCGAACATGTGGCCGAGGTGCGCGGCAGGAAACTGGCGCTGCTCGCCAAAACCGAAGCGGCGGTGAAAGACCGCCTGACCAAGGAAATCAACTATTGGGACTTTCGCGCCGAACAGCTCAAGGCGCAGGAAGCTTCCGGCAAGTTGAATGCGCGGCTTAATTCCGGCGAAGCCCGCAAACGCGCCGACGCCATGGCCAGCCGCCTGGATAAACGCATGGACGAGATCAAGCGCGAGCGGCAGATCGCGCCCTTGCCGCCCGTCGTGCTGGGCGGCGTGCTTGTCGTACCCGCCGGCCTGATGGCGCAAATGACCGGCCACACTCCGTTTGCGACAGCCGCGCCCATCGATACCCAGATCGCCGCAGCAAAGGCGCGCGCCATCATCATGGATGTGGAACGCAGCCTTGGCTTTGTGCCGGTGGACCGCGAGTTGGAAAAGCTTGGCTATGATATTGAAAGCGCCATTCCCGGCACAGGCCGTTTGCGCTTCATCGAGGTGAAGGGCCGCGTGTCAGGCGCCGCCACCATCACCGTCACGCGCAATGAAATACTTTACTCGCTCAACAAGCCCGATGATTTTATTCTGGGAATCGTCGAATTCATGCCCGATGGCGGACACCGTGTTCACTATGTCCGTCAGCCGTTCCAGAGGGAGCCGGATTTTGCAGCTGCCAGTGTGAATTATGAATTTTCAGAACTGCTGGCAAAGGCCAGTGCGCCCGCGTGAAAGAAGCAACGCCAATTATGAAAACCCAAAAAAAGAAACTCATCGAAGTGGCGTTGCCGCTGGAGGCGATCAACGTGGCGTCGGCGCGGGAGAAATCCATCCGGCATGGGCACCCAAGCACCCTGCATTTGTGGTGGGCGCGCCGGCCGCTGGCGGCGGCGCGGGCGGTGATCTTTTCTCAGATGGTGGATGATCCGTCCGGCTATGTGGACACGCTGCTGGGCGATCCCGCGACCCGGCGCGCGGCGGAACGCGATCTGAAAAAGCGGCTGGAGCTTTGGGACGCGCGTGTGGCGGCCTATGCGGCGGCAACCGGCAGCGAGGCGGTCGCCGTGCCGGAAGCAGGGCCGAAACCAACACTGGAAGACGCCGCAGCGGACATTGAGCGTCAGAGGCTGTTCCGCATCATCGAGGATCTGGTCAAGTGGGAGAACACCACGAATGAAGTGGTGCTGGATCGCGCGCGGGCCGAAATCTGGCAGAGTTGGCGGCGCACCTGCGTGGAAAATGTGGATCATCCCCGCGCCAGGGAACTGTTCGACCGGCACAGGCTGCCCGCCTTCCATGATCCGTTCGCGGGCGGCGGCGCGCTGCCGCTGGAGGCGCAGCGGCTGGGGCTGGAGGCCTATGCCTCCGATCTCAACCCTGTGGCGGTGCTGATCAACAAGGCGATGATCGAAATCCCGCCAAAATTCGCAGGCCAGCCGCCGGTAAACCCTGCGGCGCGGGAGGAGGCAAAGAACGGTCAGTTACGGGCGTGGCGCGGCGCGCAGGGGCTGGCCGCCGATGTGCGCTATTACGGCCAGTGGATGCGCGACGAGGCCGAAAAGCGCATCGGACATCTCTATCCGAAAATAGAGATCACGGCGGAGATGGTTGCCGAGCGGCCAGACCTGGAGAAGTATGAGGGCCGCGAGCTGACCGTCATCGCCTGGCTGTGGGCGCGCACTGTGAAAAGCCCCAATCCCGCCTTTGCCAATGTAGATGTACCGCTCGCCTCCACTTTCATGCTGTCCACCAAGGTGGGCAAAGAGGCTTATGTCCAGCCGGTGATCGAGGCTGGCGGCTTTCGTTTTACAGTGAAGGTGGGCAAGCCGGAGGACGCCGAGGCGGCGAAGAACGGAACCAAGCTGTCGCGCGGCGCGAATTTCAAGTGTGTGATGTCAGGGACACCGATGTCACCTAATTATATCAAGGCAGAGGGTATGGCCGAGCGCATGGGCGCGCGGTTAATGGCAATTGTCGCCGAAGGTGACCGTGGGCGGGTCTATCTGCCGCCGAGTGAAGTTATGGAGGCCGTCGCGCATCAGGCCAAGCCAGAGTGGAAGCCGGATATTGAGTTTTTCCAACAGGCGCTCGGGTTTCGTATTGGCAATTATGGCATGACGAAGTGGAGCGATCTCTTCACCGCCCGCCAGCTCGTGGCGCTGACGACATTCGCCGACCTCGTACAGGAAGCCCGCGAGCGGGTAAAGCACGACGCCATTGCTGGCATTACCGATAACAGCAAACCCCTCAACGATGGCGGTACCGGTGCACAAGCCTATGCCGACGCCGTGGCGGTGTATTTGGCATTCGGCGTTGATCGACTGAGTGACAGGAGTTCCACAATCTGCGGATGGGACAACGGCTTCACGAAGATTCGCAATACGTTTGGCCGCCAAGCCATCCCAATGACCTGGGATTACGCCGAAGGTAATTCGTTCTCTGAATCAACGGGAAACTTTGAATCTCTTCTGGAGTGGGTCGAAAAATTTCTACTGCAAGCCCCTGCCTCAATAAAAAGCTTTGCTGCGCAATCCGATGCCTCGAAGCAATTAATCAGCTTCAATAAAATAATTTCTACAGACCCTCCTTATTACGACAATATTGGTTACGCGGACTTGTCTGATTATTTTTATGTTTGGCTGCGACGCGCTTTGAAGAATGTAATCCCCGACCTCTTTGGTACCGTCGCTGTGCCAAAAGCTGAGGAGCTCGTCGCAACGCCATATCGGCACGGCGGCAAAGAAGCTGCCGAGGCGTTTTTTCTCGACGGCATGACTCAGGCGATGCACCGCCTAGCTGAGCAGGCGCATCCGGGTTTTCCGGTCACCATCTACTATGCCTTCAAGCAGTCGGAGACCGAGAACGATGGAGAGGGCGGAACCGCCAGCACTGGCTGGGACACATTTCTCGATGCGGTGATCCGCGCCGGTTTTTCTATCACCGGGACCTGGCCGATGCGCACTGAACTAGCCAACCGGATGAGAGGTTCCGAGTCCAATGCGCTTGCTTCGAGCATTGTTCTCGTATGTCGCCCTCGTAATACAAGTGCGACTCACGCCACTCGCCGCGAGTTCCTCAATGCGCTCAAAGCCGAACTGCCCGCCGCGCTCGCCCACCTCCAGCGCGGCAACATCGCGCCGGTGGACCTGGCGCAGGCCTCCATCGGCCCCGGCATGGCGGTCTATACCCGCTATTCACGCGTGCTCGATGCCGAGGGCAAGGCGCTGAGCGTGCGCGAGGCGCTGGCGCTGATCAACCAGACGCTGGACGAGGTTCTGGCGGAACAGGAGGGCGATTTCGACGCCGACAGCCGCTGGGCGCTGGCCTGGTTCGAACAGCTCGGTTTTGCCGAGGGTGAGTTCGGCGTGGCCGATGTTCTGGCCCGCGCCAAGGTGACCGCTGTCACCGGTCTTGTGGAGGCGGGCATTGTTGCTTCCAGGGCTGGCAAGGTCCGGTTGCTGAAGCCTGCCGAATTGCCGGCAAACTGGGACCCCGCCACCGATACGCGCCTGACCGTATGGGAGATGGTGCATCATTTGATCCGTGTGCTGGAAGCAGGCGGCGAAAACGCCGCCGCCATATTGCTGGCCAAGCTGGGCGTGAAGGCTGAAGTGGCGCGCGAACTCTGCTATCGTCTCTACACGCTGTGCGAACGCAAGAAGCGCGCCGCCGAGGCGCTGGCCTATAACAGCCTGGTGCAAAGCTGGCCGGAGATCAGCCGCCTGGCGCGCGAAGGCGATAAGCCGCTGCCTGCCCAGGCGGCGCTGGATGTGTGAGGCTCTTGAAAACCCATCTAAGTTGGGTTATATGACATGGTGACGGTGTATCGCGCTTTTGGCTTCCGGTTCGTGATCTTCGCCAACGATCATAGCCCGCCCCACGTTCATGTGTTCGGCAAGGGCGCTGAAGCGTTGCTTCGTCTGGATCCTTTAACGCTTGTCTGGAGTAATGGATTTAAGGCCCCGGAGCTGAAACGGATCATGGCGGAAGCGGGCGCCGGGCACGGCCGGCTGCTTGAAGAATGGAACAGGATTCATGGGTGACCGCATGACGGCGATGATCGAGAGGGCGGTAAAGCGCGGCGAGGCCGTGTTGCGCCAGGAGCCGCGCGCGAAGTCCGCGCGCTATGACCGCAAGACTGGGCGCATCATCGTCGATTTGACGAATGGCTGCACCTTCGCGTTTCCCGCAAAAGACGCGCAAGGCCTTGAAGGCGCGGATGAGGCCGCCCTTGCCGGGATCGAAATTCTCGGCCTCGGGGCCGGCCTGCACTGGGAAAAGCTCGATGTTGATCTCAGCATTCCGGGCTTGCTTGCCGGTCTCCTTGGCACAAAGGCGTGGATGAACCGCCAGCGCGCGGCGAAAGCCGGTTCGGCCCGTTCGCCCGGCAAGGCGGCGGCGGCGCGAGAGAACGGCAAGAAGGGCGGCCGTCCGCCCAAGGTCAAATTGAGCGCTGGCAAGTCAGGCGCACTGTCAGTTCCGGCGAAGTCAGGCATCATCCACGTTCGCCAGGCGGCATCCGTCGCGAAATCGTCTGGCCCCGTCTCAAAACGCGCGCGGAAAGTCTGACGGCGTGGCGATCACCAATCAGGAACGGGTCGGCAAGGCGCTTGAGCTCCTGAAATCGGGTCTGCGGCCCTTCGTTGAGCGGGAGATGAAAGCGCAATATGGCGACAAATGGGCGTTCGAAGCGCAGGAACTGGTTCGCGACACGCGGCTGGGCGGCGGCAAAGGCGATGCGCTGCAGGATGTTTCTGTGCAACTGGTCATCATGGACC
>JBEBFX010000268.1:0-2885 GCA_040081735.1 Alphaproteobacteria bacterium | reverse complement strand
GAAGGATCTCCAGCGTTTATGGCGCCTCTGAGATCCTTCGCTCTCGCCGCGCAAGCGCTGGCGCAGCGGGTCGCTCAGGATGACAAAAAGAAAGGTTTTTCAGCAGCCTGCTAGAGTCTTTCTGTTTCAGGTTGAAGCGTATTGTGAGTTTTTGATGTAATCTGCACATTCCTGTTGCGTGAAGTTTTCGGGCGGCGCTCCGGTGCGGTTCCATGTTTGCCCGATGGCTGGCGCTCCGGCTTTTCGGAGCGGCGTTTTCAGTTTGGCGAACATTTGTCCGGCGGGACCGGGATCGGGGCGGCAGGAAGAACAGCTTTGCGCCGGCCTGGCGGATGGCGCGCCGCAGGGCCTTTGCCTTGTGGCTATCGAGATTATCCATGGTGAGGCGGACAAGAAAACGATCCAGTGAATCGTTTTCCCGCCGAACGACGCCGCCGGGTTTGCGTGCGGGGACGCGGAACTGCGCGGCGTAAGCAGGGAAGCTTTCGCCGTTGACAGGGCCATCCCCCTTCGCCAAAGTTATGGGGGACAGATGTTGAACACACAGCGGCGCGCCGATGCGATCCGCGCGCCCCGCCGCGAGGAAGGTGAGGGTTTGCCAGTGGCCGTGCGGCGCTTTTGCGTTGAGAGGCCGGCCGCGTGCGCACCAGCCGCGCAAACGCGCCATACTGGTTTTGGCTTCCCCCTTCGCCAAAGCCATGGGGGACAAGGCGGGTCTCATCGATGAAGAGCAGCCGCGCCGGATCAGGCCTGCCTTGACGGGCCTTCCGCCGCGCGCGTTTTCGTGCGGCGTCCGGACGATCCCGCCCGGTGGCGGACAGAGGTTTTTTTGAAGCTGACGCCCGCATGCCGGAGAAAGCGCCAGCGCGCGCCGCAGCACACTTCCACACCATGTCCGCGCAGTTCATGCAGCAGCGCATGAAGCGTCAAATCAGGCGTCTGCCCAGGGCGCGTCACTAACCGGTCACGCTCCCGCTGCGGTATATGGTTACGGCGCCCGCCCATTTTATCCGGTGCGGCGCTCCCTGTCATGCGAAACCGCCGCGGCCATTTCACTGCGCGCGCCACGCTTACGCCAGACGTCCCGGCTGCGGCGCGCACCGGCCCGCCCGCCATACCCCGCGCCACTGCGCGCGCGCGAAGGTCAACAGAACAGGGTTTTGTCATCCGTGCGGGCCTCCTGTCCAGCCCGCACCCTGAATCAGATAAAAACTGTTTTGGGAATCCCCTGGCCATTCAATCAATCACAGAACGACGCCAGCGCCGTTACCAAAAGCGAGCCCCGTCAGGGGGCCGAACGGCGCGTAGGTGATGCCCGACGCCACCGTCACAGGCGGGGCGCTGGCGTTCAGTCTGGTGCTGACACTGATCACCCGGCACAGCCCATCGCGCGTGTAATTAACAATGCGCCCGGAAGGATAAGTGAGCGTGACAAGATTATCCGCAAGATCGTAGGCGAAGCCGGTCACATAGCCAAGCCCGGCAATGGTGCGGGTCTCAAGGATCACATTACCGCGCGCGTCATAGGCGTAGGCATGGGCGCCCGAGGCGTCGGTGAGGCTGGTCAGCCGCCCGACACCTTTGTTGCCGCCCGCGGTGGCGTCATAGACATAGGCCACATTCTCCGCCGGGGCGGACGGGAAGCTGCGCGTTAACACGCGGCCCGCCGCATCATAAGTGAAGGTGCTGACCACGCCGCGCGCATCGGTCTGTTGCGTGATCAGCCCGCGCGCATCAAACACAATGTCCGTGACGCCCCGATCCGGGCTGGTCTCGCGTATAACCTCGCCCCAGCCGTTATGGACATAAGAAGTGGTGATGCTGCGCGGGTCGCTGAGCGCGCCCAGATTGTCCGCCGCGTCCTGCGTATAGGTGATCTGCATATTATGCCTTAGCGCCGGAGCAGCAAAATCAATCGAGTCTGACCCCGTTGATCTGGTGCTGACGCTCACCACCCGGCCCAGCCCATCGCGCGTGCAGGTAGCTTTGCTGACAAGGGCAAACGCCATGTTCATAATTACTCTATGGCCAGCTTTCTCTTCATACGCCAGCTTCGGTACGCCGCCAAGGCAAGTGCGGCAGAAAAATAGCCTGCATAATGGGTGACGAGCCAAAAAGTAAAAGAGCTGCTAATTACCTTTTGGCCGGTTATAAACCGCTCAACCCATACCGCTATTGCAGTTGGCCACCACAATACTTCACCCGCGAACACCAAATAATAACTCTCTGGCCTAGATGTTAAATTCCCTCCATAAAAAAGCATGAACCAGCCAATGGCAAAAGTGCATGAAGCCAGAATGAAGACATACAGGTAAAACTTCGCACTTATAGCCATTATTTGGACCCCCACTAAAGTTTCATTTCTGGGGCAGTCCAAGAATGGACCTGGCGCCGTTAGCTTTTAATTTGTTATAGGCGCTTCGCAGCTTGTCCGCATAGTGCTGGCAATTATTGGTCAGCAGATCATATTCGCCGGAGTCAACCATACGCTGGGCTTTGCGCATGAGATTGTCGTCATAATGCGGGCCAAACATTTCATAGAGGTCTCGATTGCTTGGATAGTTAGGATCGGCCTTTACTTTCCCATCCTCGAAGAAGCCCACATTATCGCCACTGCCATCTTCATAAAATCCCTGCTCGTGGAATAGCCCCCGATTTGTCCTGGAAGGATTTATATTTTCTCTAACCCCGCCAAATATATCTAGGCCTCTCGTTCCAAATTGGAATAGCCCCCAGGGATCGATCCAGCGCAGCGGATTGCCGCCCACATAGGTATAGGGATTTATGCCGCCCGCCAGGCCGATGGGGTCGGATTGCAGATAGCGCCCGAGGGCCGGATCATAATACCGGTGCCAGTTGTAGGACAGGGCCGTCTCGCTGTCGGC
>JBEBFX010000107.1:0-11013 GCA_040081735.1 Alphaproteobacteria bacterium | reverse complement strand
GGCGAGAGCGAAGGATCTCAGAGGCGCCATAAACGCTGGAGATCCTTCAGCCGCTGCGCGCCATCAGGATGACAATTCCGGGTTTTTCAGCAGCCTGCTAAACCCGCTTCATCGCGCACAGCATATAATTGACATCCATATCCAGGCTGAGCGCCCAGCGGCCGGTGAGGATCTGATAGCTGACGCCGGTGCGGCCGGCAACATGCAGGCCCTGGGCCGCCAGCAGGGCGGATAATTCCTGGGGCGTGATGAATTTGTTCCAGTCGTGGGTGCCGCGCGGCAGCCAGCCCAGCACATATTCCGCGCCCACTATGGCCAGAGCATAGGCCTTCAGGGTGCGGTTCAGGGTGGCCAGCACCATCATGCCGCCGGGTTTCAGCAGCTGCGCGCAGGCGCCAAGAAAGGCGCTGCGGTCGGCAACATGCTCGATCACTTCCAGATTGAGGATGACATCGAACTGCGCGCCCGCCTCCGCCAGGTCCTCGGCGCTGCTGTGCCGGTACTCAATGTCCAGGCCCTGGGCCTGGGCGTGAACGCTGGCGGCGCCGATATTGGCCCCGGACGCGTCGGCCCCCGTCACAGTTGCCCCCAGCCGGCGCATCGGTTCGCACACCAGCCCGCCGCCACAGCCAATATCCAGAAGCCGCAGTCCGTTCAGGGGGCTTGGCATGCGCCCGTCGCGCCCAAAATGTGTGCAGAGCTGGCCGCTTATATAGGCAAGCCGGGCCGGGTTGAAAATGTGCAGGGGACGGAACGGGCCGTCCGGGTCCCACCAATGGGCGGCCTGGGCGGAAAAGCGCGCCACTTCTGCGGGGTCGATGCTTGGACTTGCCGTCATAATCGGGGGCCGATCGAGAAATATTAAAGGCTTGCGCGGCTTGCGCCCTGCGGGTCAATTCAGTATGGATAGCCAGCAGTTGCACCGCACGCATCTGCGTATCCTTATCCTATTTGAACGGTTGGTTAAATGGCCCGTCTGGTCATGAAATTTGGCGGCACGTCGGTGGCGGACATGGACCGTATCGCCCATGTGGCCGCGCGGGTCCGGCGCGAGGTTGACGCCGGTCATCAGGTGGCCGTGGTGGTGTCGGCGATGGCGGGAACCACTAATCAGCTGGTGGCGTGGACCAACCAGGCGGCCAAAATGCCGGACCGGCGCGAATATGACGTGGTGGTGGCGACGGGCGAACAGGTGACGGCGGGGCTGCTGGCGCTGGCGTTGCAGGATATCGGGGTGTCCGCCCGGTCCTGGATGGGCTGGCAGTTGCCGGTCGCCACGTCGGACGCCCACGGTTCCGCGCGCATTCTGGATATTGACGCCGGCGTTCTGGAAGCGGGCTTTGCGCGCGGCGAGGTTGCCGTTATTGCGGGATTTCAGGGGCTTGCGCCCGGCGGGCGGGTTTCGACCCTGGGGCGCGGCGGATCGGATACAAGTGCTGTGGCGATTGCTGCGGCGATCAAGGCCGACCGCTGTGATATATTTACCGATGTGGACGGGGTTTACACCACCGATCCGCGCATCGTCGCCAAGGCCCGCAAGCTTGATAAAATCACCTATGAGGAAATGCTGGAAATGGCGTCGCTCGGGGCCAAGGTGTTGCAGACCCGTTCCGTCGAACTGGCCATGGTGCATAATGTACGGGTGCAGGTGCTGTCCAGTTTCGAGGACAGGCCCGGCACGCTGGTTGTTGATGAGGGAGAGATCGTGGAACAGGAAGTTGTCAGCGGCATTGCCTATTCCAAGGACGAGGCGAAAATCACCCTGCTGCGCGTCGCCGACAAGCCCGGCGTGGCGGCCAGTATCTTTGGCCCGCTGGCGGACGCCAACATCAATGTGGATATGATCGTTCAGAACGTCTCCGAAGACGGCACTTCCACCGATATGACCTTTACCGTGGGACGGGCCGATCTTGACCGCGCGGTGCAGGTGATCGGCGGCCTGCAGAAAGAGCTGAATTACCGCCAGTTACTGAACGACGCCAATGTGGTCAAGGTATCGGTGATCGGCGTCGGCATGCGCAGCCATGCGGGGGTTGCAACCCGCATGTTCACGGCGCTGGCCGAAAAGGGCATCAATATTCAGGTGATTTCGACATCGGAAATTAAAATCAGCGTTCTGATCGCGGCGGACTATACTGAACTGGCGGTCCGTGCGCTGCATACGGCCTTTGGACTGGACGCAGACTGAGTTTGGCACATTTTATGCGGGGCCAATTTTTTAGACAAACTACGCGAAGGGAAACAGGTTAGTGCTGCAGGGCTCACCAGGGGGTCCGCGTGTGCTGCTTCGGCGTCTGCGCGAAATCATGGCGGAGCCGAAGGACACGCAAACCCGGCTCGACATGGTTGTGCGCGCCATTGCCGCCAATATGGTGGCCGAGGTGTGCTCGCTGTATCTGCTGCGGGCCAATAACCTGCTGGAACTGTTCGCGACCGAAGGCCTTAATCCTGCGGCTGTGCACAAAACCCATCTGAAAATCGGTGAAGGCCTGGTCGGGCTGATCGCAGAAACCGCCGACACGATTTCGCTGCCCGACGCCCAGGCGCATGCGCACTTCGCCTTCAAGCCTGAGACCGGGGAAGAAATTTTCAAATCCCTGATGGGTGTGCCGATGCTGCGTGGCGGCCGCGTGATCGGGGTGCTGGTGGTGCAGAACCGCACCATGCGCCTTTATGAAGAAGAAGAAATTGAAAGCATGCAGACCGTCGCCATGGTGCTGGCGGAGGTGGTTGCGTCAGACGCACCGCCGGAGACCCGGCCCGGCGTTCAGGGCGGGGCCCTGCCCGGTATCGGCGCCGTGCTGGCGGAAGTGCGCACCCATCGCTTCCATGGCAGGGGTCTGGCCGATGGCATCGCCTTTGGCAAGGTCGTGCTGCACGCGCCGCGCGTAGACATTACCCATATTATCGCAGCCGACATCAAGGCCGAGCGGGTGTTGCTGGATGCGGCGTTGGAGGCATTATTAAGCGAGCTGGAGATCATGCTGTCCAGCGACAAGCTGGCGCGCGCCGGGGAACATCGCGATGTGCTGGAAGCCTATCAGATGTTCGCCAAGGACCATGGCTGGACCACGCGGCTGCGCGAGGCGGTGGAATCCGGCCTCACTGCCGCCGCCGCCGCCGAGCGGGTGCAGATGGAAAATCGCGCCCGCATGCAGCGCGTGAACGATCCCTATCTGCGCGAACGCCTGCAGGATCTGGATGATCTCTCCAATCGGCTGCTGCGCCATCTGACCGGACAGATTCATGCGCCCGGCGCAGAAGAATTACCCGATAACACCATCGTCGTGGCGCGCAGTCTGGGCCCGACAGAACTGCTTGATTATGACCGCAGCAAACTGGCCGGCGTGATCGTGGAAGAAGGCACGGACACCTCACATGTGGCAATCGTCGCGCGGGCGCTGGAAATTCCCATGGTCGGCGGGGCTGCGGACATTCTGGACTGGGTCGAACCGGGCGACAGCATCATCCTGGATGGGGAACTGGGCGCGGTTTATGTCCGCCCGACCGAGGATGTCATGGCCGCCTATTCGGTGCGCATGGCCGTGCGCGCGCGAAAACAGGCCCAGTTCGACGCGCTTCGCGGCACCCCCGCAATTACCACGGATGGGGTGCAGGTGAGGCTGGATATCAATGCCGGGCTGATTGTGGATCTGCCGCATCTGGATGACACCGGCGCGGATGGCATCGGATTGTTCCGGACCGAATTGCAGTTTCTGATTTCAGCGCTGTTTCCCCGCTTTGAGGTGCAGCGCAATCTGTATGGCCGGGTGCTGGATGCAGCTCGGGACCGCCGGGTGATATTCCGCACGCTGGATGTTGGCGCCGACAAAACCCTGCCTTATCTGCGCCAGCGCGGCGAAGAAAATCCGGCGCTCGGCTGGCGCGGCACCCGTCTGGCGATGGAACGGCCAGGCCTGCTGAAATATCAGGTGCGGGCGCTGCTGGCCGCCGCCTCGGGGCGCGAACTGAATATGATGTTTCCGATGATCAGCGAGATCAGCGAATTTAAACAGGCGCGCGCCCTGGTTGATCAGGAACTGGAGCGTCAACGCCGTCTTGGGCTGGTTCCGCCTGCAAGCCTGCGTATCGGCACGATGCTGGAAGTGCCCGCCCTGGTCTGGCAGCTGCCGCACCTATTGCCGCTCGTCGATTTCATTTCCATTGGCTCCAACGATCTGTTGCAGTTTTTTTACGCTTATGACCGTGAAAATCCAAAATTCGCCGGCCGCTATGATCCGTTGTGCGCATCTTCGCTGCACCTGTTGCACCATATCGTGCAGCAGTGCGACGCCGGCGGGGTGCCGGTGGGCGTATGCGGCGAATTAGCCTCCCGGCCGCTGGAAGCCATGGCGTTGATTGGGCTTGGCTATCGCGCGCTCTCCATGTCCCCCATGGCGATAGGCCCCGTAAAATTAATGGTGGTGAACCTGCCCGTCAGCAAGGTTTCGGCACTGATGAACGAGGCGCTACGTGCAAACAGTCCGGATGTGCGCGCGCAATTACTGGAATTCGCCGCCCGGTACAATATAACTGTTTAAAGATTTACCACCGTTAATGATTATGATTGGCTTCGGGCAGAAATTACTTCGGACTTTTCAGTATAAATTGTGCTTTAACGTGTAAACTGGAACATGGTCTATCTAATAATTCAGACCGTTTTGTTATCAGATTGACACACCCGGTCCTCAGCCTGTCACCCCGGATTTATTCCGGGGTCCAGGAGTTACAAGGAAAAGCTGGCAATTTTTGCCCTGGATCCCGGAACAAGTCCGGGATGACACAGAGTTGGGTGTTTTAATCCTATAACAATTTGCTCTAGGGGCTGCTGATTACTATACCGCTTAAATGCACACTGCGCTGGGGGCAGGACCTTGGGTGAAATTGAAGACGCGCAGGATTATACCGGGGTTGGCCGGGATATCAGGTTGGCGCGCGAAGCTGCGGGTCAGGAAATCCAGGATGCGGCGCAGACATTGCGCATTAGCGTCTATCATCTTGAGGCGATCGAGGCAGGGCGATATTCCGATCTACCCTCGCCCGTTTACGTGCAGGGGTTCGTGCGGTCCTATGCGGGCCATCTTCAACTTGACGCCGATGAGATGGTGCGCCGTGTCCGGCTGGAACTTGAGCCTGCTATCGCATCGGATAGACTGCATTTTCCTGTAACAGCACAGGTGCAGGCCAAACCAGGCCGCCTGCTTTTGCTGCTTGCACTGGCGCTGGCGCTTGTAGTGTTCGGTTTCTGGTATCTGAATTTTGATGTGGAAATTGCGCCGATTCCGCTAGCGGGGGCGCCACCCGCAGAATTGCAGGCCGATGAAACTGCCTCACTCCCCCCTGAACCCCGGGCAACAGGCGCCTTGCAGTCACCAGAGCCAGCGCCGCCTGATTTAGCTTCCCCTTCCCCATTGATTGAACAGGCGCCCGAAACGGTTTCAGAAGCGCCGCAGATACCGCCGATAGAAGAACTGGTTGGCCAGACTCCACCGCCCGCTCTATCCAGCGAGGATGCGGGCAGTGGCGAGGTGACAGATCAAGGCGAGCAGGATGGTAACGAGGCGATCCTTGCCGAAGATGTTGGCGCGGTTGAATTTTCATCAGGCGCAGCGATTGCGCCTGCGACGCTGTCCGATAATCTGGCCGGTATTGGGGCGGGTCTTTCACCATTGCCGCCGGGCGGCCTGCAAAGGCTGCCCGATCCGGCAGTTCCCATCTTACCCGAAACTTTGGCCGATGCGCCCATCGTGCTGCGGGCATCGGCGGATACCTGGATGCGGGTATCGCGCGCCAATGGCGGGGTGGTGAAATCCTGGGTGATGCGCGCGGGTGAACAATATGTTCCGCCGCCCGGTGAAACCGGATTAGTGGTGATGATTGGCAATGCAGAGGCCCTGACCATATTTGTTCAGGGAACGGCATTACCTTCACTGGGGCGCAAAGGCGATGTCATTCGCGGCCTGCCGCTTGATATTGCCGGTCTCAAGGCGAAGTTTGGCGGCTAATTCCGGCGCCATCTATCTGATCTCTGGCGCCATCTCTCCCCGGTTGCTATATAGCAGGCTGTGTCAGCTGTATTATATGAGATTGAGCCAACCATGAGTTTACGGCCTTACCGCGATATTCAGCGCCGCAAGTCACGCCAGGTGTTCGTTGGCAAAGTGCCTGTCGGCGGTGATGCGCCTATTACTGTACAGTCCATGACCAACACCATTACGGGCGACGCCAGGGCCACTCTGGCGCAAATTCATGCCCTGGAACAGGCGGGCGCCGATATTGTGCGGGTATCCTGTCCGGACGAAGACGCGACACGTGCGCTGAAAACCATTGTGCGCGAATCAAATGTGCCCATCGTCGCCGATATTCATTTTCATTACCGCCGCGCGATTGAGGCGGCCGAGGCCGGCGCGGCGTGCCTGCGGATCAATCCCGGTAATATCGGTTCCAGGGAACGCGTGCGCGAGGTGATCCAGGCCGCGCGGGATTATGGCTGTTCGATACGCATTGGCGTCAACGCCGGTTCGCTGGAAAAGAATCTGCTTGAAAAATATGGCGAGCCCTGCCCCGAAGCGATGGTCGAAAGCGCCCTGTATCACGCAAGCATTCTGGAAGACCATGACTTCCGGGAATATAAAATCAGCGTCAAGGCGTCGGACGTGTTTCTGGCGGTTGCCGCCTATCAGGGACTGGCGGAAGCCGGGGATTTTCCGCTGCATCTGGGTATTACCGAGGCGGGCGGGTTGATGACCGGATCGGTCAAAAGTTCGATCGGCATGGGCATGCTGCTATGGGCCGGTATCGGCGATACGATCAGGGTGTCTCTGTCCGCCGATCCGGTCGAGGAAATCAGGGTCGGCTTTGAGATGCTGAAGGCGCTCGGCCTGCGTCATCGCGGGGTTAATATCATCGCCTGTCCGTCCTGCGCGCGGCAGGGTTTTGACGTGGTCAGGACGGTGGCGGCGCTGGAACAGCGGCTGGCGCATATTGCCCAGCCTGTTACCCTGTCGATCATGGGCTGTGTCGTGAATGGCCCCGGCGAGGCGCGCGAAACCGATATCGGCTTTACCGGCGGCGGCGCCGGATCGGGCATGGTCTATGTGTCTGGCGTGGCGGATCACAAGATGGATAATGCCCGCCTGGTGGATCATATCGTCGAACTGGTTGAGGCGAAAGCTGCCGCCATGCAGGCAGCCAGTGTTCCGGCGCCCCTATAAAGTCAGGTCCGTGAAGCCGTGCTGATACCAGAGACGAAACTGAACGAAGTCGTCCTGCGCCACCAGGAGCTGGAGGCGCGCATGGCGGGCCAGCTGCCGCCGGAAACCTTTGTGGCGCTGTCGCGCGAATACGCGGAACTGTCGCCGGTGGTGGAAGGCGTTCTGGCCTGGAATTCCGTGCGCGATGAACTGGCGGGACTGGAGGCGCTGATCGTTGACGCCGGTACGGAGACGGAAATGCGCGAAATGGCGCATGAGGAGCGCAGCAGCGTTCAGATCCGCCTGGAGGATCTGGAAAACAAACTGCTGATCCTGCTTGCCCCGAAGGACGAAGCCGATCGCAAAAACGCCATCCTTGAAGTGCGCGCCGGGACCGGCGGGGACGAGGCAGCGCTTTTTGCGGGCGATCTGTTTCGCATGTATCAGAATTACGCAGCGGCCCAGGGCTGGAAGGTTGAAGTGCTTTCAGTGTCGGACGGCGAGATGGGCGGCTACAAAGAAATCATTGCATCCATTTCCGGCCAGAATGTTTTTTCCCGGCTGAAATATGAATCGGGCGTGCATCGCGTTCAACGGGTTCCGGACACCGAGGCCCAGGGCCGAATTCACACCTCGGCAGCGACAGTTGCCGTGCTTCCCGAAGCCCAGGAAGTCGATATCCATGTGGATGAAAAAGACCTGCGCGTGGACACCTACCGTTCCCAGGGCGCAGGCGGTCAGCATGTCAACACGACCGACAGCGCCATCCGCATCACCCATGTGCCGACGGGCGTTGTGGTGCAGTGTCAGGACGAAAAGTCACAGCATAAAAACCGCGCCAAGGCGATGATGATGCTGCGCGCCAAGCTGTATGATAATGAGCGTCAGACCCAGGACAGGGCCCGCGCCGCGGATCGCAAGGGCCAGATCGGCAGCGGCGACCGGTCCGAACGCATCCGCACCTATAATTTCCCCCAGGGCCGCGTCACCGATCATCGTATCAATCTGACCCTGTATAAACTTGAGCGCGTGATATCGGGCGAAGACCTGAATGACCTGATTGACCCCCTGATCGCCCATGATCAGGCCGAGCGTCTGGCTGCGCTGGGTGAGGGGGCGTAACCGTGCCCGCCATACACGAGGCGCTGCGCGCAGGGGCTGCGCAGTTGCGGGCGGCGGGCGTGGAGCAGGCGGTTCTGGATGCCCGATTGCTGTTGATGGCGGCCGCCGGAATGACGGCCGAAGCGGTGATCCGCAATCCCGATGCTGAACTGTCTTCGGGGCAGACGGCGGCGTATGCGGAAATGATTTCGCGCCGTGTTGCGCGCGAGCCGGTATCGCGGATTCTGGGACGGCGGGAGTTCTGGAGTCTGGATTTTGAAATCACGCCTGCGACCCTTGATCCGCGCCCGGACAGCGAAACCCTGATTAGCGCGGCGCTTGATGCAGTCAGGGATCGTGAACGTCCGCTGCGCATACTTGATATTGGCACAGGCAGCGGGTGCCTGCTGCTGGCGCTGTTGTCGGAATTTCCCTGTGCCCGGGGCACAGGCATAGACATTTCGAATGGCGCGCTGGATGTGGCGCGGCGTAATGCGGCCCATCTGGGTTTTTCGCAACGCGCCCGGTTCATTCAGTGCGATGTCCAAAACGGCGGGTGGTCCAGCCAGGCGGGGGGGCCTTTCGATATGGTCGTCTCCAATCCGCCTTATATTGAGGACGCCGCCCTTGCGGGGCTGGCGCCGGAAGTAATTGGTTTTGATCCTTATCAGGCGCTGGCCGGGGGGGTGGATGGCCTGAATTTTTACCGGATAATAACCATTTCCCTGGCACAGTTGCTGTCTCCGGACGGATTGGTGATCCTTGAGACCGGAGCGGGTCAGGCCGGAGCCGTACAGATTATGTTACGTCAAGCCGGGCTGGCTGTGCTGGACACGCGCCATGATCTGGGGGGCGTGGCCAGGGCTGTGGCGGGGCGATTGGAGGCCAGACCGGCCTCATAATATTAATGTTGGAATCACTGGCGTAAGCGGTTATTGTCTGCCCAGCGATTGAGTATACAAGGCTCTCGCGGTTATCCATTGCTGTCGTGGCATCCAAACGGTTCCAGATCGGATCGCGCCAGCAAATGGTGTATTTAATGCCGGTTGGGAAGAGGCTGATACACTTCCTCGGGCGGCGTTTCATTCGGGGAACAGGGCTGAAGCCGAAATTTGCGCTGACAACGTTTAAATGACCGGTGACGGCATCCGGAAGGGCCGTCTGCGGTTTTGCGTAGGGATGCTAACTGGCCGGTGGATGCTAGAGAAATAGAATCAATGGAGAATTTTTACTCATGGTGAGAAGTAAGCGAATGATGCAAGAGTTCATTGTCGCATGAGGCCCGTGCAACAGACTAACCTCAACAAGCAGCGTTCACGCGGACGCGGACGCGGTAAACCCAATACCGGCGGCAGCGTCAGCAGCAGCAGTCTGGGGGGAAGCCCGGGTGGCGTTGTTAACCTGAACCGCACCCTCGACAGCAACGGCCCGGATGTAAAAATTCGTGGAACTGTTGCGCATATTCTTGAAAAATACCAGAATTTGGCGCGGGACGCCAATTCCCAGGGCGATCACGTCGGAGCCGAGAATTACTTCCAGCATGCGGAACATTATCTCCGTCTGCTGGCGGCCGCCAATCAGGCGCAAGCCGCCACCCGCGAACGCGAAAACAGCCGCAATATCGGAAGCCGCCGCCTCAACCAGCCAGAAAATGGTCAGGAGACGGGCGATCAGGAGCAAGGTTCGGGCTATGAAGGCGGCTCCCGCGAAAATGCGTCTGAAGCGCCGACTGATGGCGGTTATGAAGATAATGTATCCAGCACGGCCTGATGCGGGAATAATCGAAATCTATATTTAACCCCCGATCTTGCGCGGGCCCCATTGATATCCCACATAGTCCTGTAGGCGGTATGGCGCTTCTGGGAAGGCCGTGCCGCATTGGTGCAATGAGGCGTTGCCGGGCAGCTCCTGACGGAGTGCTCATATTTGCGGCATGGCATGCCGTAGATGGCGAACGCGCTTTGGAGGTGTCAGATGCAATTCGAAAAATATACCGAACGCTCGCGCGGCCTGATTCAGGCAGGCCAAACTCTGGCCAGCCGCAGCGGCCATGGCCAATATACCCCCGAACATCTGCTTAAGGTTCTGCTGGATGATGCAGATGGCCTCGCGGCGAATTTAATCCGCAAGGCCGGCGGGGATCCGGAACAATCAAAGCAGAGCGTCGAACAGGCGCTGGCGAAAATGGCGTCGGCCAGCGGGCCGGGCGCGGGCCAGTTGCACATGAGCCAGCCGCTGGTAAAGCTGTTCGAGCAGGCCGAAGATCTGTCCAAAAAAGCCGGTGACGCCTTTGTCACCGCAGAACGCTTATTGCTTGGCGCCATGCTGGCCAGGGGCAGCGAGGCCGCGAGGGTGCTTCAGCAGGCGGGCGTGACGCCGGAAAATCTCAATCGCGCCATCAATGAAATGCGCAAGGGCCGCACTGCCGATAATGCGTCGGCCGAAGACAGTTTCGAAGCGCTGAAAAAATATGCGCGCGACCTGACCCAGGCTGCCCGCGACGGCAAGGTTGACCCGGTGATCGGACGCGATGAAGAAATCCGCCGCACCATCCAGGTTTTATCCCGGCGCACCAAGAATAATCCTGTGCTGATCGGAGAACCCGGCGTCGGCAAGACGGCAATCATCGAAGGTCTGGCCCAGCGCATTATCAATGGCGATGTGCCGGAAAGCCTGAAAAACAAACGCCTGATGGCCCTGGATATGGGCGCGCTGATTG
>JBEBFX010000267.1:0-2994 GCA_040081735.1 Alphaproteobacteria bacterium | reverse complement strand
GTTCAGCTGGCGGCAGTGATCGGCGGTTTCCTGCATCTCGGCGATAAAGCCGCGCATGACGGCGCCGCCCTGCATGGGCAGCTTGCGGGTGACCATATCTATGGCCTGAATGCCGTTGGTGCCTTCATAGATAGGCGCAATACGGATATCGCGCAGATATTGCGCGGCGCCGGTTTGCTCGATAAAGCCCATGCCGCCATGTATCTGAATACCCAGCGAGGCGACCTCGACGCCGATATCCGTGCCCCAGGCTTTGGATATGGGGGTCAGCAGATCGGCACGGGCCTGCGCCGCCGCCCGGGTTTCAGCATCAGAGGCCTTGCGCGCCATATCCATGGCGCCCGCATTGGCGTAGCAGATGGCGCGCGCCCCCTGCACCAGCGATTTCATGCTCAGCAGCATGCGGCGCACATCCGCATGCGCTGCAATCGGCAGGCCTTCGGCGGCCAGTTCCGGCGGCGTCAGCGGCTTGCCCTGTTTGCGATCCAGCGCATAGGCCAGCGCCTGCTGATAGGCGCGTTCGCCCACGGCAACGCCCGACAGGCCGACATTCAGGCGCGCCGAGTTCATCATGGTGAACATGCAGCTCATGCCGCGATTTTCCTCGCCCAGCAAAAAACCGATGGCGCCGGTGTTTTCGCCATAGGACATAACGCAGGTCGGACAGGCGTGAATGCCCATTTTTTCTTCCAGCCCGATACAGCGCAGATCGTTGCGCAGCCCGGGATTGCCGTCCGCGTCAGGCAGATATTTCGGCACGATAAACAATGAAATACCGCGTGTGCCGGGGGGTGATTCAGGCAGCCGCGCCAGCACCAGATGCACGATATTGCTGGACATCTCGTGTTCGCCATAGGTGATGAATATCTTGCCGCCGGTAATGGCGTAGCTGCCGTCAGGACGGCGCACCGCCCTGCTGGTCAGGGCGCCCACATCGGACCCGGCCTGAGGCTCGGTCAAATTCATGGTGCCGCTCCATTCGCCGGTAATCAGACGGCCAAGATAAAGCCGCTTTTGTTCCGCGCTGCCATGGGCATCCAGCGCCTCCACCGCGCCGTGGGTCAAAGTGGCGCAAAGGGAAAACGCCATGCAGGCGGAAATCATCATCTCCTCCACCGCATTGGCCAGCGCCAGCGGCAGGCCCTGGCCGCCATATTCCGGATCGCCGGAAATTCCGCACCAGCCCGCATCCACATAGGCGCGGTAGGCGTCCGCAAATCCATCGGCGGTTTTTACCCTGTCATTCGCAAGGCTGACCCGTTGCTGATCGCCAATGATGTTGAGCGGCGCGATCACTTCACGCGCGAATTTACCCGCGCCTTCCAGCACCGCATCGGTCAGTTCGTCGCTTAAATCACCAAAGCCGCCGGTGGCCATAAGCGCAGGCATATCCGCCGCCGCCTGTAACGCCATCCACATATCTTTGAGCGGGGCAGTATATTCGGCCATTTAAGTCTCCTGTTTGATAATATTGCCGTATGATACCGGTCATGACGGAATACGGAAACAGTAAAGATGCGACTGGGTACAGAATTTAGCCAGATAGCGCCATTGACATTTCGTACCGTTATACGGTACGTTATATGAATGATCAAGAGTTTCGGCGATAAACGTACCGCAGCGATTTTTGCAGGCTATGCCGTCCGCGATTTGCCGCCGCAGCTTCAACGGCGCGCACGGGAGAAACTGGTTGCGCTTGATGCGGCCACGCGTCTGGATGACCTGCGCGCGCCGCCCGGCAACCGCTTGGAAATGTTGCGTGGCAGCCGCAAAGGTCAGAGCAGCATCCGCATTAATGAACAATGGCGGGTTTGTTTTGTCTGGCGGGACGATGAAGCCTGGGATGTAACAATTGCCGATTATCATTAGAGGGCAGACCCATGAACATTAAACGGGACGATCTGGACAGAGGCAGGGTGGACTTCACGGATATTACAAGCGGCCGCCGGTTGCCGCCGGTGCATCCGGGAAAAATCCTGCGCGATGAATTTCTGACGCCGCTCGCGATCAGCGTGTATGAACTCGCCAACGCCATCAAGGCGCCGCGTTCGCGCCTTAATGATATTGCGCTTGGCCGCCGGTCGGTTTCAACCGATACCGCCCTGCGTCTGGCGCGCTATTTTGGCACCTCGCCAGAGTTCTGGATCAATCTTCAGGCGCGTTATGATCTGGATGCCGCCAGCCGTACCGCACGGCGGCGGATAGAACAGGAAATCACACCACGCGCGGCATGAAAAACGCATACGGAAATTATGACGCACAGCGCAAATATTAAACATTCAGACGGCGAGCCTGTTCGCGCGGCGGCCGCGCTGATCCGCGCCGGCAGGCTGGTGGCGTTTCCGACCGAGACGGTGTACGGCCTGGGCGCGGACGCGCGCAATGAACGCGCCGTTGCAGAGATATTCGCCGCCAAGGGGCGCCCGCAGTTTAATCCGCTGATCGTGCATGTGTGCGATCTGGCGGCGGCAAGGGAACTGGCGGAATTTGATCCGCTGTCGTTGCTGCTGGCGCAACATTTCTGGCCCGGCCCGTTTACGCTGGTGCTGCCGCGCCGGGCCGGGTGCGGTCTGTCTTTGCTGGTCAGCGCCGGGCTGGATACGGTGGCGCTGCGCGTTCCCGCGCACCCGCTCGCGCAGGCGTTGCTGTCCGTCGCTGGTTGCCCCATCGCCGGGCCAAGCGCCAATATTTCCGGCAGGATCAGCCCGACAAGCGCCGCCCATGTCGCAGCGGAGCTTGGCGGCAGGGTGGCGATGATCCTCGACGGGGGCGTCTGCGCTTTGGGGCTTGAATCAACCGTGGTGCAGGTGCGCGGCGATGACGTATTTCTGTTGCGGCCCGGCAGCGTGACGCGAGATCAGATTGCCGCCATTGCCGGAACTGTCATTACGGGCGCTGATGACCCGGATGCGCCGCGCTCGCCCGGTCAACTGGCCAGCCATTATGCGCCCAATTTACCGTTGCGCCGGAATGTGACGACGTCCGGGCCGGGCG
>JBEBFX010000266.1:0-3019 GCA_040081735.1 Alphaproteobacteria bacterium | reverse complement strand
GTGCTGCACAATGCGCCGCTCGCCGAACATGGCTTTTTCGTCGTGCCCAAAGTTGTCGAATAGGAACGCCGCATGACGGATTTGACGGAACTGAGCCTGGCGCAGGCCCGCGACGGACTGCGCGGTAAAAAATTCAGCGCGCTGGAACTGACCGATGCCTATCTGGCGGCGATGGCGGCGGCGCGGGATCTGAACTGCTTTATTACGGAAACGCCGGACCGCGCGCGCGAAATGGCGCGGGCCTCGGATCAGCGGCTGGCGGCCGGGCGGGCGGGGGCGCTGGACGGGATCCCGCTGGGTATCAAGGATCTGTTCTGCACCAAAGATGTATTGAGCACGGCCGCCAGTCACATCCTTGACGGATTTATACCGGCGTACGAATCTAGTGTTACCGCCAATCTGTGGCAGGCGGGCGCGGTGATGCTGGGCAAGCTCAATCTCGACGAGTTCGCCATGGGCTCATCCAATGAGACCAGTTATTACGGCCCGGTGGTCAATCCGTGGCGGCGCAGGGGCGATGCCGCCAGACTGGTTCCCGGCGGTTCCAGCGGCGGATCGTCCGCGGCGGTCGCCGCCCATCTGTGCCTCGCGGCAACCGGTACGGACACAGGCGGGTCCATCCGGCAGCCTGCGGCGTTTACCGGCATTGTCGGGATGAAGCCAACTTATGGCCGCTGTTCGCGCTGGGGCATCGTCGCCTTTGCGTCGTCGCTGGATCAGGCGGGGCCGATGGCGCGCACTGTGCGGGATGCGGCGATCCTGCTGGGCGTGATGGCCGGGCATGATCCGAAAGATTCAACCAGCGTGGACCGCCCGGTCCCCGATTACGAAGCGGCGTTGACCGGTAATATCAAGGGTATGCGCATTGGCGTTCCGGCGGAATACCGGGTCGATGGCATGCCCGGCGGCATTGAAGCGATGTGGGCCAGGGGCGCCAACTGGCTGCGCGAAGCAGGCGCCGAGATCATTGAAATCAGCCTGCCGCACACCAGATATGCTTTGCCCGCTTATTATATCGTCGCCCCTGCGGAAGCGTCTTCCAATCTGGCGCGGTATGATGGCATGCGCTATGGCTTGCGCGTGGCGGGCAGGGATTTGACCGATACCTATGAACAGTCGCGCAGCGCGGGTTTTGGGGCCGAGGTGAAACGGCGCATTCTGATCGGCACCTACGTGCTGTCGGCGGGGTATTATGACGCCTATTATCTGCGGGCGCAGCGCGTGCGCACACTGATCGCCAATGATTTCAGGTCGGCATTTGAAAAAGTGGACGCTATTCTGACCCCTGCAACCCCCAGTCCGGCGTTTGCGATTGGCGCCCGTGATGATGATCCTATCGGCATGTTTCTGAATGACGTATTTACGGTGCCGGCAAATCTGGCGGGGCTTCCGGGAATTTCGGTTCCGGCCGGATTGTCGGATGATGGCTTGCCGCTGGGCCTGCAATTGATTGGCAAGGCATTTGATGAAGAGACTGTGTTGCGCGTTGCGGGCGTTCTTGAAGAAGCAGCGGCCTTCACGGCGCGCCCTGAACAGTGGTGGAGAGCTTAAGCATGTCCATACAGGAAATTTACGACGCAAAGCACGGCGAGCATGGCGGCTATATCACCGGCAATACCGGTGACTGGGAACTGATCATTGGCATGGAAGTGCATGCGCAGGTCTCCTCCAAAGCCAAACTGTTTTCCGGCGCGCCCACAGACTTTGGCGGTGAACCCAATGACCATGTCAGTCTGGTGGATGCGGCCATGCCGGGCATGCTGCCGGTAATCAATGAATTCTGCATTGCGCAGGCGGTGCGCACCGGGCTTGGCCTGAAGGCGCAAATCAATTTGCGTTCTGTGTTTGACCGCAAAAATTACTTCTATCCGGACTTGCCGCAGGGCTATCAGATTTCACAGTTCACCTTTCCGATTGTCGGGCGCGGTGAAGTGCGCGTGGATATGCCGGACGGCGGCGTGCGGGTTGTGCGGATCGAGCGGCTGCACCTGGAACAGGACGCGGGCAAAAGTCTGCACGACCAGCATCCCGGCATGTCCTATGTGGATTTGAACCGTTCCGGCGTGGCGTTGATGGAGATTGTCTCGCAGCCGGATATCCGCTCGTCCGAAGAAGCAACGCTATATCTTGAGAAATTACGCACGATACTTCGATATCTGGGCACCTGCGATGGCAACATGCAGGAAGGTTCGATGCGCGCGGATATCAATGTGTCGGTGCGCAAACCCGGCGGGCCATTGGGAACGCGGTGTGAAATCAAGAATGTGAACTCGATGCGTTTTATCCGCCAGGCCATCGAATACGAAGCGCGCAGGCAGATCGAAATCATTGAAGAAGGCGGCGCAATCCGTCAGGAAACCCGGCTTTATGATCAGGTAAAGGGCGAAACCAGGCCGATGCGATCAAAGGAAGAGTCCCATGATTACCGCTACTTCCCTGATCCCGATCTGCTGCCGCTGGAATTTACGCAAGCCTGGGTAGATCAGATAGCTGAAACCTTGCCCGAGCTTCCTGATGCGAAGAAAGCGCGTTTTATTTCGGCTTATGGGCTATCGGCGTATGACGCCGGCATCCTGGTTGCCGAACGTGAAACGGCGGATTATTTTGAACAGGCGGCAAAAGGGCGTGACGCCAAAATTGCCGCCAACTGGGTCATTACAAATCTGTATGGCGCGCTGAACGAAGCGGGGCTGACCATTGAAACGTCTCCGGTTTCCGCAGCGGCGCTTGGGCGTCTGCTGGATCTGCTTGCCGATCAGACCTTATCGAGCCGGCTTGCGAAGGATGTGTTCGAGATCATGTTCGCCAGCAGCGGTGATCCGGAAACAATCGTCGCCGAACAGGGATTAAAACAGGTTACCGACACCGGCGCGATCGACGCCGCCATCGATGCAGTGATGGCGGCCAACCCAGATAAGGTGGCCGAGGTAAAAAGCGGCAAGGATAAATTGCTCGGCTGGTTTGTCGGTCAGGTTATGAAATCGACGGGCGGAAAAGCCAATCCGCAAATGCTGAACGA
>JBEBFX010000106.1:0-11334 GCA_040081735.1 Alphaproteobacteria bacterium | reverse complement strand
CGTTTCAATCAGTTCACAAAATGTCCTAATTCTTCTTGTTCTCGAAGGCGAAGTATTTGTCCATCTTCTCCTGCACCGCTTTGGTGTGGGCAACATAGGTGTAGAAGCCGCCGTTATAGGTGCCATCCTGGCGGCGGTTGAATTCGCCTTCGAAATTATAATAGCCGGGGGTGCAATCCTGGTTGCGGCTTGTTTTGCCGCGGAATTTGATCACTTCCTGCACCCACCAGTCTTCCGCCTCCGGCGTTACTTCCAGCGTGGCGTAGCCATGTTTGCGGGTGTAGTCGATGCACGCGGCAATGTGTTCGCCCTGGGCGTACAGCATGTCGGTCAGGTTGAACTGAAACGACGCCTGATAGCCCGCCATGATGAACATGTTGGGATAGCCGTTCGAGTGCACGCCGAACATGGTGCGGATGCCGTCCTTGTATTTCTCATTAATCTCAAGGCCGTTCTCACCCACGATCTGGTTATAAATGCCGGTCTTCTGCACTTCAAAGCCTGTGGCGTAGATCAGCACATCAACCTCGTACACCTTGCCCTCGAACTCGACGCCTTTTTCGGTGATCCGGTGGATGCCCTTGCCGTGGGTGTCAATCAGATGCACATTTTTGCGGTTGAAGGTGGGCAGATAATCGTCATGGAAGCAGGGGCGCTTGCACATCAGCATGTACCAGGGCTTTAGCGATTCAGCCGTCGCCGGGTCTTTTACGGTTTCCTCGATGCGCCGGTGGATGCGCATCATGGCGTCGATATTGGCGTTTTCCTGTTTGCGGACTTTATCCTCAGGAGAAGTTACGGCCTTTTTTGCTTTTTGCTCATCGGTCACATTGGTGGCCAAAAGCACTTTTGCGCGGCGCGTCGCCTGCCAGCCGGGCTTGAGCTTGCGCGCCCAGTTGGGATCGGTCGGCCAGTCGCTGCGGAAATCAATCGAGGACGGGGTGCGCTGGAACACGTACAGTTCCTTGCACGCCGCGCCAAGCTGCGGAACGGCCTGCACGGCGGTGGCGCCGGTGCCGATTATGCCCACGACCTTGTCTTCCAGACCGGACAGATCCTTTTTGGTGTATTCGTAATCCCAGCGCGAGGAATGGAAGGAATGACCCTTGAAGTCTTCGATGCCATCGATTTTGGCCAGCTTGGGCTTGGACATCGGGCCGTTGGCGCAAACCACAAAACGCGCCTTCATATGATCGCCGCGATCGGTTTTGATGTTCCATAATTGCTCGGTGTCATTCCAGACGGTTGAGATAACCGTGGTCTGAAACACCGCCAGTCCGTACAGATCATATTTTTTGGCGATCGCCTGGCAATGCTCGAAAATCTCGTTGCCCTTGGCGTAATGGTCTTTCGGCACATAGTCCATTTCATCCAGCAACGGCAGGTAATCATAAGACACCACGTCGCAGGCGATGCCGGGATAGCGGTTCCAGTACCAGGTGCCGCCGACATCCGCGCCGCGTTCAACGATACGGATGCTTTCAACGCCATATTCCCGCAGCTTGGCCGATGCCAGAAGCGCCGAAAATCCGCCGCCGATGAACAGGCATTCCACCGTATCCGTGATCGCCGCCCGGGGTTTGATTTCGCCCCCATAGGTGTCGATTTCGTACCGGGCCAGGGCCTGATTGCCCTCCAGATCATAAATATATTCGTTGGTGCCAGAGGGTTTGTATTTCAGCCGCAGGTCACGCTCCTCGGCGAATTTCTGCTTGATCGCGTCATAATATTCCTGCGGTTTTTCGTTCGCGGGCGGCGTCCTGTATAATTGCCCGCTAGAGAGGCGGAAATTATCGTCTTGTTCCTTGGTCTTTGCGTCGGTGTTTTCCATGGTTTCTCTCCCGTTTAGATGTCTTAATGAATAACCCGGTTGCTATATTCATATCGTGCGCCAATACGTCGCCTGCATAATCTCTTACAATAGTATATTTCGACCTTCCAGCTTAGGCAAGTACTGCTTCGCCGTACAAAAATGCCGGATAAAGGGCGGAACTTATTCCGCCACTCTGGTCTTGGCGGCCTGTTCGGAAGCGTGTCTGTCGATCATTTCCTTGGCCGCCTTCATGGCGCCGCCCATCAGCTCACGCCCATCGCGCGTGACCCAGTCGATGGATTCCTGGCGGTTCGCATTGGCCCTGCGGAAATGCGACGCGACATGGCGCTGCCACAGATCATAGGATTTTTTGGTGGCGTCAAAATCGGCCCAGTTATGCGCCATTTGCAGGAAACATCCAAACTCACCGCCTTGCCCCTTTTGCAGCCGCTCGATCTGGGCGATGGCGTCATCGGGCGTTCCAATCACCGCCGCACCGGTTCGGATCATCTCTTCGACCGGATCCTTGCCATTGTCGGACTGCACGCCTAGCGGGTTGATGCGGCTGAAATAATCGCGCCATTTGTGAATGCCAAATTCAACATTGGCGCGCGCCTGGGCGCGGGTTTCGGCAATATGCACCGGACCAACCAGGCGCAAACCTTCCGGGTTCATTGGCCTGCCACGCAATTCCTGGGAAATGTCATTGGCGACCTGCCAGTTAAAGGCCAGCACGTCGAAACCGCCGGCCTGGGTCGCCGCAAAACACAGCATGCCCAGATCATATTTGCCGGCCATGCGCCCGCCCGATGGCGTGAAGGCGCTGGCCACCGCCATTTCGGGATAGGGTTTGGAATAGGGCAGCAAATGCACGCGGGCATTGTTAAGCGTGTACCAGTCGGTTTTTTCCGTGACCGTCTCGCCCTTAAACAGCCGAATAATGACATCAAGCGCCTGCGCCATGCGGTCGCGCTGGGTAGAGGGATCAATGCCCAGCATATTGGCGTCGGATGGCAGCAGGCCCGGCCCCGCGCCAAACATGATGCGGCCCTTGGTCTGGTGATCCAGCTGAATGATGCGGTTGGCCACCATCAATGGCTGATGATAGGGCAGCGACACAACGCCGGTGCCAAGCCGGATACGCTTGGTCCTTTCGGCGGCGGCGGCAATGAACAGTTCGGGCGAGGCGATGATCTCAAAGCCCGCGGAATGATGCTCGCCGATCCAGGCTTCTTCATAGCCCAGCACATCCAGCCATTCCACAAGCTCCAGATCGCGCTGCAACGCAAGCGTCGGGTCGGTGTCAACCGGATGAAACGGGGCAAGAAAAATTCCGTGGCGCATATTGATCTGGCTCATGAGCGGGCTCCCTTTATGTGGTTTTGTCATGATAGCCTGCTGGATACCGCTACGTCACCCAGACTCTTATCCGATCAGTTTGTTCCATTTGCCACCCCACCCCATCAAGGGTAGGGGATAGGGGTGGGGTGAGAAACTGCCAATGCGTGATCCGATCAGATAGGATATCAGTATAAATTATTATCGGCCAACCCGCCATTGGCGGAGTTTACTCCGCCACCTTCGTCCTGGCGGCCTGTTCCGCCGCGTGTTTCTGGAACATTTCGGCGGCTGCATTCCTCGCGCCGCCGGACAGCCGTTCGCGGTCGCTCTTTACCCAGTCAATCGAGTTTTCACGATTGACATTCGTTTTCCGGAAATGCGGCGCCACGAAACGCTGATACAGCTCAAAAGATTTTTTTGTCTGGTCAAAATCCGCCCAGTTATGACCCATTTGCAGGAAACAGCCAAATTCGCCCTGTTTTTTCTGTAATTTTTCGATCTGCGCAATCGCATCCGCGGGGGTGCCGATAACCGCGCCGCCGGCCTCGATCATGGCTTCGATCGGGTCAGCAGGCGTGCCCGGCGGGGGCGTACCTTCCCGGCCCAGCAGATTGATACGGTCAAAATAATCCATCCATTTGTAAATTCCGAACTGCACATTGGCCATCGCTTTCTCGCGCGTTTCGGCAATGTGCATGGGCCCCACCAGACGCAGCACTTCCGGGTTCATCCTCTTGCCCCGTAATTCCAGTGAAATGTCATTGGCGACCTGCCAGTTATAATCCAGCGCGTCCATCCCCTGCACCTCGGTTGCCGTAAGGCACAACAGGCTCAGATCATATTTGCCTGCAAGGCGCCCGCCCGATGGGGTGACGGCGCTCGCCACCGCCACTTCCGGGTAGGGCTTGGAATAAGGCAGCAAATGCACGCGGGCGTTATTGAGCGTATACCAGTCGGTTTTCTCCGTGACGGTCTCCCCCCTGAACAATCTCAGAATCACATCCAGCGATTGCGCCATGCGTTCGCGCTGCGTTGAGGGGTCAATCCCCAGCATCGACGCATCAGACGGCAGCAAGCCCATTCCCGCGCCAAACATCACGCGACCCTTGGTCATATGATCCAGTTGCAGGATGCGGTTCGCCACCATAAGCGGCTGGTGATAGGGCAGTGAGATCACCCCGGTGCCGAGGCGTATCTGTTTGGTGCGCTCGGCGGCGGCGGCGATGAACAGTTCCGGCGATGAAATAATCTCAAAACCGGCCGAGTGGTGTTCGCCAACCCATGCCTCTTCATAACCAAGCTTATCGAGCCATTCGATCAGCTCCATATCCTGATGCAGGGCAATCGTGGGGTCTTCATCAACGGGATGAAACGGGGCTAGAAAAATTCCGTGCCGTAATTTGATCTGGCTCATGACCGGTCTCCTCATATTTCATTCCGTTTATCCTATCCCTTTTAGCGGGTTTATGAAAACAAATGTCTCAATTTCTGACCAGGCCGGCTATTTGCGCACAGTCCCAAAACCCCCTAACAGGCTGCTGAAAAACCCGGAATTGTCATCCTGATGGCGCGCAGCGGCTGAAGGATCTCCTGCGTTTATGGCGCCTCTGAGATCTTTCGCTTCGCTCAGGATGACAACAAGAAGGGTTTTTCAGCAGCCTGCTAGTGTGTTTCCCTGAAATTCAGATGACGGTTTTCAATCTGGAAACACTGTCTTGTCCTAAGCCCCCTGCCGCGCGCGAAGTCTTTCCTCGGCCACGCTGATATAATTGCGGGTCGGCCTTGATGTTGACTGTTTTTGTACGATCTGGATTTGAAAATTGACAAGCTTTCCGTGCCGGAAACTCATTTCGGAGGTGGCGAGATAAAGCTCCCACATACGGAAAAATCGCGAGTCATAAAGCTCCATCACCTTGTCACGGCTGGCGTAAAATCGTTCGCGCCAATGCTTTAGCGTATCGGCGTAATGATATGTCAAAATCTCGATGTCCTTGATCAGAAGGCCGCTGCGCTCAATTGCACGCACCGTTTCCGACAGGGCCGGAATATGCCCGTTGGGGAAAATATACTTCTCGATAAAAGGAGGGTCGAACGCGTTTGGCCTGGCCCGCCCGATGGAATGCAGAACGAACACGCCGTCATCTTTCATCAGGCGTTTGGCAGTTGTAAAATATGGCAGGAAGTTTTGCGGGCCGACATGCTCGAACATGCCGATTGAGACCAGTCTGTCGAATGTGCCCTGCACGGCACGGTAATCGCACAGATCGAAACGGACTCTTTCGCTCAGGCCCAGATCTCGTGCGCGTTGCTCTGCAAGCCGCTGCTGCTCAGTGGATAGCGTTATGCCGGTTACGTCTGCGTTGAAATTTTGCGCGAGATAAAGACCCATGCCGCCCCATCCACACCCAATATCTAGGACGCGCTGACCAGGCGCCAGCATCATCTTGGCTGCGATATGACGTTTCTTGGCGCTCTGGGCCTCCTCAAGACTCACGCCTGGCGTTTCAAAATAGGCGCAGGAATATTGCAGATCGTCGTCCAGAAACAGCCGGAACAGCCGCTCATCCAGATCGTAATGGTGCGCCACATTTCGCTGCGCCGTTTCACGCGCGACGCGGCGCCGCCAGAACCGCCCGGCTATGCGCCATAAAGTCAGGATCATCGCAGGCGGCGTGGCAAAGCGCTTTGCGCCGTTGATCTTGATGATCTCCAAAAAGGCGTCAAGCTCGTCTGCGCCAATAATCATCCGGCCATCCATGTACATCTCGGCGAATTTGAGCGCCGGATCGCAGTAGATAGCGCGCGCCGCCTGCGGGTCTTTCAGGCGGATGGTTGCCTGCGGCGGTTTCCCATCGCCATAGGTTTCCTCATCGCCGGCCGGGTAGCATACGCGCAATGTGCCGATGCGCACGGCGCGGCGTAACATGCGGGCAAATAGCCGCTCGAAACCGTTCCGGGAAGTTTTGCGGCCTGTCACGCAATGGGAAGACGGCATCTGATCGCTCCTGCGGTCCCGTTTGGTAAATTAATCACGGGTTAGAAATGATCCTCTCCCCGCATGCGCCGCCCCGCTTTACCATTCCCATTGCAGAAACAGACTCATAAACCAAGCCAAAACGCCATCGGTTTTATAGCAGCCTGCTAGGCAGATCGCAAAAGCGCTTCCGAAACTATCCATAAACGTTCTGCCGCCTGCGCATCGGCAATATGCGGTGAATAACCTGACGTCCGATTGGCTGGATCCGCAGGCAAGGCTTGCTGGCAATCCTCCAGGTATAAACCGCCATGGCCTTTCAGTTCCGGCGCCGTGGCCGCCCATATGCTGGTGGAGGCGCCTTGCTGCGTATTCTTGAAACGGTCGACAGGCGTGCCGTCTTCCTTGAACCAGCCCATTGCGCGCATTTCTTCCACGGGCAAAAACTTTTGCAGGCCTGTCATGATGCCGCCCGGATGAACGGAATTGGCCGTAACGCCCTGCGCGCCGTAGCGCACGTGCAGGCCCAGGGCAAACAGGGCATTGGCGCTTTTGGCCTGGCCGTAGGCATTCCACTTGTCGTATTCGCGCCGTTCGAAATGAATGTCGTCAAAAACCACGGCAGAACGTTTGTGGCCGATGGAACTCAACGCCACAACACGGGCGTCGCCGGTTTGACTGGCCGCGCGCAAAAGCGAAGGCAGCAAGGCCGCCGTCAGCGCGAAATGCCCCAGATGGTTGGTCGCGAACTGCGCCTCCCAGCCTTGCGCCGTGCGGGTTAGGGGGCAGGCCATGATGGCGGCGTTGTTGATCAGAATATCCAGCGCCTGCGCTTTTGCATTCCATTCAGCCGCGAACGCCCGGACACGCCCCAGATCGCCCAGATCAAGAGGCATGGCCTCGACCGTTGCGTGGGGGAATTCCTCTGCAATAAGTTTGGCGGCGGCCTGGCCTTGCTCCGGATTCCTGACGGCCAGCGTGACCTGCGCCCCAGCACTTGCCAGCGCCCGCGAGGTTTCCAGACCCAGACCGGATGCGCCACCGGTGACGATGACGTTGCGCCCTTTTAGCGAGACACCGGCAATCACATCCATGACTGTGCTGCGCGCGCCAAAAGCAGAGTGAATAGCGGACGTTGGCGTTGTTAAAGACATGGCGTTTTCCTGATGCGGTTGCGTAAAATTCATTGCGAATGGCGCCATGCTGGTCATGAATTTGATCCATTGCCTGCGTCATTGACATCGTTACACGTCCAATCCGCTAACCGGTCGCGTTGTAGACCTCGCGCCAGCGCCGGATGGCGTCGATATGGCTGTCCACCGTGGTCAGGTTCGCGCCCATCGTCACGACGGATATGTGGCTTCCCCCGGCATCGCGCCACGCTGTAATGTCGCCGGGCCACTGGTTGCCGCCGCGGCTGTATTGCTGGATGGATTCGAAACCGAAGGCGTCACCGCCCCTGCCAAGCTCGACCAGTCTGGCCTCGATTCTCGCCTTGATCTTGACCGCCTCGGTCTGGCTCCGGCCGGAGAACAGGAAGCCGTCCGCGATCCTGGCCGCCCGGTCGTACGCGATCTCGCTGAAGCCGCCCAGCCAGATCGGGATCTGCCGTTTCGGGCGCGGCAAAATGCCTGCCCGGTCGATCCGGTGGTCGCTATCCTGATGGTCGACCACGGGCTGCTCCCATAGCTTGCGAAGGAGCGCGATCTGAAGCTCCTGCCGCTTGCCCCGGCGGCGAAAATGTTCAGGCATCTCAAGCGCATCATATTCCACCCAGTTCCAGCCGACGCCGACGCACAGACGCAGCCGGCCGTCCGAGAACAGATCAACATCTGCGGCCTGCTTGGCGAACAGGGCGGTCTGGCGCTGCGGCAGAATGATCACGCCGGTCGCCAATCCAAGCTTCTCGGTGACGCCGGCGAGATAGGCGTAGGTGACCAGCGGCTCGTGGAAGGGGTCGGTCTCCTTGTAGGGGCCAGTCAGCGCCGGCTCCCTGCCGGCATGCTCGGCGCCCAGGACATGGTCATAAATCACCATGTGATCAAAGCCCAACGCCTCGGCCGCCTGGGCAAACGCCTTGACCGCCCCTGGATCGCCGCCAAGCTCGATTTGCGGATAGACCACGCCAGCTTTCATCGTCCACTTCCTTTTTCATACTATGACGCCATGCGCTGGCTTGGGTTTAACATTTTACTTCCCAGTTTGATTTTTCGCCAGATTGGAGAGTTTGACAAGAGACTTTTGGATTCCAGACTGTCAATGGCGCAAACAAATTATGCCCGATGGCGTGGTAAAAGTAGACCAGTCTTGTTGAGAGATAAGGGCAAAGACACCCTTGGTTCAGTTAGGCCTGGATTACGGCGCTGCGCAACACGTTCATGAAAGGTGGATGGGGCCAATCTGGGTTGCAGCCGATTTGACTGACACCGGGATAAGGTGTTTTATCGAACTGAAGGAACAGCCTGCAACGCACAAAGTACAGCCGCAAGTTCAAGCTTGAGGCAGCGAAGCTGATCCGGGCGCGTGGGGTGAGTGTCTCACTGGCAGTCATACGATCAAGCGAGGATTCATGCGATTCGCACTTTTCGACCAGATGGAAAACGTCAACAAGCCGCTTCAAAACCTGTACGCCGACCGGCTAAAATTGCTTCAGTCCGCCGACGAGGCCGGCTTCTGGTGCTATTTCAAGTCCGAGCATCATTTCACCCCGCTGGATGTCGCGCCCAGTATCAGCACCTGGCTGGCGGCCGTGGCGGCCCGCACCACCAGAATGCGGATCGGTTCGATGGTGTATCTGCTGCCGTTCCATCACCCGATGCGGCTGATCGAAGAAATCGCCATGCTCGACCATCTGTCGGGCGGGCGTCTTGAGGTTGGCGTGGGGCGCGGCATTTCGCCGCCGGAACACGAGATGTGGGGCCTTGACCCGGAATTGGCCAGGGAGCGTTCCGAAGAAAGCCTGCAAATCCTGCTGGCCGGCATGACCTCCGATAGCCTGACATTCGAGGGCCGTTTCTGGAACTTTCGGGATGTTCCCATCCAGATGCGCCCGCTTCAAACCCCGCACCCGCCGCTGTGGTATCCGGGCAATCTCGATATCGCGGGCAGGCGCGGGTTTCACACCATCACCGCCGGCCCGGCTAAAGATGTGGCGCAGGCCGCTGCCATGTTCACTGGGCTCAACATCGCCCATGGCGGCGCGGCTGACAGGGTGAACATCGGCAGCGCGCCCAAATTTGGCGTGGCCATCAAGGTGTTCGTCGCCGATGACGCGCAGAAGGCCCTTGAACGGGCGCGTACCGCCTGGAAGCATTTCACCCATAACATCACCCTGCTGTGGCGGCGCGCCGGGATCACCAGGCTGCCGATGAATCCCACCGCCGACGGCGACTTCGACAAGGCGATGACGTTCGGCGTCGCCTTTGCCGGGACACCGGCGATGCTGTGCGAGCGGCTGCAGGGTTACAGCGGTGCTGACCCGGTGATGCTGGGCTTCGAATGGGGCGATCTCGACGCCAGCGAGGTTCGCCGTTCGATGGATCTGTTCGCGGAGCGCGTCATGCCTGAAATGAAGTAGCCCAATACCCGTATCCAGCAGCCTCTATTGCACTGCGGCAAGGGCGCCCCTACGATGGGCTTATCCAAATATGCAGATTCGCTGCGGATCAAATTATCGAATGGGGAATGGCCTATGAAATGGGGATGCAGAATCGGCGCAGCACTGGCGCTGGTATTAGGCGTGCATACTGCGCTTGCGGCGGTATCGGCCGATGAGGCCGCACGGCTGGGCGGCGATCTGACGCCGATGGGCGCTGAAAAAGCAGGCAATGCGCAGGGAACCATCCCTGCATGGGACGGCGGCTTGACTGCCCCGCCAGCGGGCCTCGCCATTGATCCGGCAAAACATTTGCCTGACCCGTTCGCCGCAGATCAGCCGCTGTTTACGGTTACCGGGGCGAACAGCGCACAATACGACGCCCAGTTGACCGATGGCCATAAAGAGATGCTGAAGGCGTATCCCGGCAGCTATTTCCTGAAGGTCTATCCGTCACGCCGTGCCTGCGCTTACCCGCCAGCGGTTTATGAGGCGGCAAAGCGCAATGCCGTAACGGCGCAGATTATCGATGATGGTTACAGCGTTTCCGGCGCGGTGCTGACATCGCCCTTTCCCATTCCCCAATCGGCGCGCGAAGTCCTGTGGAACCATGAACTGCGCTATCAGGGCTTCAAGGTATTGCGCGAATCAGCAGAAGCGGCGCCGACCAAAAGCGGGGATTACACGATTCAGGTTTCCACGGACCGGTGGATTTACCGCTATGCCGATCCTGCCCTGGCCAGGGCCGAGGATCTCAACAACGAGGTCTTCCACTTTCTCAAGCAGGTAACCAGCCCCTCAACTGCCGCCGGACAATTGCTGGTGCTCCATAATATGCTTGACCAGAAGGAAGAAGGCCGCCGGGTATGGAACTACCGGCCGGGCGAGCGCAAGGTAAAGCGCCTGATGGGTCTGGGATATGACGCGCTTACGCCGACCAGTGAAGGCATGCGCACCAATGACAATATGCAGGTGTTTAATGGCGCCCAGAACCGCTATGACTGGGAATTGCTGGGCAAGCAGGAAAAACTGATCCCCTACAACACGAACGGGCTGGCTTCGTCTGATCTGAAATACGAGGACATTCTGCATAAGCAGCATCTGAATCCCGAGCATATCCGCTTTGAACTGCACCGGGTGTGGGTTGTGGAAGGCAAGCTGAAACCGGGTCAGACCCACGTTATTGCCGCGCGCAGACGCATGTATCTGGACGAGGACACCTGGAATGTGGTGGCCACTGCGCTGTATGACGCCGGGGATGGGATCGCCCGTGTGCAGGAAGGCCATCTGTTCAATTATTATGACCAGCCCCTGTGCGCCATCGGCTCAGACATTGTGTACGATGTCCACGGGGGGCGCTATCATATACTGGGCATGCGCAATCAGCAGAAACCCGTGCAATTCAATGCCGAAATGGACGAGGAACTGTTCACCCCCGGCGGCATGCGGCGGCTCGGGGTCCGCTAGAGCCATTTGTGAACGGGTTGAGCCAGACCCCATTCCAACCTCCCCCTTTCCGGGGCAGGGCTATCGCATATGGAATTTTGTTTGTTGTATGTAGCTCCCTCTCCCCTTGCGGGAGAGGGCTGGGGTGAGGGGGCAGTGTATAAA
>JBEBFX010000265.1:0-3034 GCA_040081735.1 Alphaproteobacteria bacterium | reverse complement strand
GCGCGAAATGAAAATACAATGATCGAGCGTCTGTCCGGGGAATTGATGGACGCCGTCAACAATCGGGGAGCGGCAGTGAAGAAGCGCGAAGACACCCATCGGATGGCGGACGCCAACCGGGCCTTCTCGCATTATCGCTGGTAATCAATTTAGTCTGAAGGTCCCTGATCATGTCCCGGAAAACCCCGCTCGAACATTACCGTAATATCGGCATCATGGCGCATATTGACGCCGGCAAGACGACGACGACGGAACGTATTCTGTATTATACCGGGGTCAGCCACAAGATCGGCGAAGTGCATGAAGGCGCCGCGACGATGGACTGGATGGAGCAGGAGCAGGAACGCGGCATTACGATTACATCTGCGGCAACCACCTGTTTCTGGCGCGACTATCGCATCAACATTATCGACACCCCCGGCCATGTGGATTTCACCATCGAAGTAGAGCGCAGCTTGCGCGTGCTCGACGGCGCGGTGGCGGTGTTTGACTCGGTTGCCGGCGTTGAGCCGCAATCGGAAACCGTGTGGCGCCAGGCCGACAAATACAATGTTCCGCGCATCTGCTTCGTCAACAAGATGGATCGCATCGGCGCAGATTTTTACCGCTGCGTTGAAATGATCAAGGACCGTCTGGGCGCCATACCCGCTGTTTTGCAATTGCCGATTGGCGTCGAATCCGCGTTTGCGGGTGTTGTGGATCTTCTTAATAACCGGGCCATCATCTGGAAAGACGAAAACCTGGGCGCCGAGTTTGAATATCTGCCGATTCCTGACGATATGGCTGCCGAGGCTGCGGACTATCGCGCGCAACTGGTCGAACTGGTGGTCGAGCAGGATGAGGCGGCGCTTGAAGCCTATCTTGATGGCACGGAGCCGGATGTGGAAACGCTGCTGCGCTGTATCCGCAAGGGAACCGTCACCGGCAAATTTGTTCCGGTGATCTGCGGCTCTGCTTTCAAGAACAAGGGCGTTCAGACATTGCTGGATGCCGCCGTGGATTTCCTGCCGTCACCGCTTGATGTTCCCTTTATTCAGGGCACCGTGCCGGATTCGGATGAAATTGTCGAACGCCGCCCCGATGATGCGGAGCCTGTGGCCGCCCTTGCGTTCAAGGTAATGAATGATCCGTTTGTTGGTTCGCTGACATTCGTGCGGCTGTATTCTGGTACGCTGGAAGCCGGCATGACGGTGCTGAATTCACGCCGCGGCCATCGCGAACGCATTGGCCGCATGCTTCAGATGCATGCCGATAAGCGCGAAGAAGTCAAATCGGCCGTCGCCGGTGATATTGTGGCGCTGGCGGGTTTGAAAAACACCATTACGGGCGATACCCTGTGCGATACGGTCAAGGTGGCCATTCTGGAAAGCATGGAATTCCCCGATCCGGTTATTGAAGTTGCGGTCGAACCAAAGACCAAGGCTGATCAAGAAAAAATGGGCGTGGCGCTTAACCGGCTGGCCCAGGAAGACCCTTCATTCCGGGTATCCACCGATCAGGAATCCGGCCAGACCATTATCAAGGGCATGGGTGAACTGCATCTCGATATTATTGTCGATCGCATGCGCCGTGAGTTCAAGGTTGAGGCCAATGTGGGCGCCCCGCAGGTGGCGTACCGCGAAACAATTTCCAAAACAGTTGAAGTCGATTACACCCATAAAAAGCAGACCGGCGGTTCTGGGCAGTTTGCCCGCATCAAAATCCGTCTTGAAGCGCTGGAACCCGGCGGCGGCGAGCATTTCGAAAACAAGGTTGTCGGCGGCTCGGTCCCGCGTGAATATATTCCCGGCGTTGAAAAGGGCGTGATGAGCGTCAAGGACAGCGGCGTGCTGGCGGGTTTCCCGGTCATTGATTTTCAGGTCACGCTTCTGGACGGCGCCAGCCATGATGTGGACTCCAGTGTCCTGGCGTTTGAAATTGCGGCCCGCGCGGCCTTCCGGGAAGCGGTGCAGAAAGCCGATCCGAAACTTCTTGAGCCGATCATGCGCGTCGAAGTGGTGACGCCGGAAGATTATATGGGCGATGTGATCGGCGATCTGAACAGCCGCCGGGGCCAGATTGGCGGCACGGAATCACGCGGCAACGCGGCAGTGATCAAGGCAATGGTGCCGTTGGCCAATATGTTCGGCTATGTGAATACATTGCGCTCAATGAGCCAGGGGCGCGCCCAGTACACGATGCATTTCGATCATTATGAGGCCGTGCCTCAGCACGTTTCGGCAGAGGTTATTGCCAAACTGGCATAAACAGATTTGTTCATCCATCGGACATCAGGTTAAGGACTGGGGCCTTCGGGTTCCTAAAGCGGAGACGAGAACATGGGAAAAGAGAAGTTTGCGCGGACGAAGCCGCATTGCAACATCGGGACGATTGGTCATGTTGACCATGGCAAGACGTCGCTGACGGCGGCGATCACGAAGGTATTGGCGGAGACGGGCGGCGCAACGTACACGGCGTACGACCAGATTGACAAGGCGCCGGAAGAGAAGGCGCGCGGCATTACGATATCGACGGCGCATGTTGAATATGAAACGGCGAACCGGCATTACGCCCATGTGGATTGCCCGGGGCACGCGGATTATGTGAAGAACATGATCACGGGCGCGGCGCAGATGGATGGCGGCATTCTGGTTGTGTCGGCGGCGGACGGTCCGATGCCGCAGACGCGCGAGCATATCTTGCTGGCGCGTCAGGTTGGGGTTCCGTCGCTGGTGGTGTTCATGAACAAGGTGGATCAGGTTGACGATCCGGAACTGATTGAACTGGTTGAGCTTGAGATCCGGGAACTGCTGTCGTCGTATGATTATCCCGGCGATGACATCCCGATTATCAAGGGTTCGGCGCTTGCGGCGCTTGAAGGCAAGACGCCGGAGATCGGGCATGACGCGATCCTTGAGCTGATGAAGGCGGTTGATGCGTATATTCCGCAGCCGGAGCGTCCGAAGGACCGCCCGTTTTTGATGCCGATTGAGGATGTGTTTTCGATATCGGGCCGGGGCACGGTTGTTACGGGGCGCGTTGAGCAGGGCATTGT
>JBEBFX010000105.1:0-11468 GCA_040081735.1 Alphaproteobacteria bacterium | reverse complement strand
TGCCAATCTCAACGGCCGCCAGTCCCACGCCGCCCGCCGCCCCCAGCACCAGCAGGGTTTCGCCGGGCTTCAGATCGCCACGATCGGCAAAGGCGTGATAGACCGTGCCATAAGTGACGATGAACCCGGCGCCATGTTCGTAGGAAACATTATCCGGAATGGCGTACGCGCTCATGGGCGAGCAACAGACTTCCTCGGCCAGACAGCCGACGCCGGGTTGCGCCATCACACGGTCACCCACCTTGAAACCGCCCCTGGCCTTTGGCCCGATTTCGATCACTTCGCCCGCGCATTCCATGCCGGGGGAAAACGGCATGGGGGGCTGGCGCTGATATTTTCCCTGCACGGTCAAAATATCGGGAAAGTTCAGCGCGCAGGCCCGCACCCGGATACGCAGATGATCCTCACGCATTTTTGGCGGCGCAATATCCGTGATCAGCAGATCTTCCGGTTCGCCGATTTTATGGCAAAGTGCGGCTTTCATTTTCACTACTCCGTAAAATCGAGAATGGCTTTTGCGACGGCCTCCGGCTCATCCAGCTCGGCCAGGTGCCCTGCCCCGTTAATCGTTTGGGTTTTGGCGCTGGCCCCGATGGCAAATGCAAATTTCTGCTGATAGGATGCGGGGATCACCTTGTCCTCGCTGCCGCGCAGAAGCAGAACAGGTTGTTTGATGCGCCCCAGACGCCGGTCCAGATGGGTATTGCCGAACGGCCATAAATACCGCGCACCCGCCTCTGTCGCGCGAACCATCTCGATGGGCCATTCAACCGGACTGGCGTCGTTGGGCATGGCGGTCAGTTCCTTGAACCGCTCCGGTCTGGCGCACAGAACTTTGGGCGCCGCGCCGGGACGCTGCGCCCAGATATTGGTGATCGGGTCTTTCTCGTCATAAAGACCATAGGAAGAAATCAGCACCAGCCTGCGCACTTTTTGCGGAAGCACCGCCGCCACATCGGCGGCCAGCGCGCCCCCGAAACCCACGCCGATCAGATCAGCACCGGCAAGCCCGGACAAATCCAGCAGATCGCCCGCCGCAAGCACCCAGTCCAGATGGCTGTCCAGTTTAAGATGCCCTAGACCGCCCCCCGGAAAACCAGGCAGCGAAGGCACAATCACCCTGCGCTTTTTCGCCAGCTCATCCAGAAAGCTGTGCCAGCGCGGCGCACCGCCATAGCCCGGAAAATAACCGATGGGCGCACCCTCGCCCTTTTCCCACACGCGCGCCGCCACACCATTCAGTGTGACGCTGCGTTCCTTTAACTCACTCACTCAGCGGCCTCCCGGGTAACACGGGACGGAATGGCGCGCTCTGCGGATGGCAGCGGCTTGGGCCACCAATGGTCTTCCCACTTGTCATCGAACAGGCCCTTGAGCTGCGGCATCACCTTATCGGCGAACAGCTTGGTGTTATAATTGGCCAGGTCTTTGCTCATATTGCCGTATTGCAGCAGCAGCATCAGGTGTCCGACATTCATTTCCTTCGCGACGTTGAGCAGTTTTTCCGCCACCTCGTCCGGGCTGCCCAGAATGACATAGCCTTCCTTTTCGATATGCTCGATATCGGTGGCGACGTTCGCCATGCGCTCGGTCCCGCCCGACGCCGCCTGGGCGACCTGAGACTGCACCTTGCGGCGCATCGTTTCTTCGGTGGTGTAACCCGGCGGCATGGCGTAGGCGGCGTCCACATGCAGACAGCGGCCATAGAAATATTCCGCCGGCTCCTTGTAGATTTTCATCGCTTCGGCATGGCTTTCCGCGACACCCACGAATTGCAGGAAACCGGCGCGATAAGGGTTCAGGTCCTTGCCCAGCTTTTTCATTTCATCCCAGAAACCCAGCATGGTCTCCAGACCCGCCTTGTAGCCGAAATAGGAAAGATAGGCGTAGACATAATCCATCTCGGCGCACCATTGCCAGGTCTCGACCGATCCGCCGCCCGGAATCCAGATCGGCGGATGCGGCTGTTGCAATGGGCGCGGCCAGACATTGACAAAGGGTATCTGGTTATGGCGGCCATTGAACGAGAAAGTGTCTTTCTCGGTCCAGGCGCGCAGCACCAGATCATGGGCCTCGCGATATTTTTCCCGCAGGGAAGACGGGTTCTGGCCCATGGCGTAGCAGGTGTCCATCGGCGTGCCGACCGGGAAGCCCGCAATCAGGCGCCCGCCGGAAATGCAATCCAGCATGGCGAATTCTTCGGCAACCCGGGTGGGCGGATTATACAGCGCCAGCGAATTTCCCATGACGCAGATCGCCGTGTCTTTTGTGCGCCGCGCCAGGGTCGAGGCGATCAGATTGGGCGACGGCATCAGGCCATAGCCGTTCGAGTGATGCTCGTTCACGCAGATGGCGTCAAAGCCGCAATCGGCCGCAAATTCCAGCTCGTCCATAAAATCATTATACATATGGTGGGCGCGCCTGGGGTCGAACAGGCGCGAGTCGATGTCCACCCACACGGACTTGTGCTTCTGCTGAAAATCCTCGGGCAGTTCCGTATAGGGCATCAGGTGAAACCAGCATATCTTCATGACCACCACTCCTTGCACTTTGCGATATGAACAGTTTACGTCATTTTTGCGCGGCGGCAAAAGATGTTATATGTCTATACGAAATCGTCTGTCCGGCCTGACAGAAGGTGGTAATGCGACCCAAAATCAACAACCCGGGAAGACCTGTCAAATGTCCGCAACACTTGAGAAATCTGCAAATAAATCCGCCAGTGAAAGCTATGACGCCATCATCATAGGCGCAGGCTTTGCCGGTCTGGCCATGCTCAACCGGCTGCGCCAGCAGGGGCTTTCCGTGCGGGTGCTGGAGGCAGGTGACGGCGTCGGCGGCACCTGGTACTGGAACCGCTATCCCGGCGCCCGCTGCGACGTGGAAAGCATGGAATATTCCTACCAGTTCGATGAGGACTTGCAACAGCAATGGGAATGGCCGGAGCGGTACGCGCCGCAGCCGGTGATCCTGAAATATCTCAACCATGTGGCCGACCGGTTTGACATGCGCCGGGATATTCAGTTCAACACCCGGGTGCGCGGGGCCGTATTTGACGAGGCTGCCAACCGCTGGACCGTCACGACGGAGAATGGCGTCAAAATGACCGCCAGCTATTGTGTCATGGCGACGGGCTGTCTGTCGGCCCCCAATACGCCCGCCTTCAAGGGCGCCGAAAGCTTCAGGGGCGAAATCTATCACACCGGCCAATGGCCCCATGAAGGCGTGGATTTCACCGGCAAGCGGGTTGGCATCATCGGCACGGGCTCGTCCGCCATTCAGTCGATCCCGATCATTGCGGAACAGGCGGCGCATCTGACCGTATTTCAGCGCACGCCAAATTATTCCGTCCCCGCCGCCAACCGCCCCATGGATCAAAACCTGCAACGGGAAATCAAGGCCGATTACGCGGGCTTCCGGGCCAGGGAAAATCTGGAGCAGATCGCGTTCGGATCGCGTTTCCAGACCAGTGATGTTTCGGTACTGGAGCTATCGGAGGCTGAACGTAACGCCGTCTATGAAAAATACTGGGAGATTGGCGGACTGCTGTTCCTGTACGCCTCCACCGATATGCTGCTGAACAAGGAGGCCAACGACACAGCCGCCGAATTTATTCGCGGCAAGATCCGCAATATTGTGAAGGATCCGGTCATCGCCGAACTTCTGTGCCCGGATACGGTGGTGGGCTGCAAGCGCCTGTGCGCCGATAGCGGTTATTTCGAAACCTACAACCGGCCCAACGTCAAACTGGTTGATGTCAAATCTGCCCCGATCGAAGAACTGACGCCCAATGGGCTGCGCACCGGCAACGCAGAATACGAGCTGGACTGTATCGTATTCGCAACCGGCTTTGACGCCATGACCGGATCGCTGCTGCGCATGGATATTCGTGGCCGCAAGGGGCTGACGCTTCAGCAAAAATGGTCCGAGGGGCCGCGCACCTATCTGGGTCTGACCGTGGTTGGATTTCCGAACATGTTCATTATTTCCGGCCCCGGCAGCCCCTCCGTGCTGACCAATATGGTGCCCAGCATCGAGCAGCATGTGAACTGGATTTCCGATACCATCCGCGATCTGGGCGAACGCCAGTTAAGCTGTATTGAGCCGGTGGCTGAAGCGGAAAACGCCTGGGTCGATCATGTCAATGAGGTGGCGGGAAGCACATTATTCCCGAGCTGTAATTCCTGGTATCTGGGCGCCAACATTCCCGGCAAGCCGCGCGTGTTCATGCCGTATCTGGGTTTCCCGGCCTATGTGGACAAATGCAATCAGGTGCGCGCCGGCGGTTATGAGGGTTTTGCCCTGAGCAAGGGGTAGCAAACCATAGGGGCATTGCGAGCCGCTCGCAATGACGCCAGGCCAGTGTTACTCCGCAGCCTTTAACACAGGCGCCGCCTGACGGCCGCGCAGGATACGGCCTGGCAGCGCGCCGGTGGATTCTCCGTCCACGAACGTTACCTCGCCCGAGACGATGGTGTACTTATAGCCTGTGGCTTTCTGGATCAGCCGTTTGCCGCCTGCGGGCAGGTCAAACACGATGTGGGGGACGCCGGCCTGAAGATTATCGAAATCGATGACATTGAAATCGGCTTTCATGCCCGGCGCGATCACGCCGCGATCAAGAAATCCCACCATCCGCGCCGTATCCTGGGTCTGGCGCTTGACCAGATATTCAAGCGGCAGTTTTTCGCCGCGCGTGCGGTCGCGCGCCCAATGGGTCAGGTGGGTCGTCGGGAACGAGGCGTCACAGAGGATGTTGCAATGGGCGCCGCCGTCGCCAAGCCCGAACGCCGTATGCTCGCTTAAAATCATTTCGCGCGAAACATCCAGATTGTTTGCCGTGTAATTGGCCAGCGGCGCGTACAGCAGTTCCTCGCCGTCGCGTTCCAGCAGCATATCGTACGCCAGTTCTTCGGCAGTCACGCCACGGGCCTTGGCCAGCGCCATGATGCTTTTCTCCACTGGCGGCTCATAATCCGGCGGATTGCCAAGCGGGAAGATCTTGTGCATCGAACGGAACATGTTGGTCAGCATGGGATTGCCGCTGGCCTTTTCCGAAAGAATTTGCGCCCGCACCGCCGGTTCGCGCATTTTGGCGACGCGTTCACTGAGCGGCAGATGCGCAATGGCCTTGTAGCCGGGATGCGAACTGAACGGATTCAATGTCGCCTGCAGCCCCAGCAGCAGACAGATCGGGCGCGCGGCAACCTGGCCCTTCATCCGCAGCCCGTCATTGGCTGCGCCGGCGATACGGTCCAGCAACTGCCGCCAGCCATCGGGCCGGTGATCAAACTGGATCAGTGAAATCGACATCGGCAACTGGCTTGTCTCCGCCATGTCACGCAGGATGGAAAACTCGGCGTCCATATCATCGAAATCCGAGATCATTTCAAACACGCCCTTGCCGGTTTCACCCATGGCTTTGGCGATGCCAACCATTTCCCTGCGCTCGGCCCCATAGCTTGGAATGATGTCGCCGTCGCGGGAACGATGATTGAGGCTGCGTGAGGAGGAAAATCCGATCGCGCCCGCATGCATGGCTTCAGCGGCCAGACGGCCCATTTCGGCAATGTCCGCTTCGGTTGCCGCTTCACGCCGGATGGCGCGGTCACCCATAACGAAAACACGCAGGGCGGCATGGGGCAGCTGCGCCCCAATATCCATGGCGTGGGGCTTGTTTTCAATCGCCGTAAGGTATTCGCCGAAGCTTTCCCATTCCCACTTCATGCCCTCGATCAGAACGGCGCCGGGAATGTCTTCCACGCCTTCCATCAGGGCAATCAGCGCATCGCGCTGTTCTGGCCTGGCGGGCGCAAAACCGACCCCGCAATTGCCCATCACCACAGTTGTCACCCCATGCCAGCACGACGGAGAGAGAAGCGTGTCCCAGGACACCTGGGCGTCGTAATGGGTGTGAATATCGACAAAGCCCGGCGTCACCAGCAGGCCGGCGGCGTCGATTTCTTTTTTACCCTTGCTGGAAACGGTTCCAACCGCCGTAATAATTCCATTATCTACCGCCACGTCGCCCGTAAAGCGCCCGGCGCCGGTTCCATCAATGATTGTGCCGCCGCGTATCACCAGATCATGCATGCCTGCTTCCTCCGATTGTGGGCGGTTCGCCCGCCCGCTGTTTTGAATGTAAACTTTCCCGATTGGGAAAAGATTAACACCTATAGATGCGGGAGGGCGACCAAATTCGGCGGTCCGGGAAATCCCTGTTACGCCGCTGTTTTCAGATATTCATGCAGAACATGGGTGGCCTCGACCGCAAACGGAAAGCCTGCGTATGCCGCCAGGGTGACGATCTGCTCCTGCATCTCCTCTTTGGTAAGACCATGCCGGAACGCCCCCGGAATGTGGATTTTCAGCTCGTCCTGACGGCCCAGCGCGCCCAGGAATGAATTGACGATCAGGCTGCGATCGCGTTTGGACAGCTGCGGACGTTCCCAGATATCGCCAAAGATGAAATCAACGGCGAAGGTGCCTATCGGCCCCATCTGCTTTTCAAGGCCGCTCAGGGTGATGTCCATGTTGTCGAATACGCGGCCGCCGCTCAGCTTGGCCAGCCCCGGTCCCGCGCGCTTGCGGCGTTCCGACAGGGACAGACGCTCGGCCGGCGGCGACTTGCCGTCTGCCGGAGCATGACCCATTTCCGCCAGCACTTCATTGGTGACCCGCATGGCGTTCAGCGCGCGCGGAAAGCCCGCATAGCCGCACATATGATTAAATATTTCGCGGATTTCCTCCGGCGTCAGCCCATGATTGATACCGCCGCGCACATGCGCCTTCAACTGATCCAGCATATTGAGAGCACCCAGAATGGCGATCACGATCAGGCTGCGGTCGCGGCGGCTGATGCCCGGGCGGGACCAGACATCGCCCAAAGCGAAATCAACGGCGAAAGAACCCAGTGCACCGTTCTGGTCTTCAAGTTGCTGGGCGAATTTTTCTGGCTCTTTCGAGCCAGTGAGGGTGCGTAATACGTCCAGCCCGCGTGCGCGGCGCTCTGCATGTGTCATGTCGCTCATCGTATGCCTCCCTGTTCTGTTTTCTGTTATTCTGAAAATTAACCTATCTTTATTTCCATGCCAGGACAAATGTGAATCTCATGATCTGGTTATTAGCGGGCGTGGCGGGATTACTGGCAGGATTGCTATTTTTGCGATCATTTGCCGCAGCAGACCCGGTGCTGATGGCGAAGTGGCTACGCTACGGCGGCGCTGGCGTCTTGCTGACACTGGCCGTATTTGCTGGCTTGAGCGGGCGCACTGCCGTGGCCATGCTGATGGCGGGATGGGCGATATGGCTATGGCGCAGAAAACCCGTGGAGGCACAGGGCGCCGCCCGGCCGCAACCTGACACGCCACGACGGGCAAAAGCCGGTCTCTCGCGAAACGAGGCCCTTGAGATACTTGGTCTGCGCGCCGATGCGACGCTGGATGAAATTCGCGATGCGCATCGTCGCCTGATGCAAACCTGTCATCCCGATCATGGGGGATCTAGTTATCTCGCAGCCCGCATAAATGCGGCCAAGGATGCCCTGCTATCTTGATCAAAAGTAATGCTTATCACTTGTTAGCTTATTTGCAGTATGCAAGAAGCGGGTCACGAACAGGATCACCTGGGGAAATATCGGGGGCTATATGAGCAAAATCGTCAGGAAAGCGGTATTTCCCGTAGCCGGCCTTGGAACCCGTTTTTTGCCTGCGACCAAGGTCATGCCCAAAGAGATGTTAACGGTGGTGGACAAACCGCTGATCCAGTACGCCGTTGAAGAAGCGGCGGCGGCCGGAATTGAGGAATTCATTTTCGTCACCAGCCGCGCAAAAGGCGTGCTCGAAGATCATTTTGACCGCGCGCCGGAACTGGAGGAAACCCTGGCGCGGCGCGGCAAGAATGATGTGCTGGAACAATTACGCAGCTGGCTGCCCAGGGCTGGCAGTGTCGTCTCGACACGGCAACAGGAACCGCTGGGGCTGGGGCACGCCGTCTGGTGCGCACGGGAATTTATTGGCGATGAACCCTTTGCCGTCCTGCTGGTCGATGATCTGATCTATTCCAGAACCCCCTGCCTGAAACAGATGGTGGACACCCATCGCGAAACCGGCGGCAGCCTGGTGCTGGTTGAAGACGTGCCGCGCGAATTCACCAACCGCTATGGCATTCTGGACGTGGCCTCCGATGATGGCAGGCTGGTCAGGGTGAAGGGGTTTGTGGAAAAACCTGATCCGGCTGCGGCCCCGTCCACCCTGTCGATTATTGGCCGCTACATACTTGAGCCACAGATATTTGATTATCTGTCCCGGCAACAGCGCGGAGCGGGTAACGAAATCCAGTTGACCGACGCCATGGCCGCAATGCTGGCGACCGGCGCCTATTATGGCATGCGCTATGAGGGGAAACGCTATGATTGCGGCGATAAGCTGGGGTTTCTCAAGGCGAATGTGGCGCTGGCGCTGGATCGGCCCGATATAGCCTCCGGACTTCGAGATTTTCTTAAGGAAATCAAGGTATAATCTGGCGATACCTGGTCTGTTCCAGGGTGTTGCAGTCATTTTGTGGAGTAGACATTCATGCGCGTTACGATGATTGGAACCGGCTATGTCGGACTGGTTTCCGGAGCGTGTTTTTCCGACTTCGGCCACGAGGTCATATGCGTCGATAAGGATAAATCCAAAATCGACAGCCTGCTGGCGGGCAAAATGCCAATTTATGAGCCTGGACTTGACGTCCTGGTCGCAGAGAATGTGGCTTCTGGCCGCCTGAGTTTTACAACCGATCTTGCCGCGGCGGTGGCGGACGCGGACGCCGTGTTTATTGCCGTTGGCACACCCAGCCGTCGCGGCGACGGCCATGCGGATCTCAGCTATGTTTTCGCCGCAGCCGAAGAAGTCGCTGCCGCCCTGAATGGCTATACGGTCGTTGTCACAAAATCGACGGTGCCGGTTGGCACCGGGACTGAAATCGAAAACCGCATGCGCAAGGTGCGGGCAGACGCCGATTTCGATGTTGCTTCGAACCCGGAATTTTTGCGCGAAGGTTCCGCCATCGATGATTTCAAACGCCCGGATCGGATTGTCGTCGGCGCCACCAATACGCGCGCGTCTGATGTGCTGCGTCAATTGTACCGCCCGCTTTATTTGCTGGAAACACCGGTTATGGTTACGGAGCGTGAAACAGCGGAGCTGATAAAATACGCCGCCAATGCATTTCTGGCCACCAAGATCACGTTCATTAACGAAATGGCGGATATCTGTGAAAAGGTCGGCGCGGATGTAGGACAGGTAGCGCGGGGCATTGGACTGGATGGGCGTATCGGCAAGAAGTTTCTGCACGCAGGGCCGGGCTATGGCGGCTCCTGCTTCCCCAAGGACACGATTGCGCTGGTCCGGACTGCGGAAATGGCGGGCGCGCCGAGCAGTATCGTCAAGGCCGTTGTCGAGGCCAACGACCGGCGCAAAAAAGCCATGGCCCACAAGATCATCGCTGCCTGCGGCGGATCGGTCAGCGGCAAGACCATTGCCGTGCTGGGCCTCGCGTTCAAGCCGAACACGGACGATATGCGGGACGCCCCCAGTCTTGATATCATTCCAGAATTGCAAAAGGCCGGCGCCACGGTGCGGGTTTTTGATCCCGAGGGCATGGAAGAAGCCGCCAAACTGCTGCACGATCTGGTCTGGTGTGAAAGCGCGTATGAAACCATGGGCGGCGCCCATGCGCTGGCGATCATTACCGAATGGAACGCCTTTCGCGCGCTTGATCTGAAACGCTGCCGGCAATTGCTTGCCGCGCCCCTGATCGTGGATTTGCGCAATATTTACGACCCGAAGGAAATGGCGGAAGCCGGTTTTGATTATCACAGCATCGGCAGGCCGCAATACCGCCTGCCGTAAACCGGCGGCGGAATTATCTCAGAGTCGGCGGATCACCTAACGCCGCCAGCGATTGCGACGGCGGAACGGGCAGACACTGGAATTTCCTGGAGGCCAGTATCTGGCAGGTCTGGCGTGCCCCCTTCTCTGTTAAGCCCGTCAGTATTGCCCGGTATAATGTCTTGCTGGGTTTGGCGATTTTCTGGATCGATACTGTCGCCGGCTTCAAAAAGCTGGGGGCCACAAGGGCCGCCTGGCGCGCCCGTTCATGGGCCCGCGCCCGAATTTGAAACGTGCCCACCTGTACACCCCAGCGCTGTGTCCGGGCAGACGCCTGCGATGCGGCAGATTTACTGCCCGGCTTGCGGAGGTTAACGGCTTTGGATGCTTTTGCCTTTACCGCCGGCCGGGCGTCAGCCATGCGGACAGGTTGCGAAAAGGCATCTGGCGTTATCCGGGAAAACGTCTGATCCAGCAGTTTCCGCATTTGCTGGTCGCGGCCATAGGATGTCTCCCCGCCAAGCACAACGGCATAAATATGACGGCCATCCCGGCGCACAGAAGTAACAAGATTAAAGCCTGAAGCGTTGGTATAGCCGGTTTTGATGCCATCAACCCCGCGATAGGTTCCCAGAAGGCGGTTATGATTGCCATAGCGGTTTTTGCCCCAGCGAAATTCGGTGGTCGCAAAATAATGGCTGCGATCCGGAAAATGCGAATAGAGCGCCTGCGCCAGTATCGCCATGTCCCTGGCAGTTGTTACCTGCTGTTCATCGGGCAGGCCCGTGGCATTGCGAAACCGCGTGCGGCGCATTCCCAACGCATTGGCCTTATCCGTCATCATTGCGGCAAATGCCGGTTCGCTGCCCCCGAGCGCCTCGGCCAGCACAGTCGTGGCGTCATTGGCCGACTTGGTGACGGCCGCCAGAATGGCGTCCTCGACACGGATCTTGCTTCCGGGCTTGAGAAACAGTTTGGTTGGGGATTGTTCCGCCGCGTGGCGGGACACGTTCAGCTTTTTGTCCAGCGTCATGCGCCCATCGCGCAGCGCTTCAAAGGTCATGTACAAGGTCATCATCTTGGTTAACGAGGCAGGACGATTTTTAAGTTCCGCGTTTTCCGCATGTAAAACTGCGCCGCTTTCGGCATCTACGATAATTGCGGCATATTGGCGCGCCATGGCTGTGTTAACCATGCCCATCAGGCCAGCCAGTCCAAGTCCCATGACAATCTGAACCAGAGACCGGGTAAGCCCACCTGGCCTGCAATCGCCGCTGAATTTCATTCGACTCATGAACTGTCCTTGCTTGTGTTCACCGCAGTGACGGTGGATGACATCGCGCTGCCGTTGCAGGTTACGGTTCGGCTTTCGTATTCCAAATAATCAGAGGATAATCTTTCAAAACCTTTACGATTGATAAGATATTGAAGCAGGCTGCATAATCAGTCCGAATCACCCCGCTTTCAAACTAGGGAATGCCAGAATCCGTGTCTATACGTAAAATCAACCCCATGAACAAATGATCAGTGGCAGTATCATCACGGTATAGTTGCCCTGTATCACCAGTCAGTATCAGTTGTATGACGCTATCT
>JBEBFX010000001.1:0-41188 GCA_040081735.1 Alphaproteobacteria bacterium | reverse complement strand
GCAACAGCCGGGGGTGGCGGCGGCGGCGAAACAGGCGGTGGCGGCGGAGATTGCGTTTCCGACTCTATGCCTGCTTCTTCCGCCTGAACAACTGTGTTTGCAACCACGCCCAATTCTGACAGCACGCCTGCCACCTGCTGGGAATCCAGTCCGGTGGCGGCCGTTGATTCGCCCGATACATCAGATGCAGTGCTTTCCGAGGTTCCGGATTCAGTAGCGCCCCCGCCACTGTCCGATTCACCTTCTCCGCCGGCGGGCGCCTCTGACGCCGCAACCGGCGCCGTCAGCTGGGTTTGCAGCAGCAGCGTCAGCCGTGGCGGTGTCAGCACAGCCGGCCCGGGGGCCTTGCCAGGTGAGACAAAGGTTCCAAAACCCGCCCGGAAAATATCCGTGCTCCCTTGCGGGGTGGACACCGTCATGCCGCCGACCTTTAACCCGCCATCGTTGCGCCCCCCCGGCCCCAGCAGTCCGATAAACTGGCTGCCGTCGGGCGATTCGGGGTCGTCCATCGCGAACAATGCCGTGCCACGCACGCCGATGGTCGCGTCCCGCGCCTTGATCGTGACCGCTGTCGGGCTGGAAAGCGCCACCTTGCCAGACACATAACGCAAAACACCCTTGGTGAAGTTAGCGGTCAGGCGCCCGGTCTGCGTACCGGGATCATAGACAAATTCATCAATAACCAGATCACTGTCCGGACCGATGGTGAACACCGTTTCATCCAGCAGCAGCACCTGCATCCGCGAAGCCTTCTCGCTATTGACGCGATCTCCAAGCAGCATGTCCATGCCGGATTTAACCTGCTCGGCCTGGGGACGTTCACCCTCGGACACCCGTAAAACCCCAATCACCCCGGCAGCGACTCCCGCCTGCTGGGCGGCCAGCGCCGGAAGCGATGCGGAGAGGGACGAGAAGCCGAGCAACGCAAGGGCGCAACCGCCCATCATGTCCAGGGCAATCTTGCGGCCTGCATCCATTGTCCTGATCTTGCCCATGCTGCTAATTCCCTTCATATCCAGGCAACCTACTTATCATTTGTTTACCAAATGTTTATAGACAATTATAAGCTTGCTTGGTTAACCAGTGAAAGGCATAAAAACTCTCACTGGCGAATATTAATGGCGTTACCGGAGGGGGTGCTCGTGAAGCATAGGGGCGTAAACGGCTGGCGGCATGCCAAACTATCCGGCCTGACGGCGGTAATTGCGGGTCTGCTATCGCTACAGGGACCTGGGTTCGCGCAGGGTTCAAATCGCGAAGCGGCCGAAGATGTGCGCGGTGAAACCGCCACCCAGGTGTCACGCGCCACGAACACCCAGAACATGGTTGAACAGGCAAAGGGATTGCCAGGGGTTGGATATTCCGAAGTTCTGGCGGCGCCCGACGACCCGTCGCTTAATCTGCGCTATGTCAAGGATCTGATCGCCAAGGGCAATGTGCAGCTGGCGGCGGCAACCACGGAACGCATTTTGCTGCAATATCCCGAAGCCGACGATGTCAGACTGCTGTACGCCGTCCTGCTATACCGTATGGACGTGCTGGACGAAGCATCGGTTCAACTCGACATACTGCAAATGCACAAGCCATCCGGGCCCCTTCAGGGCGAGATTGCCCGTTATCGCGATTTGATCAAGCAGCGCCTAAATCCACTCAAGCGGAACGCCGCCCTCAGCCTTGGCATGCACTTTGACACAAACCGCAACACATTTCCCGATAATGGCAAGGTCTTGATACGCGACATACCCTTCGTGATTCCGTCGGGCGAGATCGACGATTGGGGCCGTCTTGCCATTGGCTCCGCCCAGATCGCCAAGGATACCGGCCACCAGAATCTCCAGCAGATATTTGCCGATGTGGCGGTGCTGTATGATGATCAGGTCGAAGTTGACGCTCTGGACGTGAATGCCCTGCTGATAAATACGGGATTTCTGTACAAGACGATTTACGGCGATCTTATCCCCGCAGTTCATGCCAGCTGGATCGAACTGGACAGCAACAAATACTCCCGCGATTACGGACTTTCGCTGCGCGCCCAGCGGCCAGTCTTCAAATCCAAAATCAAGGCCTACGCCCAGATTACGACGGGATGGCGCAAATATAACAATACCACCAGCCTGCCCTTTTCAAGCGAACAGGACGGCAATTATCAGCGCGTCGAAATTGGCGGCGACCGGCAATTTAATGCAACCACCGGACTTCGCCTTGCTGGCGCCTTTAACAGTGTCGACGCCGATCTGGCCTATGAAGGCTATGACGGCTTTGACGTTGCCGCTACGCTGACCAAGGTATTGCCGCGCGGCACATTCCTGCTGGCCAGCGTTTCGCTCGAGAAACAATTTTATGATGGCAATGATCCCTTCATTTCCGGCGGCACCCGCGAAGACCGGGATTGGGAAATCGACCTGACTTACGGCGTTCCGGTAGGAACCGTAATCGGCCTGATAAGTGAAAATCCGGCGGGGCCCGCGCCGTTGCGCGAGATCGTGCTGAACCTTACCGCCGGCTATCAGGATTCGCATTCGAACATCCCGAATTATCAATATGATAATTACCGGGGCCAATTCATGTTTAATCGCGCCTGGGATTTCTAGCAGGCTGCTGAAAAACCCGGAATTGTCATCCTGATGGCGCGTAGCGACTGAAGGATCTCCAGCGTTTATGGCGCCTCTGAGATCCTTCGCTCTCGCCGCGCAAGCGCTGGCGCAGCGGGTCGCTCAGGATGACAATTCCGGGTTTTTCAGCAGCCTGCCAGAGAAAACAAAACTTCTTGTCATTCTAAGCGGAGCGAAGAATCTCGATTGGTTAAAGGAGATACTTCGCCCGCGGCTCAGGATGACAGTGCGGGGCTACTTCATCCGTCCACTATTTACGGCTGACCCGGCGCTTGGGCCTCAGGCCCTTCTGGCGCTGCGGGAACATTGCGGCGGTCGGCCAGGAACTGGTCAAATTCCGACTTGTCCTTGGCAAAGCGCAGGCGTTCGAGGAAATCGGTGAACTGCTGTTGTTCCTGCTCCAGGCGTTTCAGGGTTTCCTCGCGGTATTCATCGAAGGCCAGGTTGCCGCTGGAACGGCTTGGGGCGCTGGACTGCCGGTCGCGGCGGTGTCCGCAGCGGCCGCCCGTTTGCTCACCTTCAAGATTTCCATCGGCTGGCTCAAAATGCCAGCGGCCGCGTCCATGTCGATGTCTGTGTCCCATTCTGCCACTCCATATGAGATAGGCCAGCACCGCCAGGCCTATGGGCCAAAACAATATAAAACTAAGAACCATCAGGCCGATCCAGGCCGGTTTCCCCATGCTGTCGAGTTTTTGTACGATGTTTTCCATGCCCCGCGGGCCTCCATGTAAATGTAATTTACATTCACAGAATTATGCATTCGGGTTGGCGCTGTCAAGAGGCCCTTATAAAATAATCCGGATTTTTTCGAAGTCAGCCGGGGGCGGGGGGCAGACCGATCCCGAGGCCATGCAGATACACCAGCACGCCTGCTTCCAGCAGGTCCTCCGGCGACATGGGCAGTTTGCGCCGGGCTCTGTCGCCCCTGCCAAACAGGGCCGCAACCCCATGGGATAGCGACCAGATATGCAGCGCGATCATCAACGAAGGCGGACGGCCCGGTTCCGGCAGTCTGGCCACAAGAGCCCCGGCGGCCTGGCGCAGGATCGCGAATACCCGTTCGCCCGCCTGAACCAGAGCGGCGTCGGATTCAGGCGGTACGCCCGCCTCGAACATCGAGGAATAATAGGCTGGTTCCGTGCGTGCAAAGGCCAGATAGGCGCGTCCAAGCCGGGCGAGGGCGCTGAGCGGGTCCGGTGCGCCGCCGTTCCAGGCGCGGCTCAAGGCAATTTCAAACTGTTCAAAGCCAAGCCGCGCGACGTCAGCCATCAGGGCGTCACGGTCGCGAAAATGCCGGTAGGGCGCGGCGGGGCTCACGCCCGCGAGGCGGGCCGCATCGGCAAAGGTGAACCCGGCATGGCCCTTTTCACCAATCAGTTCCAGCGCGGCCTGGATCAGCGCTTCACGCAGATTGCCATGATGATAGGTGCGGCGGCTCATTGCGAATCCTGCTTGCCATGAAATGTAAGCAGCTTTTACATCATGTAGAAGGTTTATGCAGCCGTGAATTTGCGGGGCCTGGAGGGGCCGATGCGCCTGTTAACCGCGCTGTAACCTGACTGCCATCAAGCCGAAACATTGTTGCTTAATTATTTCTTAAAGCCTGAAAGCAATATGCGAGGGCCTTTTTTACGATATTTTATTGGAGAACCAGCTTATGGGCAAAGTGTCTTTTACTGATAAAGCGCCACTTTTACGTCTTGCGGTTAGTGCGGCGGCGTTAACGTTTGGCTTTGTGTCACCTGTGCAGGCGGTACAGTTTAACTTCGTCAATCAGATCACCATACCGGGTGAAATGCTGGATGCAGCGCCGGGCGCGCCCGACGGCAGCACCCCCAACCAGAACCGGCTTGGCGGGTTTGGCTCTGATCTGTTTTATGATGATACAAATAATGTCTGGTACGGTCTCGTCGATCGCGGCCCCGGCGGCGGTCTGATTTCGTTTGAAACGCGGGTCGAGAAATTCACCATGGATGTCCATGCGGCAACCGGCGCGATTTCCAATTTCCAGCTTCTGGACACTATCAAATTCAGTAATGGCTCGGGCGCCTATAATGGCCTGAACCCCGGTTTGCAGAATGGGGACAAGAGCGTGCTGGGCAACAGCTTTGATCCGGAAGGCCTGGTGGTGAACAAGTCCAACGGGCACATGTATGTGGCCGATGAATACGGGCCGTCGGTGATCGAGTTTGACGAGACGGGCAGCTTTGTGCGTCAATTTACCACGCCCGCGAATCTAATCCCGACCCAGCCCGATGGCGCGGACGCGGGCACGGCCCCCGATTTGAACTATGTCGATGGCCGCCCCACGATCACCAATGGCCGTCAGGATAATCGCGGCTTTGAAGGACTGACCGTCAGCGAGGACGGAAGCAAAATGTATGCGATTCTGCAGGATGCGCTGGTGAATGAAGGGTCCGGTAATCAGGGCCGCCGCAGCCCGAACCTGCGCATCGTCGAGTTTGATACGGCAACCGGGCTGGCGACCAAGCAGGTGGTGTATCAGCTTGAAAGCATCGCCGATATCAATGCACGCACACCCGGCGTGGGCGACAATGATTTTACGGAAAACCAGCAGGGCCGCAGCATCGGGGTCAGCGCGATCCTCGCGATGGGCGATGATAAATTTCTGGTGCTGGAACGCGACAATCGGGGCGTCGGCGTTGATCCCGCCGCGAACGCGCTGCCGGTTGCCAGCAAGCGCGTGTACCAGATTGACATCAGCGGCGCCACGGATGTGTCAGGCATCAGCCTGGCGGGCAGCAACAGTTTGCCGGGCGGCGTCATACCGGTGACCAAATCGCTTTACATTGATATTCAGGCGGCCTTGCTGGCAGCGAACCTGCCGGTTCTGGAGAAATACGAAGGCCTGATGTTTGGCCCCACATTGCCAAATGGCAGAAGGACCCTGATGATCGCCAATGACAATGACGTCAGCGTGACCCAGTCGGGAAGCGGTGAACAATTCGATGTTTGCCGGAACACCAGCACCGGTGTTTATACCTACGACAATACATTTGGCGGCGGTTGTCCGGTTGGGTCTGAATTGCTGCGGTCCTCCATCCTGTCCTTCGCGGAAGTGCCGGAACCGGTAACCAGTGCGCTGTTGCTGTCCGGATTGGGCGGTATGGCGTGGCTGCGCCGCCGCCGGGGATAGAAGCCGGGACAGGATCATGGAATAACAGGACGGCGGCCCGGTTGCCGCCGTCCTGTTCACGAACGCAAAATGCGGTTGCCAAATAACCCGTTTTGCGCTATGTTTAAGGACAGCGGCGAATCCTCGCCGTTTTGGTGATTTATGCTGAATGTGACCGATTCGCCTGCCAGTGCGACTGGCGGTGCGACAGCGCGGATTTCCCCGGAAGCCGGGGAATTTTGCCGGCGCTATCCCGAGATACGCTTTGTTGACGCCATATTTATTGATATGTGCGGCATGGCGCGGGGCAAACGTCTTCCCATCAACGAACTGGCCGGGCTTTACCGCCACGGGATGAACCTGCCCGCCAGTATCTATCTTCTGGATGTGACCGGGGACCAGCTGGACGTGCTGGGGCGCGGATTTACAGACGGCGACCCAGACGGCACGGGCTTTCCTGTCGCGGGGACTTTGGCGCCCGCACCGTGGGCGGGTCCAGGGCTGGGTCAGGTTTTGATGAGCCTGCAGGAACCGCGGCGCCAGGACTTCTGTTATGATCCGCGCAATGTGCTGGCGGCGGTTGTTGAGAAGTTTACGGCCATGGGACTGACCCCGGTGGTGGCCTGTGAGCTGGAATTTTATCTGATTGACAGTGAGCGGGGACCCGGCGGGCTTCCGCAGCCGCCAAAACTGCCCGGATCGGGACGCCGCGATCTCAGCAACCAGGTCTATTCGCTGGAAGAGCTGGACTATTATCAGGCTTTCATGACGGATTTGCAGCGCTGGAGCGCGTTGCAGGGGGTTCCTGTAACCATGGCCAGCGCCGAATTTGGGCCAGGCCAGTTCGAGATCAATCTGCGGCATCGCCCGGACGCGATGCGCGCGGCGGATGACGCGGCGCTGTTGCGGCGTCTGGTCAAGGCGGCGGCCCAGGCGCGGGGCATGGAAGCCAGCTTTATGTCCAAGCCCTATGCGGACAAGGTGGGCAGCGGCCTGCATGTGCATATCAGTCTGCTTGATCAGACGGGGCGCAATATATTTGAGGGCAACGGGGCCGACGGCAGTCCCCAGTTACGCCACGCCATTGGCGGCGTGTGCCGGAGCATGGCCCAATCCATGGCGATCTTTGCCCCAAGCCTGGGGGCCTTCCGGCGCTATGGGGCCAATCTGTTCGTGCCGGTCGCAGATTGCTGGGGCTACAATAATCGCTCGGTTGCGGTGCGGGTGCCTGCCGGCCCCGATGACGCCCGCCGGCTGGAGCATCGGGTGGCCGGTTCTGACGCCAATCCCTATCTTGTTGTGGCCGCAATATTGGCCGGCGTGCATTATGGTCTGGTCACCAGGGCCGATCCGGGTCCGCCGGTGGCGGGTAATGCAGGCGCGCAACTGACGCCGGATCTGCCGCAGAATATCTGGGCGGCGCTGGACGCCCTTGCCAGGGGGAAAATCCTGCCGGAATATTTCCCGGGTAATTATGGCGCGTTGTATGTGGACGCCAAGCGCCGGGAACTGGACAAGTTTCTGCTGACCATATCGCCGCAGGAATACGCCTGGTATCTGTAGAGGTTTGGGGGTTTTGGTCAGGCGGTGAATTGCAGGCGCATGCGCACCGGGGCGATCCAGGCGATCCGCTGTTTGCGCAACACCCAGCTTCCCGAATCGATCCCCGCCAATGTGAAGGTTTTGACTTTTCCCGGTTTGGCGGATTGTGTCACGACGCGGCATAAGTTCCGGGCGCCGCCGGTTAATTCAACAAGACAATCAAGCCCTAGCGCTGTTTCATGCCGGGGTTCCGGAAGCCGGGTGCACACCAGATATTCCCCGGCGCGATACGGCCCGCAGGCGCGCGCCAGCCGGATGACCTTGGTGTCCGGTCCGGGAAGCGCCATCCGGAAGGGTTGCGGATCAAGCGGGGCGCAGGCGCCATTTGCGCCGATCTCGCCGATCAATTCGGCCCCGCCGCCGGGGAGGGCGGCCTCAATCAGATCCACCGGGCTGACATTCAGCGCAGCCCCGATGCGTTCCATCCACACGGTGGACAGCCGCATTTTGTCAGTTTCAATGCGCGATACGGATTGCGGCGTCAGGCCGATGGCGGCCCCGAGCGAGGCCAGCGTCAAGCCACGCTGTTTACGGTAATGACGGATTTTATTATGCATGAACCAGAATGTTCCGAATCAATAAATTTACGATAAACGAGAATATAACAAAATTAAACGAATGTTATAGGAAATATTTTTAACTTGTAATTCAGCAATAAGTCCTATAAAAGGAATATAAACCTGCATCTTATAGAGGTATGTTATGAAAATCACCGATAAAAAAGAGAAAACGTCTGAAGTCGAGGCTGTTCTGTTTCACCTTGGCGAATTTCAGGCAGTTGGCCGCTTGACGGACGGGGGCGGGATGGGGGTTTTTGTCCCCAGGAACAGATTTGCCAGGCCTGTGCTGGTTGCGGGCGAGAAGGCCGTTCGCCAGCTGATGACTGAGGAACTGATTCTGGCATCGGACAAGACACCTGGTGAGTGGCGTATTTCCCGGCTGGGGCGCGCGCGTCTGCGGCGCAGGCAGGCGCCAGATTCCCCCTATCGCAGCCAGCATCAGATACTTGACCTTAAGGAACAGCGCACAGAAAAAGGTGAAGCAGTTGTGGTGCGCGTCAATCATGCGGAAAGCCCGTTGGGATGGCTGGTCAGCCATAAAGATAAACATGGCAAACCATTGATTACTATTGAACAGTTTGCCGCCGGGGAACGCCTGCGGCGAGACTTTACCCTTGCCAACCTGGCCCCGAGAGTAACCGCGTCATGGGGCATGCCAATCAATCGCGCAGGGCGGGGGGCGGGCAGCGATCAGGCCAGCATGAACGATACGATGATCGCCGCCAAGGACCGGCTATGGGCCGCGATTGACGCCGTCGGCCCCGATCTGGGCGGCATATTGTTGCAGGTATGCTGTTATTTGAATGGACTGGCGGCGGCCGAGCGGCATCTGGGCTGGCCCGTGCGGGCGGGCAAGGTGGTTCTGGGGATCGCTCTGGACCGGCTGGCAGCGTATTATGGCATTGCCCGGAAGGACGCGCCAAAAAACAGGCCCGGGGTGCACTCGCCGCGAACCGTGCACGTTTCAGATGAAAATAATTTACATAATACGTAAAATAATGCTTGCTATTCGTAACGCTATAGCGTATACATTTGTCCATGGTCGAAAGTGTGTCTCCCGCCTGACGTGTTTCAGACGCGGCGGCGGCCAATGGCCATGACGCAGATTTAGATCGTTTTCTGTTCAGATTGACGCATATCCCGGATTCAGCCTGTCACCCCGGATTTATTCCGGGGTCCAGGAGCCACAAAGAAAAGCCAGTAATTTTGTACCTGGACCCCGCAACAAGTGCGGGGTGACACAGTGGGTGAGGCGATTCAACCTGATCAAAAAACGAACTAACGTCACGCAACACGATGAAAAGCGCCCGCGCAAGTGAGACGCTTTTTTTTGTGGCTTGTGCGTAACCATATTTTTTCAGGGAGCGACGATGACGAAGCGTCAGATTGATTGGGAGGCCGTTTCGCGGGACTATCATGCGGGCGCCATGCCGGTGCCGGAAATTGCCCGCAAGCATGGGCTGGCGCCGGTGAGCATTTATGCCAAAGCCAATCGCTGCTGCTGGGCGCGGCCCGGCACCAGCGATACTGTAAAACCCGGCAAACCGGCGCGCCGCCCGAGCATCAAAAACAGGCGTCTGAAATTTGCGATGGCCGGGGGTGACGTCAACGCGGCCCGGGCGCTGGCGCGCATGATGAACATCGTCAACCGGCTGGCGGATGAGCTGGAACTGCATCTGGATCATCCCAATGAGGGAGTTATGAGCGCCACGGAAAAAAAGGGCGCGGCGGACATTCTGACATCTCTGGCGCGGGCGCTGGAGAAGCTGATTGTGCTGGAGCGTGAAGCCGGCGCCCATCCCGGCAGCGTCATTGAAGCGGACGCCATAATGGCAGAGAATAATTTGGGGGCGCTGGATGGCTGGGATGAAGTTCAACGCCGTCTGGCTCGCCTCGCTGCCGCAACGCCGGAGGGATGAAATTATTGCCGGTCTTGCGCCCGGATTGCGCAGGCAGCTTCTCTGGTTATGGCCTTTCTGGGCGCGCGAGGATCAACTGGCGCCCGATGGTAAATGGGTAAGCTGGCTATTGCTGGGCGGACGGGGTGCGGGCAAAACCCGCGCCGGGGCCGAATGGGTGCGCGCATCCGTCGCAGGCAAGACGCCGCTGGGCCGTGGACAGCGGTCACGTATCGCGCTGATCGGTGAAACCATCGGCAGCGCGCGCGATGTGATGGTGGAGGGAGAGAGCGGCATTCTGGCCATTTCGCCCGCCTGGGCGCGGCCAAAATATGAAGCGTCCAAACGCCGCCTGATCTGGCCCAACGGGGCGCAGGCGCAGTTATTTTCCGCCGAAGATCCCGATGGACTGCGCGGTCCGCAGTTCGATGGGGCGTGGGCGGATGAATTGACGAAATGGCGGCACAGCCGTGAAACCTGGGACATGCTGCAATTCGGCCTGCGGCTGGGGGCCGATCCGCGCCAGGTGATTACGACGACGCCACGTCCGCAACGCCTGCTGCGCGATCTGCTGGCGGATGCACATACAGTGGTGTCGCGGGCAACCAGTTACGCCAACGCCGCAAATCTGGCGCCGCAGTTTTTTGATCGCATAACGGCGCAGTACGAAGGCACGCGGCTGGGACGCCAGGAATTGCTGGCCGAACTGCTGGAAGATAATCCAGACGCATTGTGGAGCCGGGCGCAGATCGACAGATGCAGGGTGAAAACCGCCGCCGAAATGAGGCGCATTGTGGTGGCCGTTGATCCCCCTGCGGCCAGCACGGCCAATAGTGATGCGTGCGGGATTATTGTGGCGGGGCTTGGGGTGGATGGCGCAGGCTACGTGCTGGCTGACTATTCGGTCCAGGGCGTGTCGCCCCATGTCTGGGCCAGCAGGGCCGTGGCCGCCTATCGCGATTTCCAGGCCGACAGGCTGGTGGCGGAAGTCAACCAGGGCGGCGACATGGTGGAATCGGTGATCAGACAGGTTGATCCAAATTTACCGGTGCGGTCCGTGCGCGCCAGCCGGGGCAAGGCGGCGCGGGCTGAGCCTGTGTCCGCCTTGTATGAACAGGGCCGGGTGCATCATGTCGGCGCATTACCGGCGCTGGAGGATGAAATGGCGGAATTTACCCGGGGATTCAACCGCGCCGCTGCGGGGTGGAGCCCGGACCGGGTCGATGCGCTGGTATGGGCGCTGACGGAATTGATGCTGACCGGCGAAGCGGGAGAGCCGCGCGTGCTGCGGCTATGATGGATAGAAAGGAGCGAGCGTGAGAGACACATTCAGCATTCTGCGCCGGTTTGGTTTTCGCCCGCCAATGGCGGCCAAGCAAAGCGCCGCCGGTTCCCTGATCGCCCTTCATGGCCAGGGGACGCCGGTATGGACGCCGCGCCACTATGGCGATCTGGCGCAGGAGGGTTTTGCGCGCAACGCCATCGCTTATCGTTGTGTACGGATGATCAGTGAAACCGCCGCCGCCGTGCCGTGGATATTGTATGAAAACACGGGCGGGCGCGAGCGGGAGCTGGACACGCATCCGCTGTTGAGCCTGCTGGCGCGGCCAAACCCGTTGCAGAGCGGCATCGAGATGAAAGAAGCCTGGTTCGGGTTTTTGCAGATTGCAGGCAACGCCTATATTGAGGCCGCCGATCTGCGCGGGGCGGTGCGCGAATTATATGTGCTGCGTCCGGACCGGATGAAAGTGATACCGGGCGCGCGTGGATGGCCGGCCGCCTATGAATATTCCACAGGCGGTAAAAGTGTGCGCTTCGAGATGGACGCCGCGCGCGGGCGCGCGCCCATTCTGCATATGCGTCTGTTTCACCCGAGTAACGATCATTACGGATTCTCGCCCATCGAGGCGGCGGCGCTGGGCATTGATCTTCATAACGCCGCGGCGGGATGGAACAAGGCGCTGCTGGATAATGGCGCGCGGCCCTCGGGCGCGCTGATTTATCATGGCGCGGATGGCAGTGCAAATTTAAGCCAGGATCAGCTGTCGCGTCTCAAGCAGGAATTGTCGGACAATTATCAGGGACCGGCCAATGCAGGACGCCCGCTGCTGCTGGAAGGCGGGCTGGACTGGAAGGAAATGTCGTTCAATCCGAAGGATATGGATTTCATTCAGTCCAAACATGTGGCGGCGCGCGAGATCGCGCTGGCGTTCGGGGTGCCGCCGATGCTGCTGGGCATACAGGGCGACAATACCTACGCCAATTACCGGGAAGCCAATCTTGCGTTTCACCGGCAGACCATTTTGCCGCTGGCGGGCAAGGCGTGCGCAGCGATGACCCAGTGGCTGGGGCCGCGCTTTGGGCCGGGGCTGCGGCTCTGGTATGACGCGGATCAGGTGGAGGCGCTGGCGGCGGACCGGGATTCATTATGGGAGCGGGTGCGCGCGGCGGATTTTCTGACGATCAATGAAAAGCGCGCCGCTACGGGATATGCGCCGGTCGCAGAGGGTGACCGGCTTGCTGATTTAAAGAACAAAACATAAACGAATGGGAGGTTTACGGATGAGCGCCATTGACGGGGCGGAAAAACCCGGCTGGGGGATCGACCGCAAAATTCCGGTCATGCTGTTTGTGCTGCTGGGCGTGCAGATCGGCACGGCGCTGATATGGGCGGGCGGCATGGGCGAGCGGGTGCGGCGGCTGGAAAGCGCATCCACCCTCCAGACCGAAATGTCGGAGCGGCTGGTGCGCCAGGAGGAAAAGCTGCGTCATACGCTGGAGGCGCTGGCACGCATCGAAGCGACACTGGAGCGGATGCAGGGGGGATAGGGTGTCTCGAAATAATCAATTAAAGAAACTTTATGACGTAAAGTCTTACAGTTGGAAATTATATACCTGAAACCCGTGGTGAAAAATGAATTGTAAAAGGTGGAGGAGCCGCCACAATTTGTTAGGAAACACTACAATTTAAAGCAAATGACCCACGAAATTTACAGCTTCTTAAAAAAATACTTGACAATTAGATAGAAATTGGGACGTAAAAAAGCAACCGAGTCTTGCAGTGTAGGCTTTATGGGTATATATTCATTAAGTGAACTAGCGATATCGCCCATTGCATTATATGAGAATCTTTATGAAAACACTGACAAAGGACGGTATTAGACGGTCTGAACGCGAGACTGCGAAAAGAACCGCTTCGGATGGGCGTATTGTTGTTGACGCAATTACGTCTGGCCTGAAGAGGGGTTTCTTGAAGGGGATGAGCGCACAAGCCAACGTAATAATGCCCCCGGTATCCGCCCGAGCCTATAAGGGTAAAGGTCTGGCCGGAGATTGGGCGAAGGTTGGCGGGGATCTTTGGTCAGCAATTGAAGATCATACATTCAAGAAATGAGCGACCCTACCGTCGCCGATGGACGATCCGTCTCAGTAAATGAGCACGCGGATGAGGATGGCCTAAAAGAGGCGCTCGAAGAAGAACTTGAGCCTCTACTTAGGGGAACGTCTCTCAATAAAGACACAAAGAATAAGATTGTTATGACTGTTACGCGTACTGTGGAACGGTATGAGTCGTTCCAGGGACCAATCCCACCTCCCGCACACCTGGCGGGATATGAAGAAATTCTTTCTGGCTCTGCAAATCGCATCATTAGTATGGCGGAAAAAGAGCAGGTTCACAGGCAAGGCCTTGAGAGCAGGGTCTTAAGGTGGAGCGCCTTCGGTGAAGTTTTTGGGCAGCTAAGTGGCGTCTTAGTCAGCTTTGGCTTTATAGCAGGAGCGGCGTATTGCGCTTACATAGGTGCGACAGCTGTGGGTATGTCGCTGGTTGGGGCTGGCGCCGCCAGTATCGTTTCCATACTGGTTACGCGGGGGAACAAGTCCGGTGAAACGCCGGTCGAGGCAAAGAAAGTGCCTGCAAAAAAAGTACGGCAAAGGAAGTGAAGTAGTGAACATCGTGGTGGCCATATAGCCAAGCGGAATAAGCATCCCCTTTCCCAATGAGGGAATGGGAAGAAAATTTACAGCGCTCCAGCCGGGGCGCTTTTTTTATGCCGGGAGTTATCATGCACGTAGAGGATCAACTGGAGGTCAAGCTGGCCGGGGCGGAGGTGCGCGCCGTTGGTGAGGATGGCGTTATCGAAGGCTACGCCAGTGTTTTTGGCAATGCGGATTCTGGCGGCGATGTTGTTGCGCCGGGGGCGTTCAAAAACTCGCTGGCGGCGCGGCCGGCGGATCAGGTGCGCATGCTGTGGCAGCATGATGCGAATGAGCCGATAGGGGTGTGGGAGCATATCGCAGAAGATGCGCGCGGCCTGTTGGTGCGCGGGCGTCTGTTGGGCGATGTGGCGCGGGGCCGCGAGGTGCTGTCGCTGTTGCGCGCAGGCGCGATTGATGGATTGTCCATCGGCTTCAGAACCGTGCGGGCGCGGATGGATGAGCGAACCGGCGTGCGGACACTGCTTGAAATAGATTTGTGGGAAATCTCGATCGTGACCTTTCCCATGAATGACGCGGCGCGGGTGGCTGGCGTCAAACAAGCGGATAGCCTGCGCGATTTGGAAAGTTTCCCGCAGGATTCGGATCAGGACTTACGTGAACTTGCCTTCGCCATCCGGCAGGCGGCCAGAGCAATGTCAGCTGATATTTAGGCTTGCGCTTCAATTTCAACAGACCCTGCCCTGCATTTTTACTAATCGCGCAGCTTTATCCGCACAGCGGATGCTGCATTTCTGCAACGCAACCATGAGGAAAATATGAACCAGAACAGCCATGAGATACCCGTCGCCCGTGAAGTGAAAGCCGAGTTCGGCAGTTTCCAGCGCACCTTTGAGGCGTATAAAAGCACCAATGATCAAAGGTTGCGGGAGCTGGATACGCGGCTTGGCGCAGACGTGCTGACCCGCGAAAAACTCGACCGCCATGACCGGGCGCTGGATGAGCACAAACAGCGCATGGATGAAATGGCGCTGGCCCATGCGCGTCCGGATTTTTCATCCGAGGGCGCGCAGCACGGCATGTATGGGCGCGAGCACAAAGCGGGCTTTGATCTGTACATGCGCAAAGGCGTCGAGCACGGCCTGCATGAGCTGGAAAGCAAGGCGCTGTCTGTTGGCGTAAGCGCCGACGGCGGCTATCTGGTGCCGGCCGAAACCGAGCGCCAGATTGAGCGGCTGCTGTCGGTGGCGTCGCCCATCCGGTCCATTGCCGGGGTGCAGAAAATCAGCGGCAATGTCTACAAAAAGCCGTTCGCCACGGTCAGCGCCAGCACCGGCTGGGTGGGTGAAACGGCGGCGCGTCCGCAGACCACAACGCCCACCCTGGTGGAGCTGAGTTTCCCGGCGATGGAGATCTACGCCATGCCGTCGGCGACCCAGACCATTCTGGATGACGCCGCCGTGGATACGGAAGCCTGGCTGGCGGATGAAGTGCAGATCATTTTCGCCGAACAGGAAAGCCTGGCGTTTGTCAGCGGTGACGGGGTGAACAAGCCCAAGGGCTTTCTGGCCTACACCAATGTGGCCAACGCATCGTGGACGTGGGGCAATATGGGCTATCTGGCGACCGGGGTTTCGGCGGCGTTCGCGGCCAGCAATCCCAGCGATGCCCTGGTCAATCTGATCTACACCCTGAAACAGGGGTACCGCTCGAACGCCAACTGGGTGCTGAACCGCAATGTGCAGGCGGATATCCGCAAATTCAAGGACGCCAACGGGTTGTATCTGTGGCAGCCGTCCCTGCTGGCGGGGCAGCCCTCGACGCTGCTTGGGTATCCCGTGACGGAATCAGAAGACATGCCAAGCCTGGCCGCCAACAGTTTCAGCATCGCCTTTGGCGATTTCAGGCGCGGCTATCTGGTGGTGGACCGGCTGGGCATCCGTGTGCTGCGTGATCCGTACACGGCCAAACCCTATGTGCTGTTTTACACCACCAAGCGCGTGGGCGGCGGCGTGCAGAATTTCGAGGCGATCAAATTGCTGAAATTCGGCGTTTCGTAAGTTCGCCAGTTAAAAAAGTTGGGGCGAAATGAAAATTTCACCCTTTTTTTTGTCCCGCTGATGAGGAGTTTGAAATGGCCTGGGGCTCGAAACAGAACTTTACCGATCAGACGGCGATCAACAATACGGCAGAGGAATTTCTGGCCTCAGTGACGCTGAACCCGCGCGAATTATGTCATGTCCAGCTGAAGATTGACAACGAGCACGCAAGTGCTGTCACCGACAGTTTGCAGGTGTCGGTTTACACAACGCTGGATGCGTCCAGCGAAACCTGGGACGTGTTCGCATTCATGCAGTTCACCATCAAGCCCGCGACCATCAATGCGGAATATTTCGCATTCACGGTGATGGGGGTGCGCAAGTTCCGTATCGGCGGGCTGAGCACGGGCGCCACAAACACCTACACCATGGGCGGGGCCTACATGCTGGATGGCGTGAGCGCGTAACCCTTCACAGAAGCTGGAAAGGAAATGAATATGAAATATTCTGCTTTGGCATTGGCCTTTGCGGCGGGGGGCGCCGTTTCACTTGCAGCCTGCGGCACGGTGTATCGCGCCAGCCCGCCGTCCTGTGCGGGAATAAATCAGGCGTCGCTTGCCTATGACGCGCAGACCGGACAGATCGATGCGAAACTGTGCGGGGGAAAGGAAAACGAGCGTGTCAAACTTTCCGGGAAAACCCCGGACGGCATTGAGTTCCTGTACGAGGCCGAGGGCGCCAAGGCTTTTGCCGGGCAGATGACCCAGGCCGAAATGAATGAAGCCCTGAGCGTCCAGAGGGGTGAAACCATCCGGGAGCTGATTAATGCGATAAAAACCCTGGCGCCGTTTACGCCCGCCATTGAACGCTGACGGATCGCGCACCCCATGCGACAAAAACCGCCACGCTGGAATATTGCGCCTGCACTTGTTGCGCCCGGTTCCCGCAGACTGTGGCAGGGGCTGGCATTCCTTGCGCCGCTATGGGGAAATGCGGGTAATGGCGCGCTTCTGAACAGCATGGGGCAGCCGCTTGCCGGGGCAAATCTGACAGCGGGATCAACCCTGCAATGGCGCGGTACGCCCTATGGGCCGGGCGCAGGTATTTCGGGAGCGTCCAATCTTCTCTCTCAGGACAATATCGAGTTTATTTCAACATCGGATGAGGCCGGCGCCGGTGATCTGACCATGATTATTCTGGCCAATCCGATTGCGGAATCCAGGATCAGCTGGGGGCTGGCTCAGGGCAACGTGGCGGACAACACCAATCTGTGGCTGGGGTTTAACAATGCGGCGGGGTCAGTGGCCACGGCCACCTCGGGAATGTTTTCCTTCAACACGCGTAACGTAAACAGTAACACCAATGCGGTGGTTTCCGGGGCCATTGACGGCAAATATCATCTGTTCGGCGGGCGCAGGGCAGGCGCCAATGTGGAAGGTTTTGTTGACGGTGTTCTGCGCGCCACGGCGTCCGGAACGATTCAGGATATAAAAACGGGAACGCTGGGTTTCGCCATAGGCCAGCGGCCCGAGACGACAACTTTCCGCATTGACACCGCCTGCACGATCGTTTTTGCGGCCGCCTGGAACCGGGCGTTGAGCAATGCCGAGATGCGGATGCTGGCCATTGACCCGTTCTGCATGTTCCGGCCCATGGCTGAGTGGCGCGGCGTATGGACGCCGCCGGGCGGCGATGCAGTGCTTGCCCCTGCCGATACATTGAATAGTTTGTCATTCGATCCGTCCGCAATGTCGCAGGCGCATAATCTGATCCCGATGGATGGATTTCTGGCCGAAGGTTTTGAGACCCCGGGGCTTTTCCAGGCGCATTTATTACCGGCGCTGGACATGCATATGGCGTCTGGATTCGATTCCGCATCGCCGGGGGCAGGCGCACCAGGCGCACCGGGGTTCAGAATTTCAGTGATTGCCGGTAATTCACGCAGAAACAAGCCAGCCGTTGACGGGCGTTCCGTATCGGTTGCGGCATTAAACAGAATCAAAACAATCACGGAGTAAACGATGACAAAGACAGTGGATGACGCCGTGCTCGATGCGGCGTTGGGTCAGATCAAAACCACGGCGGACAAACTGGTGGTGTGCATTGGCGCGCCTGCGACCTATGCAGAGGCAAATGCCAATTCGCCCACAGGGAAAAGGTGCGGCCAGCGCGCCATTACATCGGCGAATTTTGCAGGCCCGGCAAACGGCGACGTTTCGGGACGCAAGCTGACGGTCAATCAGCAGACCGGCATAACGGTGGATGTCAGCGGAACCGCCGATCATGTGGCGCTGGTGGATGATACGGCAAGCGTTCTGCTGGCGGTGACAAGCCTTTCGGCCTCGCAGGCGGTGACGGCTGGCAACACCATGACGGTTAACGCATTCGATGTTGAAATCGCCGACCCAACCTAAAGGATAATTCATGCAATTTTATGTCAAGGACCCGGGCGCCGTACTGGATTATTCGATCGACTGGGGTGGGGGGTATTTGCAGGGCGGTGAAACCCTTTCGAGCAGTATCTGGACCATCTTCCCCGGCGATATGACCCAGAGCGCCGCCGGTAATACGGCCAGCGTCGCCACCGTCACCGTCACCGGCGGCGTTGCGGGGCAGATTTACCAGATGTCAAACCGCATCACGACATCCCAGGGGCGCACGGACGAGCGTTCCATCACCGTCAGAGTGGAGCAACGATAATGATCCGTGAACGGTTGAGTTTGCTGAGCGCGCCCGCGATTGAGCCGGTAAGCGAGGCCGAAGCGCTGGCGCATCTGCGCATCGATAGCGAGGATGAGCTGGCCCTGATGCTTGGGCATATCCGCACCGCCCGGCAGATGGTGGAGAGCTGGACCGGCAGGGCGCTGATCAGTCAGGGCTGGCGCTGGATGATGGATAGCTGGACGTACGCTGGCGGGGACGCCTGGTGGGACGGGGTGCGTCAGGGCGCAGTACGTGCGGGAGCCGCGCGGTTCATTGAAATTCCCAAAGCGCCATTGCAGGCTGTCGTTTCAGTGACGCTGTTCAATGATGCCGATCAGGGGGTGGCGTGGTCACCGGACAATTATTTTGCCGATACCGCAAGTACGCCCGGCAGGCTGGTGTTGCGAAATACTGCCTCGGCCCCGCAACCGCAAAGGGCGGCCAACGGGCTCCAGATTGATTTTACCTGCGGCTATGGGGTTGGACAGGGAGACGTCCCTGCGCCCTTGCGCCAGGCGGTGCTGATGCTGACGGCGCATTATTTTGAAAACCGCGAAGTGTTGCAGAGCGCAGACAGCAGGGCGCAGGTTTTACCGCTCGGCGTGCATAATCTGCTGGCGCCCTACAGAATGATGAGGTTGTAAGATGATTGGGGGAATGCGCCGGAAAATCATCCTGCAACGCCGTCTGGAAACAGCGGATGCGGGGGGCGGCGCCGCGTTGAGCTGGATCGATATTGCTGAGCTGTGGGCAAGGATAACGCCGTTGCCGGGCAGCGAAACCGTTCATGCCATGCAAATGCAGGCCACACAGACTTACCTGATCCGTATGCGTTATCGCGGCGATATTACGCCGGCCGACCGGCTGGCGTTGCAGCAGCGCATTCTGAATATCCGAAGCGTGAAAAACGTGAATGAGCGCAGCCAGTGGCTCGAATGCCGCTGCGAAGAAGGCGTTGCCGGGTAAGGCAGCCTTCGAGCCTAGAGCATTTTGTTTTCACATTGAATCGGACCCCCACCCAACCTCCCCCTTTCCGGGGGAGGCGGTGTTCGCGTCGAGGTTCCCTCCCCTTGCAAAGGGGAGGGACAGGGCCCGCTGCGCCAGCGCTAGCGCGGCGAGAGGGGATCGGCAACATGCGAGAAAGCCAGGCTTGTTTCAATCAGATCACAAAACGCCCTATTTCAATAACTTAATCAGCGAGGTACGCCCATGACAGCGGCAGGTTGGGAGCTGCAACAGGTGATCTTTGCCCGGCTTGATACCCTGTTGGCGGAGCCGGTTTATGATCACGTACCCCAGAATGCGCCGTTCCCCTATGTCGTGGTGGGGGATGCGGCGGTATCGGCCTGGGGTGCGGGCGATTTGAGCGGCGAGCAGCATGCGCTGAGCATTCATATCTGGTCGCGCTATCAGGGCCGCAAGGAAATGAAACAGATCATGTCGTCGATCATGGCGGCGCTTGATGGCGTGGCGCTGAGCCTGAGCGGGCATCAGCTGGTCGATTTGCGGTTTGTGTTTGCCGATGAATTTCCGGATCCCGATGGCGTGTCGCGTCATGGGCTGGTGCGGTTTCGCGCCGTGACCCATCCGCTCTGATTTTTCACTCTCATTAAAAGGAGGCCCTCATGGCCGCACAAAAGGGACGCGATCTGCTGTTGAAAGTGGATAGCACGGGGGCTGGTGTTTTTGTAACGGTGGCGGGGTTGCGCACCCGCAGCCTGTCGCTGAACGCAAGACCGGTAGATATTACCAATGCGGACAGCGTCAATGGCTGGCGTGAAATTCTGGAGGGGGCGGGCATAAAATCCGCATCCATCAGCGGCACAGGCGTGTTCCGCGACGACGCGGCGGATGAAACCGTGCGCGGATTTTTCTTCAATGGGACATTGCGGAACTGGCAGCTGATTGTGCCCAGCTTTGGCGTCATTCAGGGCGCGTTCCAGATCAGTGCGATGGAATATGCCGGTGAATATGACGGCGAGGTTACCTATTCCGTCGCGCTGGAAAGCGCCGGGCAGCTTGCCTTCACGGTGATATGAACATGACCAATCTTCATCGCGGCGAAATATCCGCCATGCTGGACGGCAGGGCGCACACCTTGTGCCTGACCCTTGGCGCGCTGGCGGAACTGGAAGAGCGTCTGGGCGGTAAGGATATTCTGGCGTTGGCGCAACGTTTTGAAACGGGCCGCATCACGGCGCGGGAGGCGATCTGCGTTATCGGCTGCGGACTGCGCGGCGGGGGCAACGATATTCAGGATGACCAGGTGGCCAATATGCAGGTGGAGGGCGGCGTGCCGGGATATCTGGCACTCGTTATTGATCTGTTGCAGGCCGCGTTTGGATCGGACGGACAGGCGGATACTGCGCCAAAAGAGAATGACGGAGAGTGTACCGCCCCTTTCCCTGGCGGCGTCTGATGCGGCTGGCTTTCGGGCCGCTGCATCTGACGCCGGACACATTCTGGCGCATGAGCCCGCAGGAGTTGCAGGCGGCCCTTGATGGCCATGCCGGGGATGGAATGGAGGCGGCGGGACGGGCAAGTCCGGGCCGCCAGGAATTTGACGCGCTGTGTGCGCAATATCCAGATCAGGGAGTTGAGGATGCCGCCGATGGATGAAACAAGTGAGAGCGCTGGAAGTATTTTGCCGCACTCTGATCAGCAGTTGCAGAAATTAAGCGAACTGCGCATGCGTACGCGGGAATACAGCCAGGATTTACGCGCGCTTGCCAGTGCGGGACGCGACACCGGAGAAACCCTGGCGCGGGCCTTTACGGGTGCGGCGCTGCGCGGCAAGGACCTGTCGGAAAGTTTCAGATCGGTGATCCTGTCCCTGAGCCAGCGCACAGTGCGCGCCGCCGCCAATTCATTTTCAGGCGTGGTGACGGCGGGGCTGAGCGGACTGCTTGGCAATGTGCTGCGCAACGGCAATGGCAATGCATTTTCCAACGGGCGGGTTATCCCCCTGGCGCGCGGGGGTATTGTCAGCAGCCCCGCCGTATTTCCGATGGGCGGAGGCGCTACCGGATTGATGGGAGAGGCCGGACCGGAAGCCATTCTGCCGCTGACGCGCGGGCCAGATGGGCGGCTGGGGGTGCGCGGAGGAGATGGCGGCGCAGGCCGCGCGATCACCATCAATTTCAATGTGACAACGCCCGACGCCGAAGGGCTTCGCCGTTCAGAAGCGCAGATTGCCGCCATGCTGCAACGGGTGGGGCAACGCGGCGGGCGAAATCTTTAACAGGGAGCCGGGTAATGGCGTTTCATGAAATACGGTTTCCCACGGGCATCAGCCTTGGGGCGAGCGGCGGGCCGGAACGGCGCACGGAGATTGTAACGCTGGCCAGCGGTTTTGAGGAGAGAAACAGTCCGTGGGCGGATTCAAGACGGCGCTATAATGCGGGTTATGGGGTGCGATCCCTTGCAGACATTCATCTGGTGATCGCATTTTTTGAGGCGCGCGCCGGACGCCTGCACGGGTTTCGGTTCAAGGATTTCAGTGATTACCAATCGTCCCCGCCGGGCGGCGCGATTGCACACACAGACCAGACCATCGCGACGGGCACGGGTTCCGCCGCCAGTTTTCAACTGTATAAAAATTATAGCAGCGGCAGCCAATCCTATCCGCGCACGATCGCCAAGCCCGTGGCGGGGAGTGTGCGCATGGGATTGAACAGCGTGGAGCAAAGTGCTGGTCTGTTTACGGTGGATAATGCCACCGGGATAGTGACTTTCTCAACGGCCCCGGGCAGTGGCGTCAGCATCAGCGCCGGATACGCGTTTGATGTGCCGGTGCGCTTTGATGCGGACTTTCTGGAAATCAATCAGGCGGCCTTCAGCGCCGGGCAAATTCTAAATATTCCATTGGTGGAGGTGCGGCGATGAGGATACTGCCCGCAGGCATGCAGGCCCATCTGGATAGCGGGGCGGCGAGCCTGTGTTATTGCTGGAAGCTGAGCCTTGTTACCGGTGCGGTTTCCGGTTTTACCAGTCATGACCGCGATCTGAATTTTGATGGCGTGACCTATTCCGCGCTAAGCGGATTTGAGGCCAGTGCGATAGAAATCTCGCTTGGTCTGAATGTCGATGATCTTGAGGCGATCGGGGCGTTGAGTGCCGCCACGCTGAATGAAGCCGATCTGGCGGCGGGAATGTTTGATAACGCGCAAATTCAGATTCTGCGCGTCAACTGGCAGAATGTCAGCCAGCGGGTTATTCTGGCCAGCGGCAATCTTGGTGAAGTTACGCGCGGCGCCGTTGGGTTTCGCGCGGAAATGCGGGGGTTGGCGCATCATCTCAATCAGCCCCTGGGACGGTTGTACCAGTATGGCTGTGACACAGATGTCGGCAGCAGCCGATGCGCGGTTGATCTGACGGCGGCGGCGTTCAAGGGGACGGGCAGCGTTCAGAGCGTGCCGGTTCTGGCGGATAACCGGCGGGCGTTCATAGCCAACGGTTTGTCCGGTTTCACCAGCGAATGGTTTTCACGCGGCAAAATCCGCTGGACAAATGGCGCCAACGCAGGGCTGGCGATGGAGGTCAAGGAGCATGTGCTGGCGGATGGGGTTGTGGCCGTTGCATTGTGGCTGGGGATGCCGCACCTCATCGCGGCAGGCGATACATTCACCATTACGGCGGGGTGCGACAAGCAGTTTGCGACCTGCAGGAGCAAATTCAGCAATGCGGTGAATTTTCGCGGCTTTCACCTGATGCCCGGAAATGACTGGATTCAGTCCTATCCACGGCCTGGCGACAGCAATGACGGCATGCAGTTATAATGATCAGGAAACGGATTATTGAGGCGGCGCGCGCCTGGGTGGGAACGCCCTATCAGCATCAGGCCAGTTGCCGGGGCGCGGGTGCTGACTGTCTTGGCCTGATACGCGGGGTGTGGCGCGATCTGTATGGCGCGGAGCCGGAACAGGCCCCGCCCTATGCCATGGACTGGGCAGAGGCAGACACCGGGGAGCTGATGCGCGACGCCGCCCGGCGGCATCTGCTTGAGACCGGCGTTGCAGATGCAGCGCCGGGCGACGTTCTGATGTTCCGGATAATCAGAAGCGGGCCGGCCCGGCACGCGGGAATTTTATCCGCACCCGGACAGATTATTCATGCCTGTTCTGGACACGCGGTGCGCGAAGAGGCGCTTGGCCCCTGGGCGCGGCGCAGGGCGTATGCGTTCCGTTTTCCAGCACTGGAGATATAGATTTCATGGCGACACTGGTTTTGACATCCGCCGCCACTGCTATTTCCGGCAGCGCGGGGTTTGGATTTTTTGCGACGGCAGCGCTTGGACTTGGCGCGGCGGTTGCGGGCAATCTTGTTGATCAGCGGCTGTTTGGCGGCGCCGGCGGCCGGCAGCTTGAAGGGCCAAGACTGGATGAATTGCGCATTCTGACATCGACGGAGGGTGCGCCCATCCCACGGGTTTATGGCCGCGCGCGGATTTCCGGTCAGGTCATCTGGGCGGCAAAATTCAGGGAAGTGGCCAGCACCAGCAGTCAGTCCGCAGGGGGGCGAAGCGGCAAGGGACTGGGCGCGGTCACGGGCGCAAGCACAACAAGCACCACCCGGTACACCTATTTTGCGCGTTTTGCGGTGGCCCTGTGCGAAGGCGAAATAACCCGCATCGGCCGGGTGTGGGCGGACGGACGGCCGTTGAATTTAAGCGATGTAAATCTGCGTGTGTACCGCGGCACGGCGGATCAAATGCCGGACCCGTTAATGGAGGCAATTGAGGGGGCGGGAAACGCGCCCGCGTACCGCGATCTGGCCTATGTAATGTTCGAGGATCTGGCCATTGAACAGTTTGGCAATCGGGTGCCGCAGTTGTCGTTTGAAGTATTCCGGGCGCTGAGCGATGTTGAAAGTCTTATTCGCGGGGTTGACCTGATTCCGGGATCGACGGAGTTTGGGTATGATCCGCAGATTCAGATCAGGGATCTGGGCAAGGGCAGGACTGCGCCGGAAAACCAGAATAATTCGGGCGGATCGAGCGACTGGGATCTGGCGCTGGATCAGTTGCAGGCAACCTGCGCCAATTGCCAGACCGTGGCGCTGGTGGTGTCGTGGTTTGGCACGGATCTGCGCGCCGGAAGCTGTCAGATATTTCCCGGCGTCGAGAATGCCGATAAGGTTACGCTGCCCGACGCCTGGCAGGTCGATGGGGTGGGGCGCGGTTCCGCCCATGTGGTCAGCCAGATCAATGACACGCCCGCCTATGGGGGAACGCCGTCGGACGCCGGTGTGGTGCGCGCGATTGCCGATCTGAAGGCGCGCGGGTTCAGGATATTGTTTTATCCGTTTGTCATGATGGACATCGGCGCCGGGAACACATTAACGGACCCCTATACGGGAAGTGCGGGGCAGCCCGTTTATCCCTGGCGTGGAAGAATTACCTGTCATCCGGCGCCGGGAGTTACTGGAACACCGGACAAGACATCGGCGGCGGCGTCCCAGATCGCCGCGTTTTTCGGAAGCGCGAACGCCGGGGATTTTTCGGTCTCCGGAACCACGGTAAGCTATAGCGGCGCGGGCGATAACGGGTTGCGGCGGATGGTGTTGCATTACGCCCATCTGTGCGCGGCGGCGGGCGGCGTTGACGCCTTTGTTATCGGTTCCGAGTTGATCGGGATTACCACGGTTCGAGACAGCGTCAGCACCTATCCCGCCGTTGCCCATCTGAAAAGTCTGGCAGGCGCGGTGAAAGGGTTGCTTCCTGCGGCGAAAATTTCCTATGCGGCGGATTGGTCCGAATATTTCGGCCATCAGCCCGCCGATGGCAGCGGCGATGTGTATTTCCATCTTGATCCCCTATGGGCTGACGCCAATGTGGATTTTGTTGGCGTCGATGTCTACATGCCGTTAAGCGATTGGCGTGAAGGCGATGGGCATCTGGACGCGCAGATAGCCAGTTCAATTTATGATCTGGCCTATCTGCGGGGCAATATTCGCGGCGGCGAAGGGTATGACTGGTATTACGCATCGCCTGCAAATCGCGATGCTCAAATCCGCACGCCGATCAGCGACGGCGCCTATGCAAAGCCCTGGGTGTACCGCTACAAGGATTTGTGGAACTGGTGGGGCCTGCAACATTTCAACCGGCCAGGCGGTGTGCAAAGTGGAACGCCGACCGCGTGGACACCCGAAAGCAAGCCGATCTGGTTTACCGAGACCGGCTGTCCGGCGGTAGACAAGGGGACCAACGAACCCAATAAATTCATCGACCCGAAATCATCGGAAAGTTTCGCGCCGCATTATTCGCGCAGAACGCCGGATGACTTTATTCAGCGCCGGTTTTTACAGGCCATTCATCAATTCTGGGACCCCGCCAACCCGGCCTTTGTGGCGGCCAATAATCCGGTCAGCACCGTTTATGGCGGCCGGATGGTTGATCCGGACAATATTTATGTCTGGACCTGGGACGCCCGGCCCTGGCCTGATTTCCCGTCGCGGACCGATCTGTGGACCGATGCGGGCAACTGGCGGCTGGGGCACTGGATTACCGGGCGGCTGGGCGCAAGCGGATTGCGGGAACTGGCGGAGGCAATTTTATTTGAAAATGGCTTCACCCAGTTCGACGCCACCGGATTAACCGGCGTTGTGGATGGTTTTGTCATTGACCGGATTATGTCAGCGCGCGAGGCGTTGCAGCCCCTGATGCAGGCCTATTTTTTTGACGCCATGGAAAGTTCCGGAATCATCCGTCTGCTGCATCGGAGCCGGACACCTGTGGCCAGCGTGTCGCATACGAACCTTGTCGCGTCAGGGGGCGAGGGGCAGCCGGATTATCAGTTAACCCGCGCCCAGGAAACCGAACTGCCACTGGCCATGAAGCTGCAATATATTGACGGGTCCGCCGATTATCGGCAGGGCAGCGTGGATTCCCGCAAGCTGACGGGCACAAGCGCGCGGGTTTCGGCATTGAATTTACCCATTGTCATGAGCCAGGCGCAGGGCCAGAAAATTGCCGACAGTCTGTTGCAGGAAACCTGGACCGGGCGTGAACGGGCCAGATTTGCGCTGCCGCCGTCTTCAATGGCGCTGGAGCCGGGGGATGTGATTGAATTTTCCGGGCCTGAAAGCAGCCATTTCATGCGTATTGAACGTGTGGGCGAGGCTGGCTTGCGCACAGTGGAAGCCATACAGGTGGATGCAGGGCTTGTCCGGTTTCTGGCAGGGCCCGAGCGGGCGCCGGCCCTGCCGCCGGTAAACAGTGTGGGGCGGCCGATCGTGGATTTTCTTGATCTGCCTTTATTGAACGGGGCGGAGGCCGGGCATGTGTTACGGGCGGCGGCGTACGCCAGCCCGTGGCCGGGGGCCATCCTGCTCTACAAAAGCCCGGCCGTCAGCGGTTATGTTCTGGATTGCAGGATCGAGACCCCGGCGGTCATGGGGGACAGCGACACGGATTTTTTTGCAGGGCCAGCCGGACGCTGGGATATGGGCAATGCGGTTTGGGTTACGCTGTTCGGCGGCGTGCTGGAATCCCGCGATGACCTGGCGGTGCTGGGCGGCGCCAATGTGGCCGCGATGCGCAACGCCAGCGGCGCGTGGGAAGTGTTTCAGTTCGCCAATGCGGAACTGGTGGCGCCCAATAAATACAAGCTCTCGCGTCTGCTGCGCGGCCAGGCGGGAACCGAACGGGCGATGGGCAATCCGGTTGCCGGCGGAGCGCGGTTTGTATTGCTGAATGGCGCGGTGCAGGAAACCGGCCTGAGCGCCGAGCAGCGCGGGCTGGCGTTGAACTGGCGCTATGGCCCGGCATCCCGGACGCTTGAAGATTTTACCTATCAGAGCCTGATGGTGACGGGGCGCGGCGTCGGCCTTCGTCCGCTAAGTGTGGCGCAGGTCCGGGTGGCGCGCAATCTTTCGAATAATGATCTGACCATCAGCTGGGCACGGCGCACCCGCGTTGGCGGGGATAGCTGGGAACAGACAGAAGTGCCGTTGGCGGAAGAGAGCGAGCGCTATGAGGTGGATATTATGAGCGGGGCGGTGGTCAAGCGCACCCTGACGGCTGCGGGCCCGGCATTGGTGTACACCGCAGCGCAGCAAACGGCGGATTTTGGCGCGGCCCCGGCATTGCCCCTTCAGGTGGCGGTCTATCAGGTTTCGGTGAGTTTCGGGCGCGGCATGGCAAAGGAGGAAATACTCAATGGCTAATTCGGCAAATCTGGCGCTGGCCTATCTGGAGGCGGCGCAATCGCAAAAGCATGTGACGGTGAACGAGGCGCTGAGCGGACTGGATACGCTGGTGCAGCTTAGCGTTCTGGACCGCGATCTGGCCGCGCCGCCGGCTAGCCCCGTTGAAGGGGATCGTTATCTGGTGGCGGGCAGCCCAACCGGCGCATGGGCCGGGCAGGCAGGCAAGATTGCCGCCTGGCAGGCGGGGGCGTGGATATTCCGTACACCGCGCAATGGCTGGCAGGCGTGGGTCGCGGATGAAGCGGCGCCGGTGTTTTATGACGGCGGCGCATGGACGCACACCCTGAAGGCGCGCGAAAGCGATGTGGCGAAAGCCCCGCTGGGGGCGCGCACCCTGTTCCGGATACTGGAGGAAAGCCACACACTGGCGCTGGCCGCCACATCGGACACGGCAATTCAGATCCCCGACCGGGCCATCGTGTTTGGGGTAACCGTGCGTGTACAGACGGCCATTACCGGGGCAACATCCTATAATTGCGGTATTGTCGGCGATCTTTCCAAATATGGCGGGACACTGGGAATAGCTGCCGGCGGCAGCAATATCGGCGTCACCGGGCCGACAGCGTTTTACGCCAATACGCCGATCCGGTTCAGCGCAACGGGGGGTAATTTCAGCGGCGGCGTGATCCGCGTGGCCATTCATTATCTGACCCTGGCGGCTTCAGCATGAAAGAACATATCATAAACAACGCCAGCCTGTTTGATATGGAGACGCTCGCGCGCAGCATCTGGGGCGAGGCGCGCGGTGAAAGCGAAGAAGGCCAGGCGGCGGTGGCCTGGGTAATGCGCAACCGGGTGGCGGCGGCGCAGGTGTTTGTTGCCCGCCAGAAGCGGGCGCATCCGCTATTCGGCGACGGCACGCTGGCGGGGGCGTGCCGGGCGCCGCGGCAATTTTCCGCCTGGAACCCGGGCGATCCGAATGCGGCAAAACTGATGCGGATCGGGTTTGAGAATGCGGCCTATTGCCGCGCCTTCGCGATTGGCTGCCAGGTTTGGGGCGGGTTGATCAAAGACCCGGCCGCCGGGGCGACGCATTATCATCATCATGACATTGAACCGGTATGGGCGAAAAGCATGAAACCCACGGCGCTGATCGGCGCGCATATGTTTTATGTCTAGGGGCATTTCAGACAGAGAGCTGGCGCTGTCGCGGTTGCGCTGGGAGCATGCCGGGCTGCGCATGGATATTGCCATGCTGCGGCTGCAACTGGCTTTTGAAACCGCCTTCAATCCCAGCCAGCCGCGCGTGCCTGCGGGCCATCCGGATGGCGGGCAATGGACGGACGGGGATAATGGAGTTATCCCCGTTGCGGATAATGACCGCCCCGGCGAAGACAGATATCTTAACCAGCATATTATAAACAGGCACGTTGGCAAGAGCGAAGCCGAGCTGATTGCGCGTATCCAGCGATCACAATATCGCAGCTACTTTATCAGCTTAGGAATTGACAGGAACGGATCGTTCGCGTCCGAGGAAGATGCACGGGATTTAATCAAACGCACGATTGTTATGAATCCTGACGCGGTGGCGCGCGTGGCAAGCGGCCAATCCGCCGGGGAGTTTTTGATACACAGGTTTGGTTTTCCTACGGGCAAGGAAGCCTATGTGGACCCGCCAGACATAGACCTTATCAGAATACGTAAGACCTATCAGGTTGGCGTATTTATTGTTCGCGACACCCATATGGTATCCGGCTATCGTATCCGCAACGCATTTCCAAGAAACTATCACCCAAGAATTGGACGGTGATCCAGATGAACATCCCGGAAGTATTTTACAAATTTTGTCAGGGCCTTCATCAGGATGCATTCGATGATTATGGCCCCGAGCCGCAGGACCTGATCAATGGGGCGTTGGGATTTGTTCAAAAAAAGGAATATGGCGTTTTGCGGGATTTTCTCGCCACGCTTCTTGGGGGGAATTCCACCGACGCCGAATTGAACGACATATATAATAGCACAGATAGGGATATAGCCATCCGGGGGCCACGGGGCGTGCGGCCATTTCTTGAACTGGCGCTGAAAACGATTGGTAATCGCATGCAGTAACGTTTGAGCCCGCTCTTTTCCGGCGGAGCATGTCATATTCAGTCTCTGAGATGTTGTTGTGCGCGATGATCAAACAGGGAAGATTTTGCTAGAGCATTTTGTTTTCACATTGAATCGGACCCCCTCCCAACCTCCCCCTTTCCGGGGGAGGAGGTATCCGCAGCGAGGTTCCCTCACCTTGGAAAGGGGGAGGGACAGGGTGGGGATCGACAACATCCGAGAAAGCCAAGCTTGTTTCAATCAGATCACAAAACGCTCTAATACGCCGGAGGGCCAAGAAATATCCACGTGGGATAGGCTGCAATAACGGAAAAAATAATAAGGGCGTTACTAATCCATTTGCCTCTGAAGGATTTGCCGCTTGTACGAATGAAGTCGTGATGGCGTAACCGCCAGAGTAATTCCCAAAGACCTGAATATCCTGCCGCTGGAATCCATCCCAAAACCAGATAAAATGCCAATGGAGCGCCAGTATTGGGCGCGGGGGGGCAAATTTTATCCATCTTAAGAGCAAGACTCATCTCATATGGACCATCGTTTCCGCTGTGCTCGAATCGGCAGGAATTGTAAGCCTCCCACATGCGATCAAGTTTTAAATGAAGGGAAAGATTTAAGAATAAATAGGCAAGGCCCCCCGCTAGCACTAGCCTGCCAATGCGCAGCCAAAGGTTCGCCTCTGGCTTTACGCTGAAGACGATGGCGGGAATTATAATAATAAAAAGCCAGAACCAGAAATTCATGGCCGGATGTTAATGCCTTGCCAAGGGGGCGGAAAGCCGGAAATTATTTCTCCTGGCAGTATTGAAAATTACGAAGATTCCAAAAGCATGTGGATCGGCCAGCCGCCTTCTATAATGAATTCCTAATACCGCATCGTGATGCGCACCGGCGTGTCGCCGGGCAGGGCGGTGAAGACCGTTTCATCCAGTTGCGGCAGGCGGTAGCTGACGGCCGCGTCCCTGGAAAAGCCATAGCCTTCGGTGGGGACTCCCAGAAAGTTTTTGGTCAGTTTTTTGTTGGCGTCTTCATCATGATAGAGCGATATGGCGTAGCTTCCGGCATGGGGGACCGGCATGCAGACGGTTAATGCGTCCTTGCGGGCCGGAACGCGGATGCGCGCGAGGCGCTTGCCTTTTTTGAGAAAGTCCTCGTCCCGGTCGCCATAGAGCATAATGGTGATGGTTCCCCTGGCGCTCTGGATTCCGGCGACATTTATCTGCAACCGGACCGGATCGGCGGCCGTGCAGACGCGGTCAGGCGCCGGCTTCGCGAGGGCGATGGAGGCCAGAAGTATGAATGTCAGGCCGGTGGAGAGGAATAAATGGGAGATTCGGGGCATTCGCCAAGCCATAGAGCAATTCCTTTTATGATTGAACCAACAGGTTCAATCATAAAAGGAAAAATTGCTCTAAATTATTAGATAGACCATGTTTTACGGATCAGACGGGATCGCCTTAGGCGATTCCGTCTGATCCGAACATGGTCTAGTGGAAGTGGAGGTCAAGCTTGGCTTATACTCGATCTCCCGCAACAATGCCCGGACGAATCGCCATGCCAGACGCCCCAGCAGTTTCACCGACCGCCAGCAAGTTCGGGTATCCGGGGACCTGCATTGCCGAAACCCCCGAATGGCTGGTGCTGTTGCGCCCCCAGCAGGTGACTTTTGGATCGCTGGTGCTGGTTTGCCGCGAGCCGGTAACGGCGTTCGGAGACGTCAGCGCCCCGGCAATGGCGGCGCTGCAGCCGGTGCTGAAGAATATCGAACGGTTGCTGGCGGGGGCGGTGCAATATCAGAAAATCAATTATCTGATGTTGATGATGGTTGACCCGGATGTGCATTTTCATGTCATTCCCCGTTATGAAGGCGCACGCGAACATCGCGGGCACAGCCTGCCGGATGCGGGCTGGCCCGGGCCGCCGCGCCTGGATCAGGCGGTTCAGTTTCCGCCGGACGCGCAGGCGGAACTTGTGCAGACATTGCGCGCGAAGTGGCGCGCCGCGTGACCGGAAAGGGTGCGGCAACCGGCCTGATCACTTTTTATCTTGTGCGCGAAACCTCCCGGCCATTGTTGTTTTCGCTGATGATTACGCTGGCGGCCCTGTTGCTGGAACGCACCTTGCGGCTGCTGGAACTGTTAACCAGTCATGGCGGCCCGCTGGAGCTGGTGTTCCAGCTGACGATGAATCTGCTGCCGCATTATCTGGGGCTGGCGCTGCCTGCGACATTTTTTATCAGCCTGTTTGTGGTGATATCCAGATTCGATTCCAACAATGAATTCGTCACCATAAGCGGCGCCGGGCTCTCCTTGTATCGCATCGTCCGCCCGCTGGTCATGATCGGGGTGGGGTTTGCCTTTATCAGTATCGCGCTGTTTGGGTATATTCAGCCCTATAGCCGTTATCTGTATCGCGAAATCATTCATGTGGTCACGACGACGGCCTGGAATGCGACGCTGAGTGAACGGGTATTCGCCAAACTGGGTGACGGGCTGACGATTTATGCGGACGAAGTCGATGCGACGGGGCGCCACCTGGCCGGAATATTCATCCGCGAAGCGCGGGACGGCACGGAAATACTGACGACGGCGCAAAGCGGCGCGCTGCTGGTTGACGGCAGCCATACGCGGCTGCAACTGGTGCTGCGGGAAGGCGCGCGCACCACCATCAGGAAAAATGCCGAGACCCTGACGGTTAGTTTTACCAGCGTCACCTTTGGCCGCGATTTTGCCTTTGACGCGGCCCCGTTCCGCGCCCGCGGCAAGGATGGGCGCGAGTTGACGCTCAACGAAATATGGCGGCTTATGGACGAAACACCCCCGGGCGCGGCGCACGCCGGATTATCGGCTGAATTTCATACCCGTCTGGCGCGCGCGGCGTCACTGCCCCTGTTGCCATTACTGGCCATGGCCATGGGCATGGCCAGCCAGCGCGCGAGCCGCGCCACGGGTATTGCGGCGGGGGGTCTGATCCTTGTGCTTTATCATCATATGATACAGCTGGGGGGAAGCCTGGTAGAGCGCGGGATGTTTTCTCCGCTCATGGCGATATGGCTGCCGTTTGCGCTGTTCGCCGGATTTTGTATTCTGACGTTTCATCGCACCGACGCCTCGCCGGGCGGCAATCCCTTCGATTCCATTTTCGCCGGGATTGAGGGGCTTGTCAGCGGGCTGGCGGGCGCATTACGTCCCGAAAGCAAAAATCCGGCATGACATTTGCCTTGTATCTGACGCGAATTTTTGCGCTGAGCGTTGGGGTGGCGCTGCTGGCGCTGGGCGCGCTGGCCGAACTGCTGGACCTGCTTGACAACGGGAATGCGGTGATTGCGAGGGACGGCCGTCTGGGTGATCTGGGCAGTTATGCCGCCCTGATCATGCCATCGATTGCCGCCAGTGTGGTTCCAATCGCCACTTTGATCGGCGCGCTGATTACGTTTGGAAATCTTGCCGTGCATAACGAGATTGTCGCCATGCGCAGCTCGGGTATGACGATCTACTGGATTGTGGGGCGGCTGGCCCCGGTTACCCTGGTCATCGGTCTGGTGTATTTTGGGGTGCGTTTCGTTGCAGCGCCCTATACGGAAATTCTGGTGCACGAAATGCTGCGCGAACCAGAACCGGCAGCACAGGCGGACCTTGACACCGGCGCGGCGGGCATGCCGGGGCAGGCCGCGTACTGGATCAGTTCCGGACCGATGATCATGGGGTTCGAGCGCGCAGAGGACGAAGGCCGGCGAATGCAGCATGTGACCCTTATCCGGCGCGGGCCAGACGGCCGGATCGTAAGCCATGCAACGGCCCGCACGGGCCGCCTGATTGATGGCGTCTGGCAGTTTGACGGGGTGACGGCCCGGTCCATCAATCGCGAGGGAGCGTCGAAGGCGCAGGCTGGCGCCTTAACGCTGGCCGATGGCCCCGAGCCGGTAGACATTCTTTCGGCGACAATTCTTAATGCCCGTGTCCGTCTGCATCAGCCGGGCTTGCCGGAGGCAAAAATATGGGCAGGCGGCAACAGCCCTGGTTATTATCTGACTAATTTTTATGAAGCGCTGGCCGCCCCGTTTGTGCCGATGATCATGCTGCTGGCGGCAGCGCCGCTGGCGCTTGGCACTTCGCGGTATCCCTCGCGGGCCCGGGATATGGCGGTGGCGCTTGCGGCGGGATTTGGTTATCTGCTGGCCAGCGGGGTCTTCCGGTCATTAGGAGAATCAGGCGTTATGCCGCCGGTGCTGGCTGTTGGGGGACCCGTGCTGATATTTATGCTGGCCACGTCGAGCATTTTGGCGCACCGCGAAGGATAGATCTGTGAGCGTTACCATTATTCCCGTAAGCGGAAAAAAACTGATGCGGCGCTTTATTGAAGTTCCGTATACGGTGCATCGGGACGATCCCCTGTGGATCCCGCCCCTGCGGATGGAACGCGCCCAGAGTTTTTCATCGCGTCACAATGATTTTTTCAGGCGTTCGGACGTGGGCCTGTTTCTTGCGCAAAAAGACGGCAGGGATGCAGGGCGGATCAGCGCGCAGATTGATCCGCTGTTGAAATCCGGCGCCATGGCGGATGTTGGGCATTTTGGCTGTATCAGCGCCATTGACGACGCCGGCGTTTTTGCGGCCCTGTTCCAGGCTGCGGAGACTTTTTTGCGGGACCGGGGCGCAACCCGGATGCTGGGGCCCTTCAGCATGTCGGTTAAAGAAGAGACGGGTTTGCTGGTGGAGGGGTTTGACACCCCCCCCATGCTGATGATGGGGCATGACCGGGCCTATGCCGGGCCGCATCTGGAGCGCCTTGGTCTTGCCAAGGAAAAAGACATGCATGCCTATCTGGCGGATCTGACCCAGCCAATGTCAAAATCCGGCGCGGCGATGCTGCGCCGTTTGCCGGCCGGGAATGTCGTGCTGCGCGGCCTGGATTTTTCCAATTATGAAAATGAAATTCAGACTCTGGTGGATATTTTCAACGATTCCTGGAGCGGCAACTGGGGCTTTGTGCCCATGACCCAGGCCGAAACATCCGCGCTCGGCAAACATCTGCGGCTGCTGCTGGACAAGCGGCTGGTGCGTTTTGCGGAAGTCGGCGGCAAGGCGGCGGGATTTATTGTCGTGCTGCCCAACATCAATGAAGCCCTGCATGATCTGCGGGGAAATCTGCTGCCGTTTGGCTGGGCAAAATTTCTGTGGCGGCTGAAGGTGCGCGGCGTGACCAGCGCCCGGGTTCCCCTGATGGGGGTGCGGCGCAGCGTATCGGGCACAATGGCAGGCGCGGCCATGCCGATGCATCTGATCGCATCGGTGTGGGATGCGGCGATGGAAATGGGGTTTCGTCAGGTAGAGCTGTCGTGGATACTGGAAGACAATTTGCCGATGCGGCATATCCTCAGAAAATTTGGCGCAAAGCCGTATAAGACCTATCGCATCTATGGCAAATCCCTGTGATGAAATGCGCGGCTATTGTTTTGGCGGGCAGCCGCGGCGCGCCGGACGCCCTGTGCATTGCCAATGGCGTCGCGAACAAGGCGCTGATCCCGGTTGGCGGCAAGCCGATGCTGGAGCGGGTAATAGAGGCGTTGCTGGGCTGTGATCGCATAGGCGAAATTCTGATTTCCATGGATCGGGCGGAACTGGCGCTGGCATTGCCGCAGATTGCCGCGTGGAGTGCGGCCGGGCGCGTGCGGCTGATCCCGGCGGCGGGGACGCCGGGCGAAAGTGTGCTGGCGGCGATACACGCTGCCGGCACGGCGTGGCCGCTGCTGGTGACAACGGCGGATCACCCGTTGCTGCGCGAAGAGATGATCAGCCATCTGCTTGACCATGCGCCCGAAGATGGGGACGCAACGTCGGCGGTGGTGGAGGAATCGGTTATTCACGCGGCCTACCCGGAAACAGTGCGCACCTATCTGCGGTTCCGGGACGTGGCGTTCAGCGGCGCGAATTTATTTCTATTACAAAGCCCGAACGCCAAAGGGGTGGTTTCGTTCTGGCGGCAGATGGAGACCAATCGCAAGCGCCCGCTGCGCCTGATCATGACGCTGGGGTTTGGGACCCTGGTGCGGTTTGTCACGGGCAGGCTTGATCTGACGCACGCATTGGATGCGCTTGGCAGGCGTTGCGGCGCAAGGCTTGCGGTGGTGCGTCTGCCTTATGCGGAAGCGGCCATTGATGTGGACAAGCCCGCCGATCTGGCGCTCGTCTCGCGGATTTTGACCCGGAATTGTCATCCTGATGGCGCGTAGCGACTGAAGGATCTCCAGCGTTTCCAGCACCTCTGAGATCCTTCGCTCTCGACGCGCAAGCGCTGGCGCAGCGGGCCGCTCAGGATGGCAAAAAGAAGGGTTTTTCAGCAGCCTGCTAAATTATTAGATCGACCGGCCTCAGGCCGAAGCGCTTCTGGATTTTTTCTGCTCTGCGGCTAGCCCGCGCACCAGGGTTTCGGCGCGCGACATGTCAGCGGGGCAATCCACCTCACACCAGCGCAGTCCCTCGATGGATACCGCAGCGACCGAGCCAAAATCATTTTTCGCCAGCCTGTCAACGGCGGATAAATACCAGCGCCGGAAGCCATCCGTATCGCGCAATACCGTTTCCATCGCGGATTTCATCAGGGCGGCGCCGTCTGGCTTAAGCCGCAGCATGCCGATTGATTCGCCGTCGGTTTCATCCATGGGCAATGTCTTGCCGATGGCGCACAGGCGAAGGCCATCAGTCTGCACCTTCATGTCATCGTCATCATAACGGGATTTACGGTCGATCGTGACGTTTACGGGCGCCTGCGCTTCGCCGATTAATTTGTCGAGTACGGCCGGTTCAAACAGGGTGTCGCCATTGAGAATAATGCCGCCATTGCGCAATTCATCCGCCGCCAGATACAGGCTGGCCAAATTATCGGCCACCGCAAAAAATGGATTAAAGAAGGTGCGGACCCCAAGGCCCGGAAAATGTGTTTGACTTGCAAATGCGTCTACCGCTTCTGACATGAAACCAGTGACGATGACGGCTTCGGTAATACCGCACCCATGCAGGCTGCGTAATTGCCATTCCAAAAGCGGCCGCCCGCCAATGGGCACCAGACATTTCGGGAGGTTGGCCGTGTAGGGCAATAGCCGCCGCCCCTGTCCCGCGCTTAAGATGATTGCTTTCATGAAACCCCGAATGCCCAAGACCGCGCCGCGTGTTTTGCCAACGCGTCCTTGATCTGTGTAGCACGACAGGATTCAGGCTGAAATAATAATTATGTAATGTTTGCCGCCCGCCAGCGGGCTGCTGTATAGGGAGGATGGCCCGGGCCGGGAGAACGCAAAGGATGAATGGTGCAGGACGATACCGAAAAGGGCGTCGACCGGTCTGGCAAGGGGTTTCGCCCTGTCTGGAAGAGCTGGACTGCGGATACATTGCTGCGGCGTCTGTTAAGCAATGCTTCACTGCTTATGGGGGGCAAGGCGGTAACGGCCCTGTTTGGCATTGGCTATCTGGCCCTTGCGGCCCGAGGCCTGAGCCTTGAGGCTTTCGGCACCCTGATTCTGATCCACACCTATACCCAGGCAGTTGGCGACATTACAAAATTTCAATCCTGGCAGGCCGTGCTGTCGTATGGCACGCCAGCCCGCAATGATGGCCGGATACTGGATTTGCAGCGGATATTGCGGTTTTCAGTACGCCTGGATGTGATTGGCGCGGCAGCCGGGCTGGGGGTGGCCCTTGCAGGTATCCCATTGGCGCAGCATTTGTTCGATTGGGACCCCCATACCGCGAAATTGGCCACTTATTATGTGTTTTCCATTGTATTTTTTGATGTTGCCACGGCAACCGGGGTGTTACGGTTATTTGACCGCTTTGATCTGACGGCCGCCCAGAGCAGCCTTGGCGCGCTGATCAAGCTGCTGGGGACGGCCCTGGCGCTATATTTTGGCGCGGGACTGGAAGCTTATCTGGTCACCTGGGTGATCGCCGAAATCGTTCCCTGCCTGGTATTGGGCGCTATGGCTTTTGCCGAATTGCGGCGCCAGGGGGTGTTGGTCCCGCAGCAGGAAACGGCCGGTTCCAGAGCTGTCCGGTGGACGCCGGATCGCACGGTATGGCGCTTTGTCTGGTCTGCCAATCTCAATACGACCTTGCAGCTTGTCCTGACCCATTTCGGCACCCTGGCGGTGGGGGCCATGCTTGGCGCGCCCGCAGCGGCGCTGTACCGGATAGCCAGGCAATTGACCGAAGCCATCACGACGCCGGTCAAGCTGTTGACGCCGACCATCTATCCCGAACTGGCCCGGCTGGCCGCGCGCAACGCCATTGCAGAGATGCGCCGCTTTATGGCGCGGGCCGCCCTGCTCGCGGGCGTGGGCGCAAGCCTGCTGGCGGCTGTTCTGATCGTTGCGGGACCTTGGCTGCTGCGGGTTGTAGCCGGGCAGAATTTTGTCCCGGCTTATGGCGTGATGGCCGTGCTGGGGATTGCCGCTGCGATCCGGCTGGGGTCTTTTCCCCTGGAGCCAATGCTGATATCATCCGGTCAGGCGCTGGCGGCATTACAGGTGCGGCTCGTGACGACAGCGCTGTATGCAGCAGTTATGTTCTTTCTATGTTCATGGCTGGGATTAGAGGGTGCGGGATTTGCCATGCTGATTGCTTCACTGACCAATCTTGCCGGTCAGCTCTTCGCCGTGGAAAAATGGCTTCGCCAACAGGCTGTGACAGCGTAAAAGCACATGCTGGATTCGTTATTTAAGGCCCGAATCTGCCTCGGGCAGGGAGACACAACAGTATGAAGGAAGCGCTGCCCGCCAGCCCCGGTGGAGGCATTTTTCGTCCTGCGGATTTCGCTACGTTAACGCAGGCGCTGGATTATGCGGCCCAGGGTCAGGCAGGTCTCAATTTCTATTCCGGCAAGGGCGATCTTCTGGAGGCCCTGAGCTATGCCGAATTGCGGGTTCAGGCGCAACGCATTGCCAGAACAATGCGCCGCGCCGGACTGGGCGAGGGCGAACGCGTGGCGATACTCGCGGATACGGACGGCGATTTTGTCCGTGCATTTTTCGCCTGTCAATATGCAGGCCTGGCGCCGGTGCCGATGCCGCTGCCCATGGCGTTTGGCGGCAAGGCCGGTTATGTCAGCCATATTCGCAGGATGATCCTGAACGCGGGCGCCAGCGCCGCACTTTGTCCCAGACCGCTGCTGGAGATGACGCTGGAGGCAGCAGACGGACTGGGGCTTAAGATTGCCGGCGCCCTGGAGGCATTTGATACGGTTGCCGATGACGGCGCCCGCCTGCCCGATATCACGCCCGATCATCTTTCCTATCTGCAATATTCATCCGGCAGCACCCGGTTTCCGCTTGGGGTCGCGGTGACACAGCGGGCGCTGCTCAGCAATTGCCGCGCCATCGCCCAGCATGGGCTAAAAATAGTTGCCAGCGACCGCTGCGTATCGTGGCTGCCGTTTTATCATGATATGGGACTGGTCGGGTTTTTGCTGGTGCCGGCGGCCACGCAAATGTCCGTCGATTATGTATCGACCAGGGAATTTGCCCGCCGCCCGCTGGTGTGGCCGACGCTGATTTCACGCAATGGCGGCACATTATCGTTCAGCCCGTCGTTTGGATATGATTTGTGCGCGCGCCGCGGCGCAAGCGGCGCCCGCCCGGAAAATCTTGATTTGTCCAGATGGCGGGTAGCGGGCATCGGCGGCGACATGATCCGTGATTCCGTATTGTCGCAATTTGCCGAAAGTTTTGCCCATAGCGGATTTCGCAAACAGGCTTTCGTCGCCAGCTATGGCATGGCGGAAGCAACCCTGGCGATCAGCTTTGCGCCGCTGGCCACCGGCATCGAGATCGATCATATCGGTCTTGATCAGCTGGAGGCGTCGGCGGTGGCGGCCCCCGTCAAGACCAACGGGGGCGGCGCTGCGGCAGAACGCAGCCGCAGATTTGTGTATTGCGGCCCGGTGCTGCCTGGCCATGAACTGGAAATACGCGATCCGGAAGGCCGGCTGCTTGGGGAACGTCATGCTGGACGGGTTATGGTGCGCGGGCCAAGCCTGATGCGGGAATATTTCGGAAATCAGGAAGAAACATTACGGGCCCTGTCCGCAGATGGCTGGCTTGAGACCGGCGATCTTGGCTATCTTAGCGGCGGTTCCCTGGTTATTACGGGCCGCAGCAAGGACCTTATTCTGATTAATGGCCGCAACGTCTGGCCGCAGGATCTGGAATGGGCGGTGGAACAGGAAGTGGACGGCCTGCGCAGCGGCGATGTGGCGGCATTTTCAGTGGATGAGCTGGCTGCCGAGCGGGTCGTTCTACTGGCGCAGTGCCGTAAAACAGGCGAGAGTGATCGTGAGGGCCTGCGCCAGGCGATTATGGAAACGATACGCGCCAGAGCGGGGCTGGATTGCGAAGTAATGCTGGTGGCGCCACATAGCCTTCCGCAGACCTCGTCGGGAAAACTCAGCCGGACCCAGGCGCGCCAGCTTTATCTCTCCGGCCAGCCGAACGGCGGCAGGGCCGTCTTGCCCTTGCGCCATCTGGCATAGGCCATGACGGGTCTGGTTGCGGTAACTGGCGCAACCGGGTTTCTGGGCCGGTACATTGTCCGTTCGCTGATACAACAGGGCTGGCGGGTGCGTATTCTGGCGCGCAATTATCCGGTTCATGAGCAGTTTTCCGATCTCTCGCTTGAAGTTGTGCCCGGTGATCTTTCGGATCAGGGCGCCCTTGGTTCTCTGGTGCGGGGCGCCGATCGGGTTGTGCATGCGGCCGGACTTATCAAGGCCCGCGATGCGCGCGCGTTTCACCAGGTAAACGTTGCGGGAACGGCCAATCTTGTGGCGGCGCTAAATGGGGAAATGGCTGCGTCACGTCTGTTGCTGATTTCATCCATGGCCGCGCGCGAGCCGCATCTGTCGCCCTATGCCGGAACAAAACGGGCCGCCGAGGAAATTGTCCGGACCTCAATCGCGCCACGCCATCACTGGACGATACTGCGCCCCGCAGCGGTTTACGGTCCCTGGGATATGGAGACATTGACGCTGATGCAGGCGGTAAGTCTGGGCGTGTCACTGCGGCCCGGAAATCCGGGCGCGCGGGTAAGTCTTGTGCATGCCCGCGATGTGGCGGAGGCGGTTGCGGCGCTCTGCGCCAGCGCCGCCGCCGGCGGGCTGTATGAAATATCCGACGCCCGCCATGACGGATATTCATGGGAAGAAATCACCGGGACAGCGGCAAAGATTATGGGCGCGCGGACGCTTAACCTGCCGCTTGCAGGGTGGGCGGTACATTTAGCCGGCGCCATCGGATCGATTGGCGGGCGCATCCGTTCATCTCCCGCGATGTTAACCATAGCAAAAGCACGGGAAATTATGCACCCGGATTGGTCGTCTCCGGCGGACCGGCAACCGCCAAAGCAGCTTTGGCAGCCAAAAATCGGCATAAACTGTGGCTTCAGGGAGACTATTCAAT
>JBEBFX010000104.1:0-11879 GCA_040081735.1 Alphaproteobacteria bacterium | reverse complement strand
AGCACAAGTAGAATTTCATCAAAGAGTCTCGGCTTGGCAACAGTCCCTAACTAGAAGCTAATTCCCGGCCCTGAAGGCCGTTGAAATTAACCAAGGTTGGAGATCATACAATGCGTCACCTGAAATATTTTACGGCACTGGGGCTGGTACTTGCCGCAAGCCCGGCGTTTTCTGCGCCGATTTCATTTGCCGACTTCACGCCGCTTGCGGCCTCGGTTGGCGCCGGATCGCTTCCCGAAAACAGGCCGTTTCAGCTTTCTTCGTCGTCTTTCCGGCAGGAAACCCTGAACGCCAATGATTCAGGCGCACAAAATGGCGGCGTTAAGCTGGGCGATAACTGGGACATGAACACCCTGAACGAAAACGGCGCGCAGGCAGGCCGTTATCTGTTTACCCCCTATGAAACCGGCGCGGCGGGCGTGCGGCGTCTTGATGTCACCACCGGTAAGGCTGAAACCATTGTCGCCAATGGCACACAAGGCTTCGTCGCTGGCGACGCTTCGCGCTGGACCCCGTTCGGCACCTATCTGACGGCGGAGGAATCCTGGGGCGCCGGCAGCACCAAGGGCCGTCTGTTTGAAGTCACCGACCCATTGGCGGCGGCAGGGGCAACCGGATTTGTCGAGCGCACCATTCTTCCACGCGTTTCCCATGAGGGCCTGGCCTTTGACGCCGACAATAACATGTACTTCATCGACGAATTCAGCGGCGGCAGCATCTACAAATATGTGTCTTCAACACCGGATGCAGGCGGCACATTCTTTGACGCCGGTGAAACCTTTGTTCTGAAGGTTGGCGCAGGCGGCAACACCGAAGCATTGGGCGCTTCTACCTGGGAAAAAATCACCAATGCAGACGGCAGCGCTGTGAACGCCGGGGCGGCGATTGCCCTTGGCGTTGATGGCCGTCTGGCGGCGGACATTGCGGGCGCCACCAATTTTAACCGTCCGGAAGATCTCGAAATCCAGACCCGCGCAGGCGGCGAGCAGGTGCTGTATTTTACAGCCACAGCGTCCAGCACCGATGGGGCGGGCGCGGTATTCGCAATCGGCCTGACGAGCGCCACTGACGCGAACGTCACGCTTTTCGCCAACAGGGGCACGCAAAAAAGAGGAACCGGCGCAGCCGTCGGCAATGAATTCCTTAACCCGGACAATCTGGCCATTGATTCACTTGGCAACATTTATATCGTCGAAGATCAGCCCGGCGGCCTGGCCGATATATGGTTTGCCTATGATATCGACTTCGATGGCGTGGCCGAATCCCTGGCGCGCTGGGCCAGCCTGTCGACGCTGGGCGCAGAGCCAACCGGCCTGTATTTCGATCCGTTCAATTCACGGGTGGCCTATGTAAACGTTCAGCACGCGAACAGTGACGTTGATCGCACCATCCGCATAACAATTGTCCCGGAACCCGAATCCATTGGCCTGCTGCTGGGCGGCCTTGGCCTGCTTGGCGGTATGGTCAAACGCCGCCGGGCCTGAGCTTACAGATTGTTAAAATTCAAACCCCGCATTCAGTAATGAATGCGGGGTTTGGCATGTCAGGCGCCAATGGTTTCTTTCGTCCCCTGTCTGGGCGCTAGCAGCATATACAGCGCGGGCGTGACCAGGCGCGAGAGGAAAGTCGAGGACAGCAGGCCGCCGATGATGACCGTTGCCAGCGGGCCATATAATCCCGATCCGGAGAGCGCCAACGGCAGCATGCCGCCGATCGCCGTCGCCGATGTCAGCACAACCGGCAGAAAGCGTAATTCGCCCGCTTTTTCAATGGATTCGAGCAAAGAAACACCCTGCTGGCGCAACTGATTGGCAAAATCCACCAGCAGGATCGAGTTCTTGATCTCGATGCCAATCAGCGCCACCATGCCGATAGAGGCCGTGAAAGACAGGCTGTAGCCGGTAGCCCAGAGCGCAAAGATGCCGCCCAGAATGCCCAGCGGAATAACGCCCGCCACCACCAGGCTGGCGCGAAAAGACTGGAACTCCAGTATCAGCACCGCAAGGATGCCGAACAGCGCGATCAAAGCCGCCGTCGAAAGGCCTGCAAAACTTTCCTGCCTGGCTTCCGCGTCCCCGCCCGACGACAAATTATAGCCGGGCGGCAGCGGCTCACGCTGGACCCCGGCCATGATTTTGCTGGTCAGGACTTCCGAATTATAGCCGGTCTGGGTATAGGCGGTGATGAACACGACGCGTTCGCGGTTAAAGCGCTGAATGGTGCTGGGACCTGATTCAAGCACCGGATTCGTCACCAGGCTCAGGGGTGTCGATCCCCCCGTGCTGGTGCTGACATAGATACGGCCGAGCGCATCCAGGGCATGGCGCTCTCCCATCGGCAGGCGCACCATGATGTCATATTCATCGCCATCATCCTCGCGGAATTTGCCGATGGATTCACCCAGCATGGCCAGGTGGACCGTTTGGTCGATCTGGCCGGCGGGAATTCCAATCAGCGCCGCCTTCTGGCTGTCAACGCCAAGATTGAGATCCGTGCGGTCAAAGCGCAGCGGGTTGGTGATATTGCGCGTGCCCGGCGTTTCTTCAGCGGCCCTGGCGACGCGCGCCGCCAGTTCCTTCAATACCTTCAAATCCGGGCCGGTCACCCGGATGGCGATGGGCGCGAGAATGGGCGGGCCATTCACAAAGGTCAGCAGCAATATCTCGGCGCCCGGATAAGTGGCGAATTTGCCGCGCAATTCGTCATATACCGCCGGCGTCCGGCGCGGGTCATAGTTATGCAGCTCTACAAACGCCTCGGCAACGGTCGGGTTGGTTTCCGCCTGGAACAGATTACCGTACACTTTAGGGTTTCCGCGCCCCAGATTGGTCATGACCGTTTTGATTTCGGGCCGCGCGCGCAAGACTTCATCCACAAAGGCCAGGGCCTTGCCGGTTTCAGCCAGCGAGGTGCCGCTGGGCGTTGATATCTGCACCAGAAACTGACGTGATTCAGATGAAGGAAACAGACTGAAACCCATGCGCGGGATCAGCATCAGGGTGCCGATAAACAGCAGCAGCGCCAGCCCCACAGTGGACTTTGGCCAACTCAGCGCGCGGTACAGCATGGGGCGGTAAAATGAATGAATGCCCCGCATCATCAGCCGCAACAGGGCATTGCCCTCGGGATCTTCCTTGTCCGATAACATGCGGCTGGCAAGAAACGGAACGATCGTCAAGGATATGAAAAGCGAGGCGACAACAGCGGACAGGACAGAAGCCGGCAGCGAAAGAATATATTGGCCGGCGCCCTCGGGCAGAAACATCAACGGCACAAACGCCAGAATCAATGTCGCCGTGCAGCCCAGCACGGCAACCGAAATCTGCGATGTCCCCTCGATGGCCGCCACCATCCGCGCCTTGCCCTCGCGCAGATGCCGGGAGATATTCTCAACCACGACAATGGAATCATCGACCAGCAGGCCAAGCGACAGAATCAGGCCGGTAATGGAAAGCTGATTAAGGGAAAAACCGAAAAAATTCAGGATGGTCAGCCCGATGGCCAGTGAAAGCGGAATAGAAATCATCACAATGCCCGCAGCGCGCAGGCCCAGCGGCAGCAGGGTGAGCATTACAAGGGCAAGCGCAATCGAAAAGTCGCGATACAGCGTGTTCAGGCGGCGCTCGACACTGCGCGACTGATCGTGGCCATACTCCAGCACAATGTCGCCGGGCAGGGTTTTTTCAAATTCATTCAGTTGCGCATAGATCGCATCGCGCACCTTGAACAGGTTTTGTCCGTACTGCTGATTGGCGGTCACGAACACGGCCCGTTTGCCGTTATAGCGGGTCAGATGGGTGGCTTCCTCATAGGCCCAATCCACGCTGGCGATATCCGCCACCTTGACGATCTTGCCGTCAAACGCGCCAATGACGGTATCGCGAATCTGCTGCATATCTTCATAGCCGCCTGTGGCTTTCAGATTAAAACGCTGCGCCCCTGCATGAATGGGGCCGCCGGGGGCTTCAGCGTTTTCGATGCCCAGGGCGCCGGTCACCCGGGTCAACGCAATGGCCATTGTGCTCAGCCGGCCAAGGTCCAGCGCCACGCGGACTTCGGATTTTGGAACGCCCCAGACCTCCGATTTCCAGACGCCTGGCACGCGCTGGATAATGTCTTTCAGGGCATCGCTGTAATCGTCCAGTTCGCGATAGGACGCGGTCTCGCTGACGAGCGCGGCTTGCACGATATTGGTCAGGGCAATATCGTTTTTCTTCACTTCATAGCGGCGCAGCCCGGCCGGCAGGGACGGGCGCAGCGCATTCATTTCGCGCACTACATCGTCATATTTTTTCTCAACGTCGATATTTTTCCATTCAAATTCAATAATCACGCTGGCGACGCCGCTTTGGGAAAAGCTGCGGATTTCCTTCACATCATCCAGTGTGTCCAGCACATCCTCAATCGGGTCCACCAGCAGTTTTTCGATATCCGCCGGATCGGCGCCGGGCAGGACGGCCGTGATGCTGAATACCGGTATCGGGAAATTCGGATCTTCTGCGCGCGGAACATTAAAAAAGGCGCTCACCCCCATCGCTGTCAGCAATGCGAAGACCACCAGTGTGAACTGCCACTGACGTACGGCAAAGGCGCTGATGCTCATGGGGTGGTCGCTACTTCAGCTGTGACGCTGACACTGACGCCGTCGCGCAGATAGGCGGCGCCGGCGGTCACGACTGCATCCTCCGGGGCAAGCCCCTTTGTGACGATGATCTGGCTGCCGTCCAGTTTGCCGACGGAAATTCTCTGGCGCCGCGCCTTGCTGGTTTTGGGATCAACCACGAAAACGCTGGCCTGGGCGCCATGGCCTTCCAGTATGGCGCTGGCGGGTATGGCAAGGGCGCCGGCGTACGGCCCTGCAATATTCGCCCGGATGCTGACCTCACCCATGAAGCCGCTGGTCAGGGGGCGATCCGGTTCGATAAAGGCAATCTCGGTTTCAAACGTGCCGCTGCGCGGATCGCTCTCGGCGGCCATCCGTAACACGCGGCCCGGCAATTCTATCCCGTCAAAGGCGTCCAGGCGGATGATTGCGGCGTCGCCAATTTTAATCCGCGCGACATCGCGGTCACTGAGACCGGCTTTCAGCACGTAACTGCCGCTGCCGGTGCTGACCGTCACAATGGGGGCGCCAACACCTGCCATTTCACGCACGTCCGCATGACGCGCCAGCACAATTCCGTCAGCGGGGGCGATGATATGGGCAAGGCTGCGATCAAATTCTATGGCCCGCTGTTCGGCCAGCGCCGCGTCCAGCGCCGTACGGCTATCGTCCATGCGCTGGGTGCTGGCAAACCCTTTGGCCGCCAGGGGGGCCATCCGGTCCACGTCGCGCCTGGCCTTTTCAACCGCCAGCGCCGCCCGCGAAGCATGGGAATCTATTTCGCTCGTGTCCAGTTCGGCCAGTATCTGGCCCCTGGTGATCCTGTCGCCCTGATCCACATTAAGGGTGCGGATCATGCCGCCGATCTTGAAGGATAGCCTGGCTTCCGTGCCGGGCCTTACAATGCCGTATGCGGTTACATCGTCGGCGTCAGGGGCGGGCAGCACCTTCGCCACGCGGACCGGGATGGCCTGTTCGGCCTGGACCGCAGCTGCTTGGGGTTTATCGCCACAGGCCGTGAGACCGCTTATTAATAGCAGGCCCAGACCGGAGATGGCCGCACGGCATTGGTGTCGCATGAATAACACATCCTCAATGTATAACCGAACAATGTTAATTTAGGCATTGCAAGAATGCTTGTCAAGTTTTACCTAACAGTGTTAGTTTAGTATTATGGATAAAATCTGCGCAGTGATAAAACACGCCGTTCACAGACGCCTGCCCCCGCAGCAGCGCCGCGAACAGATCATATCCGAAGCAAAGAAATTATTTGCAGAACAGGGCGTCGCCAGTGTGACCATGCGCAGCCTGGGCAGGCGATGCGGCATCACCCAGGCTTCAATCTATCAGCATTTCGCCGACAAGGACGCCATTCTGTTTGCCATCTGTGACGCCTATTTCACGCTGATGGTCGAGGAATTCCGGAAGACGGCGGAAAATGAGCCTGACCCGCTGCAAAAACTGCTGGCGATCATGCGGACCTATATGGAGCTGGGCTTGTCGCATCCGGAAGAATACCGGCTTACCTTCATGACCTCTGTTTCAGGCATCATGCAGGACCATGAAACGGCCGGACACGCTGCGCCGGACCAGGCCAAAGCCGGATCCATCGCCTTCAATTTTCTGCAGGAAAGGATTTCCGGACTGATGGCGTCCGGTCATCTGCGCCACGGCAATTCAGCCGCCACCGCCGAAGCCATATGGGCGGCCGGTCATGGGCTGGTCTCGCTACTGATCACCCATACCCGGTATACCTGGTCGGATATAGAAGCCGTGAAAGAGGCGCATCTGGGGTTGATCCTGCATGGCCTGCTGACCAGGGAAGCGGCGCTTGCGCTTGCAACTGCATCCGTACAGAATAGCGGCAAGGCATTATGACACAAAGTGGCAACAGGGAGATGGTTTAATGGCGCTTGATACACAGGCAGCGGCTTTGCTCGCGCAGCTTTCAGCAAATCCGGATGCGCCGGGTCTGGCCGACATGCCGCCCGAAGGCGGGCGCGCCATGTTTCGCACATTGTGTGAAATGCTGGATGCGAAGGACGTTCCCATCGGCAACATCGAAAATCGCAAAATTCCTGGACCTGCGGGGGAGATGGCGGTGCGTATCTATACACCCGCCGGAGCCGTTGCCGGGATTCTGCCATGCCTGGTGTATTACCACGGCGGCGGCTGGGTGATCGGTGATCTGGAGACCCATGAAGGGGCGTGCCGCCTGCTGGCCAATGACAGCGGGTGCAAAGTGGTCTCGGTGGAGTACCGTCTTGCGCCCGAGCATATGTTTCCGGCAGGACCCGACGATTGCTACGCCGCCGTGAAATGGGTGGCTGAAAATGCCGCCCGGATCGGTATTGATCCCAAACGCATTGCGGTTGGCGGCGACAGTGCGGGCGGTAATCTCAGCGCTGCTGTCTGTCTGATGGCGCGCGACCAGGGTGGCCCGGCAATTGCGTTTCAACTGCTGATTTATCCGGCCACGGACATGGCGCTGCAAACGCCGGCGCGCAAGGAAAACGCCGTTGGCTATTTCCTCGAAGAAAAGACCATGAAATATTTCTATGACCTGTACGTCCCGAAGGGGACGGATGAAAACAATCCCTATCTGTCGCCGTTGCGCGCAAAAAGTCTGGCAGGCCTGCCGTCCGCCTATGTGATTACCGCGCAATATGACGTGCTGCGCGACGAAGGACGCATGTATGCGGAAAAGCTCCAGGCAGCCGGCGTAAAAGTGAAACTGGTGAATTATGAAACCATGATCCATGGCTTTTTCACCATGGCAGGCGCGATAGCGGCGGCAAAACCCGCCATCGCCGATGCAGCCAGGGCGCTTAAAGCGGGACTTGGATAAAGCGCTTTTCGACCATCGCAATCTGGCGGGCGCGCCCGGCCATATCCCAGCCCAGTTCGCCAGCCATGATGGCCGCAGCGTTTTCAAGCGCCGCCATTCCCGGATGGCCAAGAGTGCATAGGCCGGTGCGCCGGAACACGGCGTCTTCCAGCGTCAGCGCCAGTTCATGGCGCGCCGCATAACGGATTTGCGCACCCGCTTCCGGCAGATGCGCGGCTAGCGGCGCGGCCATGCTTTGGTCAGCCGCGATCAGCGCGATGAGTTTATCCATTCCCGTGCCATAGGCGTGCGCGAGATGTTCGATCAGCGCCCGGTCTAACGATGGGTTTTGCCTGCGCATTTCTTCGGCAAATGCCGGGAAGTTTTGTATGGCGCGGATCAGCGGCGTGTACGCCGTTCTGCACGGCTGCCTTGGGCGGTCAAGTTTGCAAAGCGCCAGGTCAACCACCTGTTCCGCCAGATGGCGCGAGGTCGTCCATTTTCCGCCGAGGGCGGAAATCAGCCCCTCGCGGCCATCCTGTTTTGCATGATCGAAGATTTCCGATCCGCGGCTGGCGCCATAGGTATTGGCGCCCGGGTCTGCGGGGTCCGCAACCAGGGGCCGCAAGCCGGCATAGCTGTGCAGCACATCGGCGCGGACAAGCTTTGCCATTGGCAGACCGCGATTAACCCTGGCCAGTAATTGGGCAATATCCGCTTCGGATACCGTCAATGTGTCCGGGTCATCCATAAACGGCGTATCCGTCGTCGCCAGGATGGAATGCCCGCGCCATGGCAGGACAAAGAAATGCCCATCATTGCCAATGACGGCAATCGCGTTACGCGACAGCGCGCGGGTGATCAGATGAATGCCCTTGGAGCGCCGCAGCATGACCGCCCCGGATTTGCCCGTGTCAGTGACGACGGCGTCGGCCCACGGACCGGCGGCATTGATGATCAGGCCGGCCGCAATATCAAATTCCCGGCCGCTGATTTCGTCGCGCACATGAACGCCATTTATCCGGCCCGGCACGCCGTTCAGGCGCGTCACCCGCGCATAATTGGCGGCCTGCGCGCCATTGGCGGCAGCACCCGCCAGAAATTCAAACGCCAGCCGTTCCGGCATCGGCATCTGGCAATCATAATAACTTAGAGCGCCCGCACTAGCGGCGCCTTCAAGCAGCGGCTCGATCTCAACCGCCCGCAGTGGAGACAGGGCGCCGTGCCCCGGCAGTGTTTTGTCCCGGCTCATGCCCCTGTTGCGGTCAGCCGACAGCAGGTCGTACAGCACAAGCCCTGCGCGTAACGTCAGGTTCTGCCAGCGCGATGCGGCAGGCAGAATAAATTGCAGGGGCATGACCATATGCGGCGCAATCGTCTGCCAGATGCGCCGCTCGCGCAGGGATTCGCGCACCAGGCCAAATTCAAAATTGCGCAGGTACCGTAATCCGCCATGGATCAGCTTGGACGAGGCGGAAGTAGTGGCGCCGGCAAAGTCGCGCTTTTCAAGCAGCGCGACGCGCATCCCGCGCAAACTTGCATCCCAGGCAATGCTGGCGCCGGTAACGCCGCCGCCGATGATAACAATATCAAACGGTTTGCTGGCCATTTCAGCAAGATTTCTCTGCATGCACCGTCCACGGCTAAAATGGCCTGGGTATACCCGGACATTACCAGATTATGTGTAAAATTAACCTTGGGCAACCAGTGCGCTTTCCCTTGCGCATGATCTATGGTTTCATGATAGCGTGACAGCTGGCGTTCCACCAGGCGGGTATGGAAAGCCTGCATCACCAATACAGCAATTCCGCTAGTCACATTGAGATAAATACACGGACCGAACCGGCATTGAGAACTGGACGGTCTGGGTATCGGAGGGGAAACAGTGCAGCAGATTGAGAATTTCGTATTCGGTTACCGCACCATCATCTTGTCATTCCTGGCCGTGTTGACGGTGGTCATGGCCTTTTCGGCGTCGAAACTTACGATGGATGCCGGTTATCTAAAAATGCTCCCGGTCGGCCACCCGTATATTGATACTTTTATGAAATATTCCGGCGCTTTTGGCGGCGGAAATCGCGTTATTGTGGTTCTTGAGGCCAAAAAAGGCGAAATCTGGACGGGGGAATTTCTCACGGCCCTGAAAAAAGCGACTGACGACGTGTTCTTTATTCCGGGCGTGGCGCGCCACACCGTGACCTCCCTCTGGACGCCGAATACCCGCTATCTGGGGGTTACCGAAGAAGGCCTGGAAGCGGGTGACGTGATCCCCGCAAACTATACGCCAACGCCCGAAGGCATTAATCAGGTTATCGAGAACACGCTGCGCGCCGATCTGGTGGGCCGGCTTGTGGCCACGAATTTCAAATCCGCGATGATCCGGGCGGAGTTGCTGGATTTCAATCCCGAGACCAAACAGCGGCTGAATTATTTTGAGGTCGCCGACATGCTGGAAAACAGCATCCGGGCCAAATATGTCTCCGATGATATTGATGTAAAGATTGTTGGATTTGCGAAATTTACCGGCGATGTCGCGGATGGCGCAGAAGGTGTTGTGGTGTTTTTCATCATTGCATTTGCGCTTACCTGCTTCATGCTGTGGCTGTATTGCCGCTCCTGGCTGCTGACCATGGTTACCGTTTCTGCTTCGCTCTGCTCGCTGATCTGGCAATTTGGCCTGCTCAACATCTTTGGCTTCGGCCTTGATCCCCTGTCGGTTCTGGTGCCGTTCCTGGTATTTGCGATTGGCGTCAGCCACGGGGTTCAGCAGGTCAACAAGTTTGGCTCCGAGACCGCCACCGGCCTGGACAAGGAGCAGGCGGCCCGCGACACCTTTTCGTTCCTGCTGCGGCCGGGTACGGTTGCGCTATTAACCTGCCTGGCCGGTTTTGGCACGCTCTATATCATTCCAATCGGCATGATTCAGGAGCTTTCGATTACCGCCTCGATCGGCGTCGGCCTGAAAATTGTCTCCAACATGATCATGCTGCCGCTGCTGTTTTCCTATATCTCGCCAGGACCGGGATACGCGGAGAAAGTCGGAAGAGCCGTGGCCGCGCGGGCCAAACTGTGGCCGTACCTGGCCCGGATTGCGATACCCCGCAATGCGATGATCGTCATCGGGCTGAGTATTCTTCTGGGCGCAATAGGCCTCTACGAGGGCGCAGACCGCCAGATCGGCGACGTGCATGCGGGGGCAGGCGAACTGCGCCCGGAATCGCGTTACAATATGGATAGCAAGTACATCGCCAGCAACTTTGCGCTTGGCCTTAACGTGCTTTCCGTCATCGCCGAAACCCCGAAGTCTGCCTGTGTCGACTATAGCATCATGGATTTTCTTGACCGTTTTTCCTGGGAAATGAGGAATATTCCCGGTGTTGAAACGACCCATGGCCTGACGGCGGTCGCCAAAACCGGCAATGCGCTGTGGCAGGAAGGGCATCTGAAAATGAAAGCCCTGCCGCGCTCCAGCAGCGCGATATCCCAGGCCACCAATCAGACCGACACTGCTTCCGGGCTGCTTGACGCCCAATGCACGATTTTGCCGACACATATCTATCTGACGGACACCAAAGCCGATACGGTGAAACAGGTTGTTGCCGCGGCCGAAAAATTCATCAGCGATCCGGCTAATCAGTTCGACGATGTAAAGATGCGGGTCGGCACCGGCAACGTCACCATCGTTTCGGCGACTAATCAGGAAGTGGAAGAGTCGGAAATTCCGATGCTGCTTTATGTGTACGCCGTTGTCATGGCGCTGGTGATCCTTGTTTACCGTGAATGGCGCGGCGCCATCTGTTGTGTTGTGCCGCTTATTCTGTCGACGATTATCGGCAACTGGTTCATTACTGGCGCAGGCATCGGCCTCAAAATCTCGACGATGCCGGTGCTGGCGATTGCGGTTGGCATTGGCGTCGATTACGGCATCTATGAATATAACCGGATGCAACTTTATCTGCGCATGGGCAGATCGCCGTACGAGGCCTTTCTCGGCGCGCTGAACGATGTGGGATCAGCGACCATATTTACCGGCGGCACTCTGGCTATCGGTGTATCGACCTGGATTTTCTCCGAATTGAAATTTCAGGCGGATATGGGGCTGCTGCTGACCTTCATGTTTATTGTGAACATGGTGGGGGCGGTGACATTACTGCCGGCAATGGTTGGATTTCTGGAATATATCATGCCGCTGGAACGCAGGCCCCTGACCGAGGAGGAATCTCGCGAGGCCATGCGCGCCCACTGATCCGGCGCTGGTTAGACCGGATTCATTTCCGGTCAAACGGCAACCGGGCGCACCTCATAAAAAAGGCCGGGGAATTCCCCGGCCTTTTGCGTTAGCCTGTGAATGAACGATCAGGCGCGCTGCAGGATGTGCACCAGGCAGATCGACCCCGCGCCCATCATGTGCACCAAACCGGTGCGGGCGCCTTCGACCTGGAATTTACC
>JBEBFX010000264.1:0-3166 GCA_040081735.1 Alphaproteobacteria bacterium | reverse complement strand
CTTTGCGCGGGGGCGACAAGGGCTGCCAGGCGCTTGTCAGCGATGAAATGCAGCAGGCATACGCTGCCGGCCTGTTCAGCCACGGCGTCGAGATGCGGGGGCAGATCATCCAGAAAAAACACCGGCGCCGAAATCCGTTCGGAAAGAAAGCGCAACGCAAGGCCTTTGGAGCCCGCATTGGCGATCAGCGGATAGTCCATTGCGTGCCGCCGCAGCCAGCGCTGGCGCGCCATATGCGCGGATGGCGGCACATTGCTCAATACGATGATTTGGGCGCGCTTGCTGAGCGTTTGCAGGGCCTCGGCGGCGCCATCGACGGGATCAAGCGCCTCCACTTCGGTGTCAAAAAAGCCAGCCAGGAGCTCCTTGACCTGCGCCTGGGTGCTGATCTCATCGCTGCCCCGTTTCCGGATGTTTCCCGTGATGGCAAAACTTCTAAGATCAAGCCAGTACCCGTTGCGTTCAAGAAAACGCTCCAGTCCGGCAATAAAATAGGCCACCACCTCATCGGCGTCCGTAACGATCAGAGGACGCCGGGGGTCCAGCGTCAGACCTTCCAGTTGATTGCGGACATGCGGTTCCAAGCGTTCAGCTCCAGTCCGGCGCCTGGGGACCAAGTAGCAGGGAATGCGCCCGGGCAGGCAATTGCGGGTCTATTTCTGCGGCTGCGCAAAATTGCAGCAGGCTGGGCTCGCGGCCAAGCAGGAAGTCCATAGCTGCGGCAAGTAGGGCGGGGTCAGAAATCCTGGCGCGCAAATCCTCGGGGCTCATGCCAGTCAAATCCAGAAAAAGACTGCGAAGTGTTGCATCGGCGACAATATATCCCAAAGCCTCCAGACCCATAGCTTCTGCCTGATCAAGGTTCATTCTGTCTCATCTCATTAAAATTAACTAGAAACTTACTAATTCTATGTATGCTATATCATGGTTTGGGATAACTTCCCATTGGTGGAATTTAACGGTTCTGTTACATGCAGTCGTCTATATTCCACATCAAAGCAGATAAGCTGTGCCGTCCTGTTGCGTAATGTCCCCGCCTTTAGACTCTATTTGCCGGTTACACTCCGAAAAGAAATGCTAGCAGGAATATAGGTAGCTTTCACCGATGACCAAGACTGTACTGATCTGTGAAGATAACAAACTGAACATGAAGCTTTTTCATGATTTACTGGTTGCACATGGGTATTCAACTATCCAGACCACTGAGGGCATTGAAGCGTTGGAACTTGCGCAGAAGCATAAACCGGATTTGATCCTCATGGATATCCAGCTGCCCGGGGTGTCGGGGCTTGAGGTCACCAAATGGATCAAGGAGGATGATGATCTGCGCCATATCCCTGTTGTCGCCATTACTGCATTTGCTATGAAGGGGGATGAAGCGCGAATCAAGGACGGCGGCTGCGAGGCCTATATCGCCAAGCCAATCTCGGTGACGGATTTCCTGACAACCATTCGCCGTTTTTTGGGTTAAACAGGTATGAATGAATGACTGCCCGTGTATTGGTAGTTGATGACGTTCCCGCGAATGTGAAGCTGCTTGAGGCAAAGCTGAGCGCGGAATATTATGAAGTGCTGACGGCCGTAAATGGCCAGCAGGCGCTCGAAGTCGCTGAAGCCGAGCTGCCGGACATCATTCTGCTTGATGTCATGATGCCGGTGATGGACGGCTTTACGGCCTGCCGCAAGCTGAAGGAAAACGCGCGGCTCCGGCACATTCCGGTGATCATGATTACCGCCCTTGATCAGCCCTCCGACAGGGTGCAGGGGCTGACATCGGGCGCCGATGATTTCATCAGCAAGCCGATTAAAAACAACCCGCTTTTCCCCCGCGTGCGCAGTCTGATCCGCCTGAAAATGATGACGGATGAATTGCGGGCGCGCGATATTACGGGTCAAAATCTTGGCCTGATAAACGTGCCGGGCTGGGAAGAGGCTGAAAGTTTTATCGGACGCATACTCATTGTCGATGATCAGGCGCGTTCCAGCGGACGCGTGTGTAACGCCCTGAAAGAAGCCGGTCATGACGCCCAGGTGGTGGATGACGCCGTGCAGGCCCTGGCGCTATCAAAGGAAAGCGCATTTGATTTGATGATCGTGAGCCTGTCCATGCGCAATTTCGACGGGCTGCGGCTGTGTTCCCAATTTCGCACCGCCGAGGAAACCCGCACGGTTCCGCTGCTGATTATTGTGGAAGACCCCGAGGACAGCCGGCTGGCGCGCGGCCTGGATATGGGGGTCAATGATTATCTGGTGCGCCCGATTGAAAGCAATGAGCTGTTTGCGCGGGTTCGCACCCAGCTGCGCTGGCACAGATATGAAGAAAAGCTGCGCCATAACCTGCATCTCAGCCTGCAAATGGCGATTACAGACGTCCTTACGGGGCTGCATAACCGGCGCTATATGGAAACGCATCTTGAGATATTGATCGAGCGCGCCAAAAAAGAAGACCGGCCGCTTTCCCTGCTGATGGTGGATATCGATTTTTTCAAGAACGTTAACGATGCGCACGGGCATGACGCGGGCGACAAAATATTGAAGCAGTTTGCGGCCGGGATATCGCGAAATATTCGCGGCATTGATCTTGCCTGCCGGTTTGGCGGCGAGGAATTCGTCGTCATCATGCCGGAAACCGATATGGCGATAGCGTCGCTGGTGGCGGAACGTATTCGTCAGTATACTGAAACTTTTTTATTCGATGTGGGGAACGAAAGTCCCGTTACGATTACCACCAGTATCGGCGTCACCAGTCTCTTCGGCGCGGCCGATACGCCCAAGAGCGTGTTGAAGCGGGCCGATGAGGCGCTTTACCGGGCCAAAAATGATGGCCGTAACAGGGTCAGCGAGCATATTGGCTGATCTGGCGGCCGGTCCGGCAGCACCGGGCTAGTGATCTGCGCCATGCAGTATTTTTTGCCGCAAGCCGGTGTCGTAGGCAGCGCCGGCCGGGGTTATTATAATGGCATGCGGGTATTCGGACAGCGCCAGTGACTTGCGTTCCAGGGCCTTCCAGACCATTTCATTGGACAATCCGGTTGCGTCCGCGCCGCGAACGGCAACCTCGCCAATGTGAAAATGGTCGCCATGGGCGCGCGGCAGCCGGCCGATCCGGAAACTGCCGTCTTCCAGCGCGGCGCCAGCTTCGGGCTGGCGCGCCAGTTCCTGGAGT
>JBEBFX010000103.1:0-11948 GCA_040081735.1 Alphaproteobacteria bacterium | reverse complement strand
CACTCAGTTCGATTCACCCACTACAGTGAATCACAAATACAGAATTTTGCAACGATCCCCGTGATGGGGAGGGGTTTGGGGTGGAGAAATAATACGCAAGCGTATCAACCTGACCGCAAATTGCTCTAAAACCGCTTTGCCGCTCAAATACCAAATCCGGGAATATTATTATGGTTCTGAAAAATAAAGTGGCGCTGGTAACGGGCGCGACCAGCGGCATCGGCCTTGCCATCGCCAAAGCTCTGGCGGCGCAAGGCTGCGCCGTTGGCGTCAATGGCAGCCGGGCGGAACATGAAATTATTCCGCTTGCCGATGAGATCAGCACGGTTCATGGGGTAAGGTGCGCGGCCCTGTCCGCCGATATGGGCGACCCGGCGTCGATTGCCGCGATGATGGCGCGGGTGGCGCGTGAGCTCGGCCCCATCGATATTCTCATTAACAATGCGGGCGTTCAGCATGTGTCGCCGATTACGGAATTCCCGCCGGAAAAATGGGATCAGCTTATCGCCGTCAATCTCAGCTCTGCGTTTCACACCACCCGCGCCGTGCTCGGCCCGATGATGGATCGCGGCTGGGGCCGCATTGTGAACATTGCCTCGGCGCACGGGCTGGTCGCGTCGCCTTACAAGTCCGCCTATGTTGCGGCCAAGCATGGGATGGTTGGCCTGACCAAGGTAACAGCACTTGAAGCGGCGGAAAAAGGCGTCACCTGTAACGCCATTTGCCCCGGCTATGTGTGGACGCCCCTGGTGGAAAAACAAATCCCCGATCAGGCGAAAGCCCACGGCATGTCGGAAAAGGATGTAGTTGAGAAAGTCATGCTCGCCCCGCAGCCCAACAGGAAATTCGCCACTGTTGAAGAAATTGCGGCGCTCACGATATTTCTGTGTTCTGATATGGGTGCTTCAATAACCGGCGCATCGCTGCCAGTTGATGGCGGCTGGACCGCGCGGTAGGCTAAGACGTAAAGGGGAAAGTTTTAACAAAATTGAAGCGGATGCAGTTGGTATACATTAAACAAACGCCCTAACAGATATTGAGCATCAACAATGCAAGAAATTCGCGCTTTTATTGGGCACAGCTTTGGTGACGACGACGCGGAGGTAGTGAGTCAGTTCCTAAAATACTTTCAGCAACTTTCGTCAATACACCAAAATTTCTCTTGGGAACATGCCGAAAGCGCTGAGCCAAAGAGCATTGCAGAAAAAGTTATATCACTTATAGCCAATAAAAATGTTTTTATTGGAATCTGCACGAAAAAAGAATGCGTCATTGCCCCAGAAGCCATCAAAGAAGGTAAGTTTTGTAAGAGCAAAGTATGGGCTCCGAAAGACAAGGTTTATTGGAAGACTTCAGACTGGATTATTCAGGAGATTGGGCTTGCCAAAGGGCGTAATCTCGAACTTATTCTGCTAATAGAAGCTGATGTGCGGATACCCAGCGGTCTTCAAGGCGATACGGAATTCATACCGTTTATACGTACAGCGCCGGAGAAATCGTTCGGGAAAATTATTGAAATGATTTCGTCTCTTTCTCCAAAGAGAAGTTTTGGCACAACCACCATGATTAATGGCACTCAGTCAGCGCAAGATGATGAGAAAAATAATATTGAACAACCGGGTGATATTGATTCCCCTATGCCTGAATGGACGCAATCCAAGTACGAGCGTGCACTGTTCGTCGCCATAAACACTGGAAGTGAAGAAAGGGTTCAAAAAATAAACGAAGCTTATCTTGCTACCGAGTATGCGACACAAGGGGATAACAAGATAAGCTGGGAGGCGGAGAAGGAATACTTGCGCATAGCTTTTGGAAATAATGGCAGTTTAAATAAACTAAAGAAAATTACCGAAGACAATTCTACTAATTCCAAGTTGATTGAATATTTAGCTAGGGCATATGAGATATATGGTGATCATGAGGTGTCTGCGCGCACATACGAAATAGCGGCGCGTCATGCCTTTAATAATAAAGGATATCAACTGGAGATGTTGAAATACGCGGCTAAGGCGTATTCCCGCGCTGGGGAAGTAAATTTAGCGGAATCAGTTATTAATTTAATGAAGGCTGAGGTCCAAGCTTTTGGCGTAGGAGAACAAGAATTACTTAGTGCGCTCAAAGGTGTCGCTGAAGTAGCGAAGGAGAATGAAATACTTATTGGCGCTATGGAACATATTGTTGAACGGGACCCGTCCGACACTAGAGCCAGATTCGATTTGGCTTATAAACATTCTGAAATAGGGAATAATGAACTTGCCCTGTTTCATTATTTGAGAATCCCGGAATTAGGGCGTAGCCCGATTGCTTGGAATAACCTTGGAGTTGAATTTGATCAGTTTAACCTACCATCTAAATCAGTTAACGCCTATCAAATGGCAGCAAAGTCTAACGAGACTCTAGCAATGAGCAATTTGGCTCTTAAATTTATTGCGGCTGGGTTTCTTGAAGAAGCTCAGATGCAATGTGACGATGCGCTCAAGATAGAAAATTATCACCAGAATATTCCAAACACTATGTTGCGCATTAGAAAGCAGCCTGACGAAGAAAACAAGAAAGAGGAGGATATACTTAGAGAAGCAAAACCGATAAGTGATTTTTATGCCGAGTTTGGTCGGGCTCTGTCGCACAGCGCCCGTGTGACCTCGCAGAAAGCTGGAAGGGACCAGATTGCATGCTGGAAATGACTCTCCAAGACTCAGCGTTTGTCGCTAAGGGAAACTATGAGCGTCAACAATCAGGGGGTGGGTTTCTAGGGTTAGGCTTGAGTAGTAAGACGCCGCCGATGCGCTGTACTGTTGAGTATCGCGGCTCGTTACGAGGGTGCGCTATAAAGGGGACTGTTGCGCATGAGCGAGATGATGAAAGGCAGAGTATAAAGAACTTACTCGGATCGAATGAAACTGAAACTAGATTTTTGATGGTACTCTCTGACGACAAGAGTGAGCTTCGGGTGATGGAAAGAAAACAGGGGGCGAAGGCAATGTTTTACAAACTAAGGCGCGAGCTATCTTAACGGTAGATGGCAGGCGGACGGCGCGATAAGTCGGCGGTGCATGATAATAGCAAAGCGGGAAGGGAACAACATGGCCTGGGAATATGTCACCATTGAGCGGATGGCGCCTTTGGCGCTGGTGCGGTTTGACCGAAAGGCGAACCTGAACGCCTTCAACCAACAGCTGATTGATGAGCTGACCGAAGCAGCGCTGAGTTTTCATGATGATATCGACATTCATTATGTCGTGCTGGCCGGGACGGATGCTGTATTTAGCGCGGGCGCGGATATGAAGGTTGGCCTGTTTAGCGCAGGCGGCGCAGACAGCGATCCGGGGCGCACGGACCTTATCACCCGGCGCAATTTTCAGAGCGGCGGGCGGCTATGCAAGGCCTGGGAGGAAATGCCGCAGATCACTATTGCTGCAATGGAGCGCATGTCCATCGGCGGCGGCGTGGCGCTGGCGCTGGCATGCGACTGGCGGGTGATGGGACGCGGCGCCTTTCTTTATGTGCCGGAAGTCAGGCTTGGCCTTAATCTGCAATGGGGCACGATCCCGCGCCTGATCACCCTCGTCGGTCCTGCCAAAACCAAGCGCATCACGCTGATGTGCGAGCGCATAGATGCGGCAACGTCGCAGGATTGGGGCCTGATAGACGAAATCGCCGAGGATGGGAAGGCGGTTGAAGTGGCCATGGAAATGGCGCGCAAGACCTCGCAAATGCCGGCCACGACGGTGCGCCTGATGAAAGAGGCGATCAACGCAACGGCGAACGTTCTGCACCGCGCAACAAGTTTCGCCGATGCCGATCAAAGCCAGCTGACCGGCGGGTTTGCCGCCTCCAAAACTGCGCGCAAGGGCGTCCTGAAAAAATAACACGGAAAATGGAAACATACATGGCGTGGGAATATGTCACCATTGAGCGGACGCCACCGCTGGCGCTGGTCCGGTTTGACCGCAAGTCAAGCCTGAATGCGTTCAACCAGCAGCTGATCCGGGAACTGCATGAGGCGGCGCTCAGCTTTCATGATGATATCGACATTCATTATGTCGTTTTAAGCGGCACGGACAAAGTGTTTTCCGCCGGCTCGGATCTGAAGGACGGCCTGTTTGGCGAGCCAGAAGCGGTCATCGATTCACAGCTGGGCGATCTGAAATTGCGGCGCAGGTTTTACAGCGGCGTGCGGCTGTGCAAGGCCTGGGAGGAAATGCCGCAGATCACGATTGCCGCGATGGAGGGCATGTCCATCGGCGGCGGCGTGGCGTTTGCGCTGGCGTGCGACTGGCGGGTGATGGGCCGGGGGGCATTCCTGCTGTTGCCGGAAGTCAGATTCGGCATCAACCTGCAATGGGGCATGTTGCCGCGCCTGATGACGCTGATCGGCCCCGCGAAAACCAAGCGCTTTGGCCTGATGTGCGAGCGCATGAACGCGGCTACAGCCCTTGAATGGGGCGTGGTTGACGAAGTGGCCGATGACGGAAAAACTGTTAAGGCGGCGCAAGCCATGGCGCGCAAGGTGGCCGAAATGCCGGCAACCACCGTGCGGCTGATGAAGGAGGCCATCAACGCAACGGCGAACGCCCTGCATCGCGCAGCCAGTTTTGCCGATGCGGATCAAGGCCAGTTAGCCGTCAGCTTTGCCTCGTCGAAAGCCGCACAGAACGCCTTTCCAAAAAAAAAGCGGGATCAGAGTTCAGCCGAGCTGGGCGAGCGCGGTTTTGATGCGCTCGCTGCGCATCATGGCCTTGCTGCCGGCATAGGCCTGGGCTGAAAGTTGCGCCAGCTGCCCGGCCAGCGCCTCTGCGCGGCGCGTCTGATCTGCTGGATCGCTGTCAAGCCCGAGCAGAAACCCATTGTCAAGCATGTCCTGCGGCGATAGAACCCGCGCGCTCAGGGCAATGGATTCAAATACGGGCTTTGACAGTGAAGCCTCGAATAATACCGGCAGCCATTGCGGGATGGCAATGCCAATCGCTATTTCACTGAGCTGGTATCTGTAGGGGCCATCAAGGCCGATCCGGTAATCGCACGCAGACGCCATAATGAAACCGCCCGCAATGGCGTGTCCAGTGACCACCGCGATGGTGGGAATCGGCAGGCCGTAAAGTTTAAGAGCGATCTGGGCGAAGTAATCCAGCAGTTCCTTCAATTGCGCAGCATCCATCTGCGTTACGGCCTTAACGTCCAGGCCGGCGCTGAAAAATTTTGGCCTGCCGGACATCATCAGGACTTTCGCATCACTCGCCCGGACGTCATCGAGGCATCTGGAAAACCGGGTCAGCCATTCATGGGTCATCACATTGACCTTGCCGTCGTCGGTGCTGATTCGGGCTATGCCTTCGTTAATCTCGCAGGTAAGGGACATTCGTTTGGATCCTCGTTTGTGGTAATTTTCACGCCTGCCGTGGCAGGGTGCCCGCCTCAAGTGTAATCCCGCTGACGACCGACGCCTGATCGGACGCCAGCCAGATAATGGCGCTGGCTATTTCTTCGGGTTTGTTGACGCGCCCGGCGACGCTCATTTTCGCCCCCATCGCCATCACCCTTTCGGGCATGTGTTCGGTCATGCCGGTTTCGGTGAAGCCCGGAACCACCGTGTTAATCCGGATGCCCTGGGCGGCGTGGTCGATGGCAAGGCATTGCGTGAACGCGAATACCGCGCCTTTCGAGGCGCCATAGGCCAGCAGATTGGCCCGGCCTTTTCCCGAACCCGACGCTACATTGACGATGACGCCGCGCCTGCGCGCGATCATTTGCGGCAATACGGCCTTGGTGGTGACGAACATACCGCGAATATTAACATTGAAGGCCAGGTCCCAGTCGTCATCCGTGGCGGTTTCCAGCGTTCCAACCGGCCGCACGGCGGCATTATTGACCAGAACGTCGATGCGGCCTTCCCGCGCCAGAATATCATTGATCAGGATACGGACGGAGGCCGTGTCTGTGATGTCGAGTGTGCTGGCGATGACTTCATTACCCGCTTCGCGGGCCAGCGCCATCACATCCCGCGTCGCCGCCTCGCCAACGCCAAATGTGTAGACCTGGTCGCCCTGGGCCGCGAATCCGAGACTGGCTGCGCGGCCAATGCCATAGGTGCCGCCAGTAATCAGAACGACGCGGCGCCCGTTCATTCTATCACGCCCAGCACATCGGCCCAGAATACCAGTTCTTCCTCACCCACACGGGCGGCGTCGTCCGGCGCCTCAAGTATGCGCAGCACTATCCACATGCCGTCGCGGGGATTATCAACGACCTCGGCAATTTCGCCGTCGCGCAGTTTTACTTTGGCGCCTTCCCTGATTGACACCAGATCAAGGGTCAGCACGCCCGCCAGCCGCGCCATGCTCCCGCCGCTGCCCTTTTTGTCATTTCCACTCATGTCAGGCTCCCGCTCAGAAGAAAAAAGTCAGGTTCTTTGCCAGCAGCGTGCTTTGATCCAGTAGTATAACCCGGCGCGCCACTTTCCAGGCGCCATCCACTTTACGCAACCGGTCTGCGCGCTGGCCGACAAAAATATCCGTCTCGTCATCAACGCGGTTGCGGTAAACCAGAAAGCGGCTTTTTACCCCCAGCTCCCGCGCGCCCGCTATACCGGGCCCCGCATCGGTCACCTGCACATTGGTCACCAGATGGCGCACCCGCGACAAGGGTTCTTCCGCCCAGTGGATACCGGTTTTGATTTGCGCGACGCGCTGGGTCAAGGTGTGCTTGCCCTCATCGAACCAGGCGGCGTCCACGCCCTCGACCGAGTTTTCCGCCTCGTCCTGCGAACCGAATTTGACATTGCGGCGCAGCGGCATGAAATACACAATATCGTCCGTCAACAGATCAAGCCATTCCTCGAACCGCCGCTCGTCCAGCAGTTCGGCTTCAACATAATAAAACGTCTCGATCTCGCGTTGCAGCAGCAGCGCGTCAATCGCGCTTTCCCGCGTGTTCACGCGCGCCGCCGCGCCAGCATATCGGCGAAATTTGAATTTCTTTCCGGATGTAACCGGTCCCCGCTTTCGGCGTCCATATATTGCGCCCAGCGCTGATAAAAAATGCGCTGATTCTGTTCGGTAACCGCCGTGGTGTAGACCGCATCTGTCAGATCAGGCGCCGGGCGTTCGTATCCCAATCCCATCTGATAATTATACGGATACCGGCCGGCCTCCATCCCGGCGCTGGCGGATGTGGCGTAATTCCAGTTTTCCATATCATCCTGTTCGGTCAGACCGGCGGGGCCGGCATAGCGCAGATAATAGCGGCGCAACACGTCCTTGACGGCGGCGGGCGCGTCTGCGTCCACCAGATACCATTTCCATATTTCCATTTCGCGCGGGCCGTTCGGATGCCAGGTGAACAGGGCGCGGGGCTGCATGCCATGAAACGACAGGTTGGGAAAAATCGTGCCGACAGCCGCGAGGCCTCGCTTCTGGCCGCCCAGATTTGCAACGCGCGCATGATAAATATGTCTGTAATATTCCTCCACCTCCGGCGTCAGGGTGAATTGCGGAACATAATCCTGCTCTTCGTAATGCGGCAGATTGCCGATCACGCCATGGCCGTGATTGGGAAAACCGATACTGGCGAAGGGTGGCGGCCGTTTGGCGCCCTGATGCTTCACAATAGGCGTGTCGCGGCGTCCCGCGCCGCTTGGCCCTATCGACACCATATCAACCGACCGGTGGCTGGTAATGTGATACAGATCGCCGATAAAATTTTCCGCGCCGAATTTCCAGTTGCTCGGCACTTTCCATTTCTGGATGCCGCCAATGATTTCGGAACCGCCGGGACGGCCGTCGCGGTGGTCCAGCACGGCGTCCAGATACAGTTTCATGCCGCCGATATACGTTTCAAATTCGGGCGCGTCCGCATCCCAGCTGGCCCAGATGCTGCCTTTGTAATTCGCAATTTTGGCAACCGGGACCAGACCCCACTGGGATTTGTCCAGTTCATCGTGATAGATGGCCTTGTATTGCGGCACACCGGCCAGCCCGCCCGGCGCACTGGTCAGATTTCCGTCTACGGAATAACTCCAGGCATGATACGGGCAGGTAAAGACACGGGCATTGCCCTGGTCATAGCGGCATACCTTCATGCCCCGGTGGCGGCACGTATTCAGGAAGACGTGAATTTGCCCGGTTTTCTCACGGGTCATGATCACCGATTCTGCGCCCATGCGCGAGACAAAGAAATCATAGGGATTGGGAATCTGGCTTTGATGCCCCACGAACAGCCAGGCGCGCCCAAATACCTGCTGCATTTCCCTGGCATAGATTTCATCGCTGACAAAGATGTCGCGCCCGATAATGCCACGCTCAATATCTACCCAGCGGGCGCCATTGCCGGTCTGTGTGGCTGTCATCGGCCCCTCCATCGCCCGTTTGTTTCAGGGCGCTGTGATTGAAGACCGTATTGTCCACAGAATCCCTTCTGCCTGTCAACGGCAAGCCGGCGCATGAACGCCCTGTTGGGCGCTGTTTCGCAAAAAAAAGCCCCCGGAATCGCTCCGGGGGCTTTTTGCGCAGTACAGCGTTATTAGAATTTGTAGCCAACACCCGCGCGCAGCAGATGGCCGCTGGTGTCGAACTTGGAATTATAGCCGGTGCCGCCGGCCCCGGAACCCGGTACGGCTGCAACGTTTACCGTGTTGCTGCCCAGGTCGTAATACATGTAACTGCCGGTGAGGCGCAAATTGGCGTCGATGGCGTGTTCAAGGCCCGCGCCAATGACATATCCGGTTTCGGTCTCGTCATTAGAGCCGGTGAACTGGGTGACATTCGCAGGCAGCGCGCCGCTGAAACGTCCGCTGACTTTTACGCCGCCATAGGCCAGACCGCCAGTGGCGTATACCAGGGTATTGCCGCCATTTACGGCAACGCCGAGTCGCAGGCGCAACGTTCCCAGATATTCCAGGTCCTGCTTGAAACTGTTGATCAGCGCGGCGCCCGGAGGTGTCGACGCCGGATTGATGGTGTTCACATTTTGCGAATCTTCCAGATCAGTCAAATCGATATCCGCTTCAACGCCGTACACGAAATTATCAGACTGCACATTGAAGCCCAGCGCCACGCCGCCAAGCAATCCATCCGGGTCAACCGATACGCTGGCCGGACGCGCGCCGCTGGCGACGTTGGCAATATTGCCGGCGGCCTGTCCCGAAGTGCGGACATTGTCGTTCGAGGAAAAGCCGTAACCGACGTGCAAACCGCCATACGCCCCGGCCCAGTTTCCGCCTTCAGCGGCCAGGGCGATGGTGCTGACGCTGACGGCAAGGCCAACCATCGCGGGCAGAACGAAAGAAAAACGAGCCATATTCAGTATCTCCAGGAGTTATTTTCAGAATTCATCCGGGACTCTAGGGTTGCCATGGTAAATTAGTCAAGCCGGGCAGGCAATCCAGCACCGCATTAAGCCTAAAATCTGGATGATAGTTGCCCGCCGGTGACAGTTTCCCGGTTTTTTCTTAAGGAAATATGAAGGAAATGTGACGGGCGCCCCCTCACACTTCCGCCGCATAGGGCGGGGCCGGGTCATATTCCATCAGCCGCTGGGTGGTTCTGGCGTGCGTGACCCCATGCATCTGCCCGGTCAGCCACAGGGCCATATCGATGCCCGCCGACACCCCGGCCGCCGTCACGACATTGCCATCGCGAACATAGCGGACGTTTTTCAGCACCGTCGCCTTGCCGCGCTCGGTTAGCGCGTCCACAAACGCCCAATGGGTGGTGACGCGTTTTCCTGCGGCCGGTCCGGCCTCGGTCAACAGCAGCGATCCGGTGCATACACTGGTCACCCAGGCGCATTTGGCGGCCGTATTGGCAATCCATTTCAGCATCACAGGGTTTTCCACTTCGCGCCGGGTGCCCTGACCTCCGGGAATCAACAGCACGTCAAGGGGCGGACAATCGGCAAAGCTGTGATCGGCAATCACCCGCATGCCCTTGGCGCATTTAACCGCGCCGCCGTTCTGCGACACCGTCAACACGCGGTCCTTGGGCGTTGTATCCTTCAGATGGTCACGCACTTCGTTCGACATGGTGAACACTTCCCAGGGGCCAACGAAATCCAGTTCTTCCGCATCGTCAAAAATCAGAATTCCAATCGTGCTCGACATGATGTTCTCCCTTGTTACAGACTTTGAAATCGTTCGCGATAGGCGTGGGGGGCAATACCCAGATGCCGGTGAAATGCGCGGCGCATGCGTTCACTGCTGACAAAGCCGCAATCTGCTGCGACCCTGTCGATGCCCGCGCGGCTTTCTTCGAGTTTCCGGCGCGCGGCGTCAATGCGGGCGCATTCAATAAAGTGCGCCGGGGTCGTATCTGTTTCCTTGCGGAATGCGCGGGCGAAATTGCGGGCGCTCATGGCGGCGCGGGCGGCCAGTACGTTCACGCAAATATCCGCATGCAGATTTGTCAGGGCCCAGACCATCACACTCCTCAGGCGGCTGTCTTCGGCGGATTCTGCGGCTAAATGCGCGCTGAATTGCGATTGCCCGCCGCTACGGATCATGAACAGCACCTTGTCTTTGGCGACCTCGCGCGCCACGCGCTGTCCGCAATCTTCGGCCACCAGCGCAAGCGACAGATCCATGCCCGCCGTTACCCCGGCGGAGCTGTAAAATTTTCCATCGCGCACATGCAGCGCATCCCTGTCCACGGCCACATTCGGAAAATTTCTGGCCAGGAGATCGCAGCTTCGCCAATGGGTTGCCGCCCGCCTGCCATCCAGAAGCCCGGCCTGCGCAAGCAAAAAGGCCCCGCTGCACACAGACGCAACCCGGCGCGCTTTTTTCGACGTCCGCTGAATAAAGCGGATCAGATTTGTGTCCTGCATGGCCTCGCGCACCCCGTCACCGCCGCTTATTAGCAAGGTGTCGATGCGGCGCCCCAGCCCTGAAATACTGCAATCGGGAACAAGCCGGATGCCCGCAGTGGTTTCGAACTGGCCGCCGTCATGGGTGACCAGGCACAGTTTGTAGGCGGGATGGCCCGAATGTCCATTGCGCGCCAGCACGTTATTGGCCCCCTTGAAAATTTCCATCGGCCCGGCGATATCCAGCACCTGCGCGCCTGGGAACGCCAGCATGACAATATCAAGGGATCCGGTTATAGGGGGCCTGTCTTGCATGGATGAAAACTAGGCCTACTCGCCTTTGGCGGCAATGACAAATACCCCACTTTTTCTGCCATGTGGGTTAAATCGTGCTTTTCAGCTTGCATACATTCTGAATAAAATCCGCAATCCCGGCAACATCGTCCAGCGCGAACACGGATGGGCCGGGCGGTACTGCGCTAACATCTGTGGCGATTGCAATGACATTTGGCGCCGCGCCGGCCATTGAAGGGCCGTCAATGCCGCTCCGGCGCACCTCAAGCATTGCATGCGCCTCGCCCTTGAAGCCCTCAACCAGCACCAGATCGACCGGCGACATATGCGCAAGCAGTTCTGAAAGCGATGGTTCCGGCGCACCGCGCAATTCATGCAGCAGCGCCCAGCGGCTATGGGATGCGATCATCACTTCCTGGGCGCCCGCCGCGCGATGCAGAAACGAATCCTTGCCGGGCCGGTCAAGATCAAAGGCGTGATGGGCATGCTTGATTGTCGAAACGCGCACTCCCCGCGCGCCAAATTCGCGCATCAGCGCTGCCACCAGTGTAGTTTTTCCACTATTCTTCCAGCCGACAATACCAAATATCTGCATTATGCGTATAATCCAGCCACTGAATTTCAATCCTTATCATATCTGAACGCTGCATCATGTCAGTTGCAGTTTATAGCGGTTACAGGTTTGATGGCAAAATATGACCACTGTATACAGCTTTTTCCGCAAAATCTGGTCGCGGCTGCCGCGGGGGCCGCGCCGTTGGTTGTTCGTGAAGTTCAGCAGCTTCGGCCTGTGGCCACTACCCGATCCGGGCAGCTCCCGTCCGCCGATTGCGGTTGCCGGCGTGTTTCGCTCGGCC
>JBEBFX010000263.1:0-3194 GCA_040081735.1 Alphaproteobacteria bacterium | reverse complement strand
GAATCCAGCGGCTGGGCTTTGTCAGCCAGCCGGAAAATCCTTCCGGAGAACTTCCCGCAAGGTAATTAATTCAGAAACAAATTTGACATACGGCGCAACCGGATCCAGGAGATGATAATGCGAATTAATAACAATAATAACAGGAAAAAGCACTCCCTCAAAACCGCTGCGTCTGCGACATTGCTGTTTGCACTTGCGGCGCCGATGCCGCTTTTCGCCCAGGCCGAACCGGTTCCTGAAACCACGATGCCAAAGGTGGTTGTCAAAGACGCCGCCGAAACACAGAATCAGGGGTACCAGAGCGGCATAACCAGTGTCGGTAAGATGGCGCAGCCGGCCAAAGATGTTCCCCAGTCCCTGACAACAGTCACGCGCAGCCTGATGGATGACCGGAACGTCACCTCGCTGATGGATGCATTGCGTAATGTCGCGGGGCTTACGTTCAACGCCGGCGAGGGCGGGCGCATTGGCGACAATATCACCATTCGCGGTTTCGGCGCCTCCAGCGACCTGTATCTGGATGGCGTCCGCGACAATGCGCAATATAACCGCGAGTCGTTCAATCTGGAGCGTGTCGAAGTGCTGCGCGGCGCGTCGTCCATGATTTTCGGACGTGGTTCCACAGGCGGCATTGTCAATCAGGTCAGCAAGGAGCCGGGCCTGAAAACCAGTACCGAACTGGAGGCTACCGCCGGCACCCATAATTTTTTCCGCGAAACCGCCGACGCCAATTACAAAATCAACGGTACGACAGCGGTCCGGATAAATCTCATGGCGAATGACAATGAGAGCCGCCGGGATGAGGTCGAGCAAAATCGCTGGGGCGTCGCGCCATCCGTCAAATTCGGCATCGGCACCAGCAATGAATTTCTGCTGTCCTATTACCATCTTGAATATGACGATGTGCCGGATAACGGCATTCCGATTCCGCCCGTGCAGGGAGGCAGGCCGATCCGTGTAGATTTCAGCAATTTTTATGGCATGGCGGAAGTGGACTATCAGCGTGACTCCGCGGACATATTTACCGGCCGGTGGGTGCACAGCTTCAATGACAGCACACAGCTTAGGACTGTCGTACGCCGAAACCAGGTAGACCGGGATTTACGCATGGTTGCGCCACGTGTGAACGCAGGCCTTACCAGCGTGACTCGCGGGCGTCAGGCGCGCGGCGCAGAGGAAGACAACACAACCGCGTCCAGTGACCTGATATCGAAATTCGAACTATTCAACATGAAGCATGAGGGGCTTATTGGCGTCGAATATGTACGCGAAACTGCCGGCCGGTTTGCCTATTTCAGCTCGGCGGCCACCAATAACCCGCCCGCGAATGTCCTGAATCCCAATCCCTTCGATCCGCTGCCGCCTGCCTACGGCCTTACCTTGCAGCGCGTCAATCCACTGGATTTCACGGCCAAAAATGCGAGTGTTTATGGACAGGATATTGTGGAAATCATCCCGCACTGGAAGCTGCTGGTTGGCGGCCGCTATGATGATTTCAAAGCCGATTATTCCAGTCTTACGACAGCGTCCGGCGCCGTCACCGCCTATAGCCGCGATGATCAGGTGTGGAGCTGGCGCACCGGACTGATGTATCAGCCGACCGATTATGTCACTTACTATGTGGCCTATGGCACGGCCTTTAACCCATCGGGCGATATTTATTCCGTAGAGGCAAACGCGCCCGCTCGTTCGGCCAAAACCGATCCGGAAAAAAGCATCAATTATGAAATTGGCGCAAAATGGGAATTGATGCAGGGAAACCTGTCACTGCGCACCGCTCTTTTCCGCACGGAGAAAACCAACGAACGCAACACCGACCCGTTTCAGCCTGATATTTTTCTGCTGTCGGGCCGGCGTCACACAGACGGGGTGGAGCTTGAAGGCGCGGGCCGCATTACGCCGAAATGGGAGATATTTGGTGCGCTGGCCCTGATGACAGCCGAGATCGATGAGCAGATCAACCCGTTCGGGGAAGGCTTGACACCCCCCAATACGCCGGACTATTCCGGCAATGTCTGGACAACCTATCAGATCGCACCCAAGTGGCGAATTGGCGCCGGTGTGGATTTCGTCGGCAAACGTACGGGCTATGCTATTGGCGCGACGCTGCCCTATGCCGCGCCCGTCATACGTCATATCCCCGGTTATGCGCGGGTTGACGCGCTGGTGGAATGGGAAGTGCAGGAAAATATATCATTGGCGTTGAACCTGCTCAACGTGCTGGACAAGAATTATTATGAATCCATTTATGTGAACGGAGCGAATGCCGTTCCAGGAATACCGTTTGAGGCGCAGTTATCATTGTCCTATAAGTTCTGATGCTTGTTCACGTCAAAGATCTGCTTCCCGCCGAACCGCTCAAGCGCTGCCGGCGTCTTCTGTCGAAAGCGCGGTGGCAGGATGGCGGACACACGGCGGGCACCCAGTCCGCCAAGGTAAAAAATAACCGGCAACTGTCCCCGGACGCCCAGCAGTTGCCGGAATTGCGCGGCATTGTTATTGAGCATCTGCAGAAGAATGCCCTGTTCTTTTCCGCAACCCTGCCGCGCCGTATTTTCCCCCCGCTTTTCAACCGCTATGACGGCGAAGCCAATTATTTTGGCGATCATGTCGATAATGCCGTGCGGACAGTTGCGGGCACCGCGGAACATATCCGTACCGATGTTTCCTGCACCCTGTTTTTGACCGAGCCGCAGGAATATGAAGGCGGCGAACTGGTAATCGAGGATACTTTCGGCGGCCAGAGCATCAAGCTGCCTGCGGGCGACGCCATCCTCTACCCTTCAACAAGCCTGCATCGCGTAGAACCCGTGACCCGGGGCACGCGTACTGCCTGCTTTTTCTGGATTGAAAGCATGGTGCGCGACGGCCAGCAGCGCAGCATCCTGTTCAACATGGACCTGGCTATTCTGAACCTGCGCCAGAGCATCGGCGACACGGCGCCGGTGGTTAGCCTTACCGCCAGCTATCATAATCTGCTCAGACAATGGGCCGTTGCGTGAAGCATTGGATATAAAGCACACGAAAACGCGCGCGGCGGAAGGCCCGTCAAGGCAGGCCTGATCCAGCGCGGCTGCTCTTCATCGATGAGACCTGCCTTGTCCCCCATAACTTTGGCGAAGGGGAGGCCAAAACCAAACTGAAAACGCTGCTCCGGAAAGCCGGAGCGCCAACTATCGGGCAAACAGGGAACC
>JBEBFX010000102.1:0-12018 GCA_040081735.1 Alphaproteobacteria bacterium | reverse complement strand
TGGCGGCGGCAGGGGCAGAGCTGGCAAGGCTGCACAAGGCGGCGCAGGCAGGCGCTGCGCTGGGTCTTGAAGTGCATGCGGGCCACGGCATCCGCTTCGATACGGTCGGCGCATTCGCAGCGATCCCGCAGGTGGTTGAACTGAATATTGGCCACTTTCTGATCGGCGAGGCGATTTTCACCGGTCTGCACGCGGCCATTGCCCATATGCGCGCGTTGATGAATGCGGCGCGAAGCGGATGGTGATCGGCCTGGGCAACGATCTGATAGATATACGCCGGGTCGAGAAAACCCTTGAGCGGTTTGGCGCGCGTTTCATAAACCGTCTGTTTACGGAAAAAGAACAGGCCCGGTCGGAACGCAAGGCCAATCGCGCCGCCAGTTACGCCAAGCGATTCGCCGCCAAGGAGGCGTGCGCCAAGGCGCTGGGCACCGGCTTTCGCAAAGGCGTCTATTGGCGCGACATGGGGGTCAGCAATCTGTCATCAGGAAAACCCACTATGGTGCTGACCGGGGGCGCATTGCAGCGGCTGCGTGAAATCACCCCGGATGGATGTTCGGCCCAGATTGATCTGACCCTGACCGATGACTTTCCCCTGGCCCAGGCGATTGTCCTGATAACGGCGGTTCCATTGAAATAATGCTCCTGTCCGCCAGAGCTGATGCTATGAAAGCGCACATTTAAAGTGTGGAGCCGTGGAAGCAATATATAAGCAGTTTAACGGTTTTCGATCCCCGGCGCTCCGTTCCGCTTGACACGCCCGGCCCCAGATGATTGATGCAAAATCATTGATTTTCCCTAATTTTGTGGAGTGGCTTGATGGCCGAGAAGCAGCCGAGTGAACTGGTTGAAAATATCAAGACGATTGTCTACGCGCTGCTGATTGCGCTGGTCATCCGGGCATTTCTGTTTCAGCCGTTCAATATTCCGTCCGGCTCCATGATCCCGACTTTGCTGGTGGGGGACTATCTGTTTGTCTCCAAATACAGTTATGGGTACAGCCGCCACTCGTTTCCATTCAGTCCGCCGCTGTTCAGCGGGCGTATAATGGCAAGTCAGCCGGAACGGGGCGATATTGCGGTGTTCAAACTGCCCGCCGATGGCAGCACGGATTATATCAAGCGCCTGATCGGCCTGCCGGGTGACCGTATCCAGATGCGCGGCGGCGATCTGTATATTAACGGCGCCCTTGTTCCCCGCACCCCGGTAGAGGATTATCTTGAGAAGGACCCGGCGGGAAATGTTATGCAAATACGGCAATATCGCGAGGCAATGCCGGGTGGCGTAAAGCATAATGTGCTGGATATGCTGATTAACGGCCCCGTTGATGACACCGGTGTATTCACTGTGCCGCAGGGACACGTATTCATGATGGGCGATAACCGGGATAATTCCAGCGACAGCCGGGTGCCAAACGGCGGTGTCGGGTTCGTGCCGATGGAAAATCTTGTCGGACGGGCGGAGTTTCTGTTCTTCTCAACCGATGGCAGCGCCCGGTGGTGGGAGTTCTGGCGCTGGATTCAGGCCGCCCGCTTTGAGCGGATGTTTCGAAGCATTAACGCGGTTCAGGGATAACGGGTGCGCGCAGATCGCCTTAAGCAACTGGAGCAAAGGCTTGGGTATCATTTCAGGTCAGATGATCTTTTACGTCAGGCATTGACCCATTCCAGCGCCAGCAGCCGGAATAATGAGCGGCTGGAATTTCTGGGGGATCGGGTGCTGGCGCTTCTGGTGGCAGACCTGTTATTACAGCATTATCCGTCTGCGGATGAAGGAGATTTGGCGATGCGGCTGAATGCCCTGGTGCGGCGCGAGACCTGCGCCGCCGTCGCGCTGGAAATTGAACTGGGCGCCTGTCTGTCGCTGGCGCCTGCAGAAGCGGCAACCGGAGGCAGGGATAAACCGGCCATTCTGGGCGACGCCTGTGAAGCGTTGATCGGCGCGTTGTATCTGGACGGCGGTATGGACGCGGCGCGCGCATTTATTGAAACCCTTTGGACGCCACGCCTGGCTGGTGTGACAGCAGCGCCCTCCGATGCGAAATCCGCGCTGCAGGAATGGAGTCAGGCCCGCAAGTTGGGCACGCCGGTTTACACGGTGGCCGGCCGGGATGGACCGGACCACGCCCCGCTATTTGTGATAGAAGTGCACTTGCCGGGTTTCGCGCCGCTGCGGGGGACGGGACCCTCAAAACGGGATGCCGAACGCGAAGCGGCGCAAGCCATGCTGCGCGAAGTGCAGGCAGACTTTACAGTACCGGAAAGCAAATGAACGCCGAAAACCAAAAAAAATGTGGTTTTGTTGCCCTTATCGGGCCGACCAATGCCGGAAAATCTACCCTGCTCAATTGTCTGGTCGGGGCAAAGCTGGCCATCGTGACCCATAAGGTGCAGACCACGCGATCCCGGCTGCGGGGAATTGCCGTGCTGGGTGACGCCCAGATAATTTTCGTCGACACACCAGGTATTTTCAAGCCCCAGCGGCGGCTTGATCGCGCCATGGTGCAGGCCGCGTGGGGCGGGGCCGAAGAGGCGGACAGCATTGTGCTGGTCATTGACGCGGTGCGCGGTCTGAACGCCGACGCCCGGACCATTCTGGATGGATTGACCAGCACCCGGCGAAAGGCGGTGCTGGCGCTGAACAAAATTGATCTGATCAAACGCGAGGACCTGTTGGCGCTGGCTGAAAAATTTAATCAGACAGGATTGTTTACGCGGGTTTTCATGATTGCCGCGTCGAACGGTGATGGGGTGGATGATTTACGCAACTTCCTGGCTGATAATGCCGCCCCCGGCCCCTGGCTCTATCCGGAAGATCAGCTGTCGGACGCAACCGAGCGCATGATGGCCTCGGAAATTACCCGTGAGAAACTATTTCTGCGGGTGCATCAGGAATTGCCCTATGATTCAACGGTCGAGACTGAAGCCTGGAAAGAAATGAAAAATGGCAGCGCGCGCATTGATCAGATCATCTATGTCCGGCGCGACAGTCAAAAGCCGATCATCCTTGGCAAAAGCGGGCAAACCATCAAACAGATCGGTGAAGCCGCCCGCATTGAAATGGAAAAGGCGTTTGATCGCCGCATTCATCTGTTTCTGCACGTCAAGGTCAATGAAAAATGGCTGGATGAACCCGCACGGTACCGCATGATGGGGCTGGAGTTCAACAGGGATTAAAGCGTTCAGTACACTGATGGAAAGCCGATGGAATGGACTGACGACGCCATAATCCTGTCAGCCCGGCGTCACGGGGAGCGCGGGGTAATTGTTGACGCCCTGACGCGCAGCCATGGCCGGCATGCGGGACTGGTGCGCTACGGCGCTTCACGGCAGCTGCGCGGGGTTCTGGAACCCGGCAACGAAGTCAGCGTCAGATGGCGCGCGCGGCTTACAGATCATCTGGGGAATTATTCCGTTGAGCCGGTTCGCGCCCGCGCGGCGGCGGTGATGCGCAATCCGCTGCGTCTGGCCGGATTGACTTCGGCCTGCGCAGTGGCGCAGCAGGTGCTGCCAGACCGGGAGCCGCATGGGCCTGTTTATGAGGGGATGCGGGCCATGCTTGACGCGATCGAGTCCATTGACATGTGGCCCGCCGCGCTGGTGCGCTGGGAGCTTGGGGTGCTGGAAGAGCTGGGGTTTGGACTTGATCTGTCGAAATGTGCGGCAACCGGTGTGATTGATGATCTGATCTATGTATCACCGCGCACCGGGCGCGCCGTCAGCCGTGCGCCCGGCCTGCCGTATCATGAGCGGTTGATGCCCCTGCCGGCCTTTTTACTGGGCGCGCAGATGCAGGCCCATAAGGCAGATATAATGATAGGACTTGATCTTACGGGATTCTTTCTGGCCCGCCACCTGCTGGAACCTCACGCCAGGCCTATGCCAGCGGCTCGCAGCAGATTATGCGAACGGCTGAAAATCTGGTGCGAAGAAGCCGTTTTTGCGTAATTGATCATGACAGATAATCCCGCCGCAGCATTGCGCGAACGGCGCCAGATCGCCATATGGCTTTTTTGCCTGTGTGGTTTTCTCGCGCTGGTCGTTCTGGTTGGGGGTATGACCCGGCTGACGGATTCGGGACTTTCGATCACCGAATGGAAGCCCGTGACCGGAATTCTTCCGCCGCTTTCGGCGCAGGCCTGGGAAAGTGAATTTTCGAAATACCAGGTCATTCCCGAATATCGGCTGATTAACAGCGATATGACTTTGGACGCCTTCAAGGCCATCTTCTGGTGGGAATGGGCGCACCGGTTACTGGCGCGTCTGGCTGGTTTGGTTTTCCTCATTCCGTTTGTTTATTTCTGGGTGACGAAAAAACTTGCCAGCTTTGAGCTGCCAAAATTTATGCTGCTATTTGTTCTGGGCGGCGCCCAGGGCGTACTGGGCTGGTACATGGTGAAAAGCGGCCTGAGCCAACGGGTGGATGTCAGTCAATATCGATTGGCGGCACATCTCGGCCTGGCGTTTCTGGTTTATGGCTACAGTCTCTGGATGGGAATGGATTATTGGCGTCTCCCGGCTGGACGCCGCACTTCGCCCCGCTGGCTGAAAGCGGGAAGCGTTGCGCTGTGCTCCGCAGTCTTTGCGCAGATTCTAATGGGGGCGCTGGTTGCCGGACTGGATGCAGGCCTGACTTATAATTCCTGGCCGCTGATGGAAGGCCACTGGCTTCCGCCGGGCATGGGACAAGTCAATCCTTTATATTTGAATCCATTTGAAAACATCACGCTGGTTCAGTTCAATCATCGTTGGGCGGCAGCCGTAATTTTCATACTGAGCCTTGCGCTCTGGACATCCGGGCGTCATGACAGGCAATTTCAAACGCCGCTTGGCGTCATGCTGGGGATCGTGTCCGTTCAATTTATCCTGGGGATAGCGGCCCTGCTTGCGGTAGTGCCGTTGGCATTGGCGGCGGCCCATCAGATGGGGGCTTTGTTAACTTTCAGTGCGGCGCTCTGGCTGGTCCATCGCGTGTGGAAATCCAGTAGTACGGGTTCGGCCCGCCACTAATTATTAATTATTTCCGTAATAGTATGGCGTAGGCAAGACTTCCTGTGTCTTGGAGTTACATCAGCGCGTTTGGAGCGGTTATGGGTTTGCTGCGGCGGATAAAGGATTTTGCAGTGGGTGAACCGCGCGCAGCGGAAACACCGCGTCCTTTACAGGGCGCTGAACGCCGCCGCCATCGGCGTATTCAAACATCAAAGCTGACGATATTTATAGGCGGCAAACGCTATAAAACCTGCGACTGGTCACTGGGCGGTTTTCGGGTTGTTGCGCCTGGCAATGATTTCGTCACCAATCAGCGCATCAGTGGGGCCTTGCACGGCCCCGGCATGTTTGATCGTGGTGAATATGAGGCGGTTATTGTCTGGATCGCCGATGATGGTGAGCTGGGCGCGCATTTCATTGAACTTTCCCACGAGAGTTTCTTGGCCATGAGCGCAGTGCAGGTCTAAATCAATCGGGAGACTCCGTAGACTTTGCCCTGTTGGTAGCCAGTTATCCCGGTTATTCAGCTGTCCGATGTGATATAAGAAATAACTAGGTATTTCGGTGTACTCGGGTGAATTGCAGCGCTATCGGGTTGACAATTTGTCACAATTTGTCTATTTTTCCCCCATGTCCTTGCATCCTAAAACCGCGCCGGAAGATTCCAGAAACGCCCGGCAAGACAAGCGTAAAGCAGAAAGCCGTCTGCGGCTGCTTGCGGCGGCCCGGCAATTGTTTGTAGAGCGAGGCTATCACGACACCAGGCCCCAGGATATTTCCCGTTTGGCCGGCGTTGGCCATGGCACTTTCTATCTATATTTTACGGACAAGCAAGCCTGCTTTCAGGGTTTTGTCGAGCAGGCGCAAGAGGAAGTGGACACGCTTATTCTTGCACGGATTGCCAACTGCCGCACTCATGAAGAGCGTGTTTATGGCGCCCTCGAAGTCTCCATGGATTTTGTCCGGGATAATCCCGGAGTGCTGAAAGCGGCGTGGGCCGGACATCAACTTTTGTCCCGTGAGGAGCCGGCTGGATTGGCAACGCCCTCGATCGTTGATCAATGGGCTGCGCGTTGGGCCGAGGTCATCGCGCGCGGGCAGAAAGCGGGTTTGATATGGGATGATTATGATCCGAAAATTATTGGCTACGCGGTGTTGATGGTAACCAGCGTGGTCAGCTCGGGCGCCCCGGGCGCCTGGGGCGATAAAGAACATTTTTTGACCAATCTTACACGCTTCGTGGTGCGCGCGCTTGCCGCGCCGGGGCGTGCGGCGACCTGAAAGTTTAAACCATAGACCGGGGTAATCCAGTGGCGAAGCTGAACTATACCTATGAAGAAATAATGGCTGAATTTCCCTATGCGAAGCCGCATATGGTGATGGGTGAAAATCTGCACGGCGGTTTTGACAGCGCTGGTAACTATATTTCACCGAGAATGCAGGGCAGGGGTCCCGCCATTGACGCCTGGTCGCAAAACGTAGCCGCCCAGGGCGGCGAGCTGATTGACGTCAGTGTGCAACTGCTGAAGCGAGAAAATTATCCAAACCATAATCAGCAAAAATTTCTGCTCGGACTTGGTCTGGGAAAAACCCTGTGGGATACGCTCTCCATCGTGGGTGAGCTTGAAGGCCGTGGAAAAGCGCTCAGCACCATCACCGGCCCTGATTTCCAGAAAATCATTGTCGAGGATATCGGCAGTACCGCAATAGGTCATCTGAACAAGGGGCTGCATCATGCCCATGGCCGCGATGAAGGCGGTCTGGATGGCAGCGTGACCGGCGCGCATGACCAGATGTGGTATGTGGCGCGCGATCTGCTGTTTGGCCAGAATGCTTATCCAAAACCCGTTGCGCCGGGTACAATCACGCGCCCCGAAGGCAGCCGCCTGTTTCCGCTTCTGCCCGAACTGCATGAAGCATTTCTGCTGCTGTATATGAATATTCTGATGGTCGAAGTACGCGCAGAAAAGATGTTTGGTTTCTGTTGCAGGCTGTTCCGGGATCCCGAACTTTTCAGGGACCGGCGCGCGGCGGCGGAACAGGCGGCGGTCATGGTTGAACGTATCCGTCAGGACGAAGCAGGCCATGTCGGCTATCTGCGCGCGGTATTGTCGGAAATGCGTCTGCTGACATTCAAACTGAACGACGGCGGTACTATTCGGGGGCGCGATATGCTTGACCCGGTCTGGGAAGGCATGGTCGGTTTCCACTCCACCACGGTCTATGACAACGGGCGCAGGCTGACCCGGGAAAATCTCGTGGGACAGTTAATGGCGTTGCCTGACGGCGAAGCCCTTGTACGCCAGCTGGATGCGCTGGAAACACCGCTCGCGGCGGCGGAGGAATAATCGCTTCAGACGGGGTGTCCTGCGAGGCCACTTGACTGAAATCAAACCGCGCCGGGGATCGTGGGTTATGCTGGGCCGATGAAAAGCCGCCGGCCAGTTTTGCGTCATTGAAAAAGGATTATATTGCAATGAAAGGGTTGATGGGTAAAACCGCATTTATTACCGGCGGGGCCAGCGGCATTGGCTATGGCATGGCCCAGGCGTTCGCCCGGGCAGGCGTCAATATCATGATCGCCGATATTGAACAGGCGGCGATGGATAAGGCCGTCAAGGACCTGAATAACAGCTCAAACGTGCAGGTATCCGGCGTGCACTGCGATGTGTCGCTGCGTGATTCCATGTTTGAAGCCGCACAGGCAACCTTTGACCAGTTCGGCAAGGTGCATCTGGTGTGTAACAACGCCGGTATCGGCGCGGGCGGGAAAATGGATCAGATTGCCGCCGCCGACTGGGATTGGGTGGTGGGCGTCAACCAGATGTCCATTGTCTATGCCGTGCAGGTGTTTTTGCCGCACATGAAGGCCCACGAAGAAGGCGGGCATTTTGTGACCACGGCGTCGATGGCAGGCATGATCGCCGCCGCCATGGTGGGTGGCCCGTATACAGCGACAAAATTCGCCGCCGTCGGGATGAGCGAGGTGCTGCGCGAAGAACTGGCAGGCACGAATATCAGCGCCTCGGTGTTATGTCCGGGATTTGTGAATACCAAAATCGGCAGCTCTGGGCGAAACCGGCCGGAGCGGTTCGGTGGCGCGCCTGATCCGTCGAAACGCACGGAGCAGGAAAAGGCCGGTCAGGAAATGATCGATAATTTACTGAAAGACGGGCTGGACCCGCGCATCGTCGGGGACCTGGTGCTGGAAGCCGTAAAAGGTGACTGGCCCTATATATTCACGGATCCAAACTTTCGCAATGAAGTTAAGAAACGTTTTGAAGGAATTCTGAAAGGCTTTGACCAGGCGGAAAACAGCGCGGCGCTATCGGGCGTCAAGGCCTGAGGCAAGAGCAGATATTGGACGATTTCATAAAATCCTGACTTCATTCCGGGTTGATCTGAGCGGCCCGGCAGCCAAAAAATGCCTGGATAGCGCCATCACTTTGTGGTCCAATTCTGCAAATTCAAATGAACCGGGAGAAGTGCGATGGATGTTGGCATGGCGGTGGTGTTTCAGGCCACCAATAAGGAGCTTACCGATCATCAGGTTTATCAGCAGGATTTGCGGCTGGGCCTGCTGGCGGAGGAGCTGGGCTTTCAGTCAATCTGGGGCATCGAGCATCATTTTACCGATTACACCATGTGTCCGGACCCGCTGCAGTTTTTGTCGTATTTCGCCGCCAAAAGCGAAAAACTTCTGCTCGGCACCATGGTCATCGTGCTGCCCTGGCATGATCCGATGCGCGTCGCCGAAGAAGTCTCGATGCTCGACAATATGTCCAACGGGCGCATGATCCTGGGCATTGGCCGCGGGCTGGGCCGGGTCGAGTTTGAAGGCTTTGGCCGCGATCAGAATATCGCCCGGGAATATTTCACCGAGTCGGCGCAAATGATTCTTGAAGGGCTGGAATCCGGTACATGTGAATTCAACGGCGCCCACATCAAGCAGGCGAAGCGTGACATCCGCCCGCGTCCGTTCAAGTCTTTCAAGGGCCGCACCTACGCCGCCGCGGTATCGCCGGAAAGCTCCGAACTCATGGCGAAACTGGGGGTTGGCATCCTGATTATACCGCAAAAGCCCTGGCATCACGTGGAACGCGAACTGGTTAATTACCGCAAGATTTACCGCGAAGTGAATGGCGCCGAGCCGCCCGCGCCGATCCTTGCGGGCTTCACCTATTGCGACAAGGACGCCGGCCGGGCCGAGGAAATGGCCACCAGATATATTGGCGGATATTACCGCACGGCGATCGAGCATTACGAGATGGCCAGCGACCATCTGAATACGATGAAGGGCTATGAAAGCTATGCCGGCCTGAACAAGCACATTGTGAATGACGCCGATGGTTCGGTTGATTTCTACAAGAATATTCAGGTCTATGGCACGCCGGAACAATGCTATGAAAAGATCAAGAATTTCACCGAACGCACCGGCGCCGGCGCCTATAACGCCTTCTTCAACTTTGCCGGCATGCCCATTGCGGATGCCGAAGCCAGCATGCGCCTGTTCGCCAAGGAAGTGCTGCCGGAAGTGAAAAAACTGCCCGGCAAGCCGTTGATGGAGGTCATGAAAGAGGCGGCGGAGTAGGAAGCTGACTGAATATCGCCAGACCCAGATTAGAAACGTTGGCCGGAGCTGTTCTACTGTCCCGGCCAATGGCTTTTTAGCCAGTCTTTTAGCGCCGTGTCCACGCGGGTTTGCCAGCCTTCGCCTGTGGCGCGGAACTGCTCCACCACCTCATGCGACAGGCGGATGGTAATACGTTCCTTGGTTTGTGATTTCTGGGGACCGCGTCCGCCCAGTTTTTTCATAAGGCCGGGGGAAAACATCTCGGTGGCGGGTTTGAATTGCGCCATATCTTCAGCGGTTAAATTCCGGACCTCGCCACCCTCGTCAATCATTGGTTTTTTGAGCTTCATATATTTTTACCTCCTTAGCATTGGCCTTTCGAAAACTGATCACCCTTATGCCATCTGACGTTTCGGTGAAGCACAGCACATGTAACCGGTTATCTAAATGGGACAGTGCTATGTAACGAACCTCACCATACTGCTTACGTACGTCCTGAAAGATATGTGCATTGGCGAAATCCAGCTCCGGCGCCCGATCAAACGATAATCCGCGTTCACGCATGTTCCAGTCATTTTTGGCCTAATCATAGCTGATTTGCATACAGTATAATGTATGTACAAAATAATTAAATCAACTAAAATACGCCTGTTGACAGATCAACCAAAAACATGGATTTGGCCTTCGAGATATGGTCTAATCTCTTATCAACAATTGAATCCAGGGAGACGTGTAATGGATGTAGGTTTGGCGGTGATATTTCAGGGTACTGATCCTAATCGTACCGATAAAAATGTGTATAGCGAAGAAATCCGTTTAGGCCTGCTGGCCGAAGAACTGGGCTTCAAGTCGATCTGGGGCGTTGAGCATCATTTTACCGATTACACCATGTGTCCGGATGTGATGCAGTTCCTGAGTTATTTCGCTGGCAAAAGCGACAAGCTGCTGCTTGGCTCAATGGTTGTCGTGCTGCCCTGGCATGACCCGATGCGCGTCGCCGAAGAAGTGTCGATGCTGGATAATATGTCGAATGGCCGGGTAATTCTGGGTATTGGCCGTGGCCTTGGCCGCGTTGAGTTTGAGGGCTTTGGCCGCGATCAGAACATCAGCCGTGAATATTTCACTGAATCCGCACAGATGATTCTGGAAGGGCTGGAAAGCGGAACCTGTGAATTCAACGGCGCCCATGTCAAGCAGGCGAAGCGCGATATCCGCCCGGCTCCGTTCAAGACCTTCAAGGGCCGCACTTATGCCGCCGCCGTGTCGCCGGAAAGCTCGCGCATCATGGCGCAGCTTGGCGTGGGCATTTTGATTATCCCGCAAAAGCCCTGGGAAATGGTGGAAAATGAACTTGCCGATTACCGCAAGATTTTCCGCGAAGTGAATGGCCATGAAGCGCCGCCGCCAATTCTGGGCGGCTGGACCTTCTGCGACAAGGACGCGGGCCGGGCCGAGGAAATGGCGCATAAATATATCGGCGGCTATTACCACAGCGTGATTAAACATTATGAACTGGCCGGTAATCATCTGAAGGACATCAAGGGCTATGAGGCTTATGCCTCCGCACAGGCCATCGTGAACAAGAATGTTGACGGCGCCATTGAATTCTTCAAGGGCATCCAGGTCTATGGCACGCCGGAACAATGCTATGCACGGATCAAGGACTTTTCTGCGCGCACCGGTTCTGGCGCCTATAATGGCGTGTTCAGCTATGCGGGCATGCCGTTTGCGGACGCCGAGGCCAGCATGCGCCTGTTCGCCAAAGAAGTGATGCCTGAAGTGAACAAGCTGCCGGGCACGCCGTTAATGGACCTGTTGCAGGCGGCGGAATAGCCACACAATAATTGCACCCCTTCCCTCGAACGAGGGGAGGGGCACGCTATTACACGGCGAGTGATGGACAAATGGCGGCGTTCGCCTGTAAGAAAGGCCCATGACCCAAGCCGAGAACCCTCCCTACACCCCTGAGAACGGCCACACCTATAAGGACGCCGGCGTTGATATCGACGCGGGCAACCAGTTTGTGGACGCCATCAAACCTTTGGCGGCGTCAACCCGAAGGCCCGGCGCAGAGGCGTCACTGGGGGGCTTTGGCGGGCTGTTTGACCTGAAAGCCGCTGGCTTTACCGACCCGATCCTGGTTGCCGCCACCGATGGGGTCGGCACCAAACTGCGCGTCGCCATTGCGCTGGGCCGTCACGACACCATCGGCATTGATCTGGTCGCCATGTGCGTCAATGATCTGGTGGTGCAGGGGGCCGAACCGCTTTTTTTCCTCGATTATTACGCCACCGGACATCTGGATGTGGAGGCGGGCCGCGAGATTGTCAGCGGCATAGCGCTGGCCTGCCGGGAAACCGGCTGCGCCCTGATTGGCGGCGAAACGGCGGAAATGCCAGGCATGTACAGGGAGGGGGATTACGATCTGGCGGGCTTTGCCGTGGGTGCGGTCGA
>JBEBFX010000262.1:0-3206 GCA_040081735.1 Alphaproteobacteria bacterium | reverse complement strand
CCCAGCCCCGTCAGCAGATTTTCAATGCGCAGCCACCAGCGTGACGGCGCGGCGGGGGCCCCATCCTGTTTGCGGGACCGGGTCAGGATTACGTCCCGGCCGCTGGCCGCCTGCACAAAATCATGCGCGGCAAGACCGATGCGCCGTTCCGGCGGCGGCAGGCCAACACGCTGGCGCATCGGGCGGCTAAGCCAGGGGTCCACGTTGGCCGCGGCGGGCCAGACGCCTTCGTTCAGGCCGCCAAGTATAATCCGGCCGGCATATTGCAGGCGCGCTTCCAGCGGACCCCAGATAAACAGCCTGGGATGCTGTCCAAAATTCGGGCGCACCGCGTGCCCTTCAAGCAGGGCGTCCAGCAGGGCCGGGAACGCCGCCGGGGGCATGGCGTCACAGATGGCGGCATGCTCGCGCAGATCAGCAAAAAAAAGCGCGGCGGCGGCGCCATCATCCCCGCGCCATAAACGGCCGGCGCCTGTTTCATCCGGGGTGGCGGCAAGGTTCTCCGCTGTCTCCAGCAGCCCATCCAGATAATCCGGGAACTGACAATTATCCTGACTGGCGCATCTGATCAGGGGGGCGGCGCATTCCGCCAGACGTTCCACAAAAGGATGCGGGGGTTTGTTTGCGATTGCTGTTTTCAGCCCGGCAACGCCAGGCGCCGGGCGCGGACCACGCAGGGCGCGGCGTTCAAAATCCCGCGTCATGGACCGCCATTGCGCGGGTTCAAGCCCCCCTGCCGCCAGCGGATGCTTGTTCGCCGCCAGTAACGGAATTGGCGCAAACCGGTCTGCCGCCATCGCCGCCAGGGACCGCACAAATACCATCGTCCGGGATTGCGCCAACGGCGCCCCGGCGGAATCATCTGCTTCAATTCCCCAACGGCCAAGTTCAACAGCAACGCGCCGCGCCAAACCGCGATCGGGCGTTATCAGGGCGGCGGTTTTACCGGGCGTTTCCAGAACTTCCCGCATCGCCAGCGCGATGCATGCGGCCTCTTCGCGCGGGGCCGGGGCCTCGATGCGTGAAAGGCCCTGCAACGCCTCGCTCAACCGGGGCTGTAGACGCTGCGCCGCCTCACGCCATGCATCCGTGGTTTCGGCCGGGCGCAACGCCTCGCTTAACAGTGCCGCCCGCGCCGGATTGGCCACAAAATCATGCCCGGGCCAGACGGCAACTTCGTCCCGTTCTACGCCAAGCTGAACCAGCAGCCGCGCCAGGCCATATTGCGGATGTCCCGGATCGAGACATTGCCAGCTTTCAGCGTCCAGACCCTGATCAAGACCCGGCAGCACCAGCATGCCTTGCGGCATCCGGGAAATAATTTTCAGTAATTCCCCCGTCGCCGGCACGCTGCCGGTGGAACCCGCCGCAATAACCCGGCCTGATGGCGGATTGACCTGCCAGCGCGCGCTGAGGGCATGCAGCATGGCGTTGCGGTGCGCGGCGCCATCCAGCGCGCCTTCGTCGCGCAGCATTTCCGGCCAGGCCGTGGTAATGATTTTCAGAAATTCCAGGGTTTCCTGCCAATGGGCGGAAAAACTGTCTGGAACCAATGCGCCCAGTGCGGTTTGCTGTAAATTTTCGGCCAGCTGCTCGGTTTGGATCTGATCAAGAAAGCGCGCCAGTTCTGCGGCAAGTCTTGCCGTAGCGGCGGGCGGATAATGCGCGTCACGGGCATTGCCCCAGGCGTTTATCAGGCGCATCAGCAGGAATTGCCGGCGCAGGGGCGCAATCGGCGGGGGTAATTCCAGTATATCAACGCCTGCTATTTCGCTGCCGGCTTCGGTTCCAAAGGACAATTCTTCCGCATCGGCGTCGCCCAGGGCGCGCATTTGCGGCAACAGCATGGCCGTGCCGCCGCTGACCCGCAGAAAGGCTTCGCGTAACGCCCGCACCGCGCGCCGGGTTGGCAGCAGAATGATCAGTTCACTGAGCGCCAGCGGACCGCTTTGCGTGTGCTGGAAAAGTATGCCCTGCGCCAGTGCATCGGCAAAGGGAATTCCGGCCGGGATCGTATAAATCGCGGGCGGTTTTTGCGTCACCGCTTCTGCCGCCGCAGATAATCTCCGGCGGCGGTGATCGCCTCCGGCGTGCCCGTATGAAACCATTCGCCAGTGTGCTGAAAACCGAACAGGCGGCCGGCTGTTTCGGCCCGGTCCCACAGTTCAACCGTGGAAAATGCCCCCTGTGGCGCATCGGCGAATAATCCCGGCTGGGCGATCTGCACCCCGCAATAGGCAAATGGCGCAGCGTCAGATTTTTCCCGGTTACGGCGCAGCCTGTTATCTTGCGCCATGAAATAATCACCGTGGCCATCAAAACCCCGCACGGCGGTCAGCGGCGCGATCAAAAGCAGGGCGTCCATGCGCGCGGCATCCCATGCCTGGGCCATGCCGCAAAGGATTTCACCCTCCGGATCGTGCCAGAAACTATCGCAATTATGCACAAAAAACGCCTGTTCGCCCAGCAACGGCAAGGCCTTGACCACACCACCGCCGGCCCCCAGCAATTGCGCGCTTTCATCTGAATAAACGATTTCGGGCGTACCGCGCCCGCGCAGATGATCGCGGATCATGGGTCCAAGATAATGAAGATTGATCACAATGCGCCGCACGCCCGCCAGCTGCAATTGATCCAGGGCGTAATCCATCTGGGGACGCCCGGCCAATGGCACCAGCGGCTTTGGCCGGTCATCGGTCAGGGGCCGCATCCGTTCGCCCCGCCCCGCAGCTAAATACATTGCGGTTCGGGGGGTTGAATTATTCATTGGCGGGGGCTTCGCCTTACGTCCGGCGCATGCTCAATGTGACACCCGCATGGGCAAGGGCCGCAAGAGCCACAAAGAAAACCGTAACGCTCATGTAGGGCACGTAATAGCTGGCCACAAGTGCGTTATATTCAGCCCAACTCCAATCCGGATAGCGATCAGAGAACAGATAGAAACTGTAATTGGAAATCACAAACGCCACGCTGGCGCTGGTCATCAGCGCCGCCGTTAGCGGAGCCAGGCTGGTCACAGACATGGAATGACGCGCCGCATACCAGCGCCCGCCATACCACATGGCGGCATAGGTGGGGATCAGGAATGGATAGGCCGGGCTGAGACAGTAATCGCTGACGCCCATATGCTGGGTCGCCGCATAATCGATGCCGCCCGCCAGCATCAGCAGCGGGATCAGGTAAACGGCGCGGCGCAGATAGAAGCC
>JBEBFX010000101.1:0-12102 GCA_040081735.1 Alphaproteobacteria bacterium | reverse complement strand
CAGTCATCCAGTGTTTTCACCCCACTCGCCGCGCTGGCGCAGCGGGCCCCCCCCTCCCTTCAGGCAGGGCCATAGCCTATCAATTTTGTTCATTTCCTTCTCCCCTTGCGGGAGAAGGCCAGGATGAGGGGTGCGCGCATTTATGCGCGTAAAAATGCGCTTTTATACCCTGCCCCCTCACCCCAACCCTCTCCCGCAAGGGGAGAGGGAGCTACATACATCAGACAAAATTTCATATGCGATAGCGCCGCCCGCAAGGGGAGGGGATAGGTGTGGGGTAAATGCCGCAACTTGACCGGATATATGTCTAGCCAACAATCGCCCAGGCGCCGTCCGGCTGGCGGCAGGCCCTGCCGCGCACTTCCTGGGGACGGCCCTGGATGTAGGCCAGCTGCGTATATTCGGCGCAGTGGAAACCGTACATGTCGTCGTAGTATTTGCCGACGCGGAACTCGCCGCGGTGGTCATTGCGCGGATTGCGCCATTGATAACGGCTGTTTTCACGTCCCGAGTTAAAGCCATCATAATATGTCCTGTAGGCGTAGCTGCGGTCTTCGCAGTCGAGATTGCTGGTCAACGCTGCGCCGGCCACGCCGCCGACAATGACGCCTGCAATCGTCGCGCCGGTGCGCCCGCCGCCGCTTCCCACAGTATTGCCCAGAAGCCCGCCGATCAACGCCCCGACGATTACGCCTGCGGGGTCAGACGAGGTCCGGCACTCGCGGTAATAGATATCGTCATCATAGGAATAGGTGCGGGCATACCCCCGGCGCCAGCGCTGGTCGATATCGTCACGATAAACGGTTTCGGCAACGACCCCGCTTCCAATCACCACCAGAAAATAATTTCTGTTATCGTTATGAACCCAGTGGTAGCCGCGGGGCGGCCTTCTTAAATTGCGCTGCTGCCAATCGTTGACGACATATTGGCGCTGCCGGTACTGATCCGGAAGCCGGTCGCCGCGTGACCAGCGCGGGGAGCCGGAGCGCGCGCCAGGATCATTGCGCCTGTCATGATCGCGGCTCTCCTCGCGGCGGCCCTGATCGTTACGGCCATGGTCATTGCGGCTTTGATCATAACGGTTGCGGTCATTGCGTTCATTGCGTTCATGGTCGTCACGGCCGCGGTCATTGCGGTTACGATCATTGCCGTTGTGATCATCGCGGCCCTGATCAGTGCGGTTCTGATCGGTGCGGCCTGAATTATTGGGCTGAGCCATGCTGCTGGCGCCGTTCAACAGAGTCAGCGCCAGTACGGCCGTCAGAAGATGTTTCATTGTTTTTCTCCATAGTGTGCGAGCGTACGAAAGCGCAGCTTCACCTCCGGCTTCAACTTCAGGCCCTCGCCCCGGTCTGCCGGCCGATGAATGTCGAATTCACCGGCCCGGCTGATCCAGGGCTGTAGGCAGGTTCAGGCCGGGAACTATTTCACGATGACGGTGGTGCTTGGGGTTGTGCCGTTGCCGCCAACGGCGCCGGTGCTCCCCCTCGTTCCGGTTGCGCCGGTTGCGCCGGTATTACCTGTGTTTCCCCGGGTGCCGGTTGCGCCGGTTGCGCCGGTATCACCGGTCCAGCCTGTCATGCCCTGATTACCCTGATTGCCAGTTGCCCCGGTTGCGCCGGTGTCACCGGTATAACCTGTGTCGCCTTGCGCGCCCGTAAATCCGGGGCTTCCTTGCGGGCCGGTGGCGCCCGTCGGTCCGGCCGGACCCACACAGGCGCCCAGGCCCAGCATCAGAATTAACAGCGCTGATGTTGTGGTATATTTCATATCAATACTCCTTGAATTGTTGTTGATCGGGGGATTTCAGATTCAGCTTTCGCTCTTGGACCAGGTTTTCAATTCTTTCCACCATTTATCCATCTTGGTATTGGCCTGTTCGATCAGGGTTGGGTCTTTTTTAGTGACAACATCCTGCAGGTAATTCACGTCCTTGCGCATCACGGCGATCTCGGGAAGCCGTGCCTTATAGGCCGCGCCATTCTGCATTTCATCGAGCGCGTGATCCGCGTGCTTCAATGCGTAGCGGGCGCCATCGTAGTTTTTGGCGGCGATAAAATTGCGGGCCAGCGCGATATTGTCGTGGGCCTTGTCGCTGGGAACAGACACCCGGCTTTCGACGGTCACGACGGCGTCAATCAATTTGGCCAGCTGATCGTCGGCTTCTTTAAAATTGTTGGCCCCAATGGCTGCTTCGGCGGCGTTGAGATGCTCCTCGGCTTTGTATTCCGTCAGATCCAGCGTCAGATACACAATGTCCGCATCCGTCACAGCCAGATCGTTCTTTGCCCATATGGGGCCGTCGCCGAGCTCCTTGACCTGAACCGGGCCGCTTAAAATCGGGAAATAGTGATATTTATACTGGGTGTCGTACTGATAGACGATCCGGCCGGACTCCATTTCGGTAACCCGATGATGTTCGGCGGAGGCGCCCTTGATCAGCGAGACCATATTGCGCGCCTGGGTAATGTGCTGCCTGGCAAGTTCGGCTTTCTTCATCGCCAGGGCGACGCGGGCGAAATTCACATGCTCCACGAAACTGGCAGCCGCGACGCGCGGGTTGGCCACTTCTTCCTTGCTGATAGGATCAGTCGCGGTCTTTACCGCGTCTGTGGTGATGTTGTCGGCCGCCATCGCGAAGGGCTGGAAACCAAGCATCAATCCTGTGCTAAGAATTGTGGTCATAAGGAGTGTCCGGGTTTTCATTGTCGTATCCATTGTTGTTCGGGGGGGTAATCTGATTATTGCTGGTTAGTGGATTTCTTGATGTCGTCACCGGCATCCTTGACCGCGTCTTCCAGCTTCTCGCCGGGTGTGCGGCTTTCCAGCTGCCGCGCGGCCTTATCGATGCCGTTAGGCAGTTCATTGATGGCGTCGCCGATTTTTTCTCCGGCATTACGCTGGTCCGGCGCATTCAAAATGTAATACCCGCCAATCACGGCGGCGGCGGCCACAGCCGCCATCACCAGATATTTTCCCTGGAACAGGCTGGCGTCAGACTGGAATTTACTTGTCATTGGATCAGGACTTTCAAAAGAGGTTCGGAGATTTCGCCGCTTCAGAATACTAGCTGCCTCTGCCATCGGTTTTCGATGCGGAGTTAGGCCGGTTGCATAAAGAAGCTATAAGTTTTGGCCATGCGGACGTCCGTCATTGATGCTACAGACGCCAATACGATGTTCAGATCGGGAGTAATATTTCTGGCGTTTCGCAGGATCTCGTCCTGGCTGCCGTTCCATTCAATACTCTCAATTTCCTGGTCCATCAGCGGCGCCGCTTCCTCCTCATCCAGCAGCGCCGGTTCACCGCCGTCAGGAATGTCATTCTGTATGCAGATGGATTGCGGCTCGATACGCGGGACAAGCATCACAATTTTATCTGCAGGGCCTGCTTGAACCTGGACCGCCGGTTCCGCGTCCATGCCGCGTATTCTCTGGTCTATCAGCGAAAAAAGGCCATCCATGCCGATAAGTGCTGCTAAAGCGGCCATCGCCAGAATTTTTCCCTTAAACAGAGTGTCCATTTCATTATTCCTTCTGATAAGACCGGAGCAGTTATTCCTGGAAGCGCAGCGCCTTGTGAAAAAGCGTGGCGTGCTCCGTTTCGTGAAGCAGGAATGCGAGGCCGTCGTCCAGATCAAAACTGTCAAACTCCGCATCGAGCACTTCAAAATTTTCTGTATAGGCGGGTTTTGTGTGTGTGCGCTGCATATTCATAATCATTCTCCTTGAGAGGGGTTAAACTGGCGTGACCGGGCTAAACCTGGGGCAGCTCACGCCATGCTTCGAGCAATGCCTGTTGGAAGAGCATGAATGCATTGAAGCAGATTCCGGATCTAGCGGCCGGGCTGCCGTAAAGGGGCGCGCCAGCATATCAATCAGTCCACAGATTACCGATTTCGCGGAGTGTAAATCCGCAGGCTGGATCGAAATGTTATTGCCGGGAAAGCTGACGATATGTTCCATGCATCCTCCAATGTGATGATCATCATCTGATCACGACCGGCGTAAGGATGCTGCGGGCAATAAAATAACGTTCGTAAGAGGAAGGTAAGGCGGATGGAGTGCGGTCTCTGACGGAATATAGACACGCCGGGGTCCCGCCGGGAACGCGTTCATAATATGGTCTTTTTGCGCCGCATTGTGATTGCGCGCACGGACGGTTTACTTTTTCAGGCCAAACAAAGAGCGCAGACCGCCCCCGATTACCGCGCCAACCCCTGAAGTGTAATACAACATCGTCTCGTTACTATAGTGATAGGTGTTTTCTTCCAGAGGCACGGCTGCTGCGTCATACGCCAGGCTTAAAAGCACAATGCCGGCCACGAATAGGCCGATGCCGGTTATCTGATTCAGTTCCATGCATGTCCTCCGGAGCTATATTTGGCCGGGCCGGCTAAATTTGCGGCAAGCCGCGCCGGGCGCGGGCGTTAAAGAATAATTTTTGGACATGATGCGTCAGCTGAAAATGCGCATTTACTTTTGCTGCTTCATCGTCGTTAAGCGCAGGTCCGCCTTCATTCTCCATCCGGAGTATTTCACGGCCCGCAAATCGCAGCTTTTTCTGAACATCGTAGGGTGTGCAGGCGTCTGATCCCCTGGCTGGAAATGCGTCAAACCGGATGTTTTGATTAACACTGGCAGTGTGGCTAAAGTCGTCCATCGTGCGTCCTCCTTGATTGGCAATCTTAATTCAACCACCGTGGGCATGAGGAAGCGGCAGGAGAATTGAGAAATTGTGTAAGGAAAACGTAAAGCCGTTGTGATGGCGCGTTATTTTCCCAGCAGCTCGCCGACGGGTTTCAGGTTTTCCACCCGGTCGCATATGGCCTTGATCGCCATCAGAATAGGTATGCCCAGCAACAGGCCCCACACGCCCCACAGCCATCCCCAGAACAGCACGCCTGCAAAAATCGACACGGCGTTCATCTGGCTTGCGCGGCTGGTAAGCCATGGCGTCAGCAATAAACCTTCAAGTGTCGTGATTACCAGCGCGATACCGGCGACCCAGAGGGCCATGCCCATTGTCCCGAATTGCAGAAATGCGACCAGCGCAATGCCTACAGTGACGACGACCGCGCCGAGATAGGGGATGATGTTAAACACCGCCGCAGCGACCCCCCAGATGGCGGCATGTTCCAGACCAACCCAGAGAAACGCCAGCCAGGTAACCACGCCCACAACAAAACTGGTGAACAGCTGCACCAGCAGGTAATTCTGGATCTGGCCGGTGATTTCATCCATGACCTGAAGGGTGATTTTTTTTCTGGTAAAATTGGGGCCGTTGATCCTGACAATTTTGCGCCGGAAACTGTCGCCGGAAACCAGCAGAAAATAAGCGAGAAATATAACGATGGTAACCTGTCCCGCCACGCCGGCGGCGCCCATCATTCCGGCCCATAGATAATCCTGAATGCTGAAATTGGGTTTTTCGATCTGCACACGGGTAACGCCTTTGGGGGCGGCAGGCGTTATTGCGGGAAGGCTGCGCGCCGCCTGCTCCAGATCAGAAGTGGCGTTCTGCATTTTATTGATCGCGCTATCGGACGCGCCCTGTTCCCTGCGCAGCGTCTTGCGGAACTTGTCCACCGCCTCAGGCAGGCTTTCCATGGTCTGGACGGCCTCATCGCTCAGTGAATAGGCCAGAAAGCCAACACCCCCCACGATCAGGATTAACACCACGGCCGCCCCGATGGGGCGGGGAATCCGCCATTTCTGCATCATCTTGACGAGAGGCGAAAGCGCATAACTGATCATCACGCCAAACATCAGCGGTATAAAAAATGCTCTCGCCCAGTACAGCATGAAGATAACGCCAAGCACCGCCAGCAGCGCCAGTGAAAAACTGTTGGGCGCCCGCTCCCGGATTGCGTCCATTTCGGGTAAGGATGGGGTAAGCCGGCTTTCAGCAGGTTCTGCCGGAACGGCCGTTGTTAATGCATTGCTCAAAATCAGATACCCCGTTGTGATGATGGGTATCTAATCATCAGGCGCGTAATGATGCCGCAGGGAAAGGCGTCAAAGGCGTAAGCGAAAGCTAAAGCCGTTCGCTCAATGACCGCCCGCAGCCTGCGCCAGCGCCGCCAGCTTTTTCGCAAGAATATCAGGATTGATGGGCTTGCTGATGTAATCGTCCATTCCCGCCGCCAGGCAGCGTTCACGATCACCGGCCAGCGCCTGGGCGGTTACGGCAATAATGGTGTTATTGTAACCCTTTTCCTGTTCCTGTTCGCGGATGAATTTCATCGCGGTAAATCCATCCATGCCGGGCATCTGGACATCCATCAGAATGGCCAGGAATGGTTCGCACGCGGCTTCGGCTTTATCAATGGCCTCCTGTCCGCTGGTTGCAGTTTCCACCGCATAACCCAGATGTTCAAGCAGCATGGTGCCAACCATCAGGCTGGCGGGGTAATCCTCAACAAGGAGAACAGACGGCAAATGCATGTCTACGCCTTCTTTTGGTTAGAAAAACAGAATGTACAATATGATAAACGGGATCGGGATCCCGATCGCCCACATGATGAGACTACGCAGGGATATTCCTTTCGCAACTAAAATTTCTACTCATTGTCTTCATTCTAGGTAGGGTCTCCGGACTAAGAAACCTGTTTGGCTATTGATATAAATGTGTAAGGAATGGATTAAGCCGGGGGCGCGCATGCGCCTGATCAGAACCGGTGAGAAAGCGTCAGAGCCCCGAATGCGGGTTTGCGCCGCTGGGTGTCGTATTCCCTGGTCAATAGAACATGGGTGTAAGACAACCGGGTTTGGCCATAGGTAACTGCCGCGCCCAGTTGCAGACTGTTTACCAGCTTTTTCTTACGCACATGCGGGCTATCCTTAAAGGTATTGCCATCAAGAAAAATATTCTGCGCCACGGCCCGGGCGGCGACCGTCGTAAACAGATAGCCGCCGAGCGTTTTTGTAGGGATAAAAAAATCCGACCCGGGCAGGCTCGGGCGAATGCGCGGCGGTCCATAGTCAGCCGGCAGATCATAGCCCAGCCTGAAGGTTGCGCCCACAGAACCGTCCGTGTTTACATTGCCCAGATTAAATCCCACATGCGGCGTGAAATCCGTCCCCAGGCCAAATGGTGAGAATTCATATATTGTCCGCCATTTCCGCTCATAGGTCAGAATTACGCCAGGTTCGTTTTTAAGCTGGCTGCCCCACCCTTTCGGTTGCGGGCTATTGGAGATGTGGTGAACAAATTTCTGTGTCTGCTCGGCAAAGGCAAGCGGACCCACGACACCCAGCGTAAGCATTACATTATTCAGCGTATTCCCCGTATCCGTCACCATGCCAATCGAACCATAGAGCCATCCGGCATAGGGATGATCACGGGGGTTCGGGGTCCGGCTGCCAATAACTTCGGGGGCGTACATATTTTGTCCTGCGGCAATGCTGATGCGCTTGTTGCCGTCATCGGCAAGCGGCAGCCTGCGGGCGATGGAGCGCGCAAGTTGAGGCATGTTTTCTTCCGAGGAAAGCCAGGAAAAGCGAATGCCGTTGGTGTAATCGCGATCCGACCCGGCGAAAATATCATTTTCGATGACGACGTTAAATATGCCCTTATCGTCCTCAATCACCCGTTCTTCCGCCGCTGAAACAGCGGTGGCAAATGTTACCAGACAGGCGGCTGAAATAATGGCAGACAGAAAAATGTTCATTGGAACTGCTCTTTTCACTGTGCAGAATAATTTAATTGCCTGGCTTCAGAATTGCAATTTCATCTCGTGAGCTGCGGCCATTCTCTTTATGGAGGACAGGTTCTGGTTGGCGAAATCCCAGTTAAGCAGATGGGTGAGTATGGCGTTTACATAGTCCGCGCGCCCATTCTGATAATCCAGGTAATAGGCGTGCTCCCACACATCAATGGTCAGTATCGGGGTTTGACCATGGGCGATGGGGGTGTCGCCATTAGCAGTGCTTGTAATTTTGAGCTGATCGCCGTCCAGTACAAGCCAGACCCAGCCGCTGCCGAAAAGAGCGGCGGCCGCATCTGCAAGTTTCTCCCTGAAGAGCTGATAGGTCGCAAACTCTGTCTTGATGCGAGCTTCGATATTCCCATAAGGCGCGCCGCCCCCGCGGGGCCGTAATGAGCGCCAGTAGAACCCATGGTTCCAGGCCTGCGCAGCGTTGTTGAAAAGTTCCGTCTGCATTTTATTGCCATATGTTATGTCAATAATAGATTCAAGCGTCATATCGCCAAGGTTGGCTTTGGCGGCAAATGCAGCCACTTTTTCGATGTAGGCGCGATGATGTTTGCCGTGATGGAATTCAAGTGTTTTGCGCGAGATATGCGGCGCCAAAGCGTCAAGCGCGTATGGAAGCTGCGGCAGTGAAAAGTTCATCATGCTCAAACTCCTGATTGATCTGATTTGTAACGGTTGACGCCTGTAAATCCCGCCATGCCAATCAAGCCGCCCATAAAAACAAGCACCAATGAAGGCTCTGGAACGGGGGCCGCGCTGTCTTCAACAAATCCGTCAAGACCTTGGCTGCCAAAATCACTGCGGCCGCTTCCGAAGTCGCCGCCGTTGCTGCAATTGTTTGAGATGGTATTACTATCCATCGTGACAGCGCCATTCAGTGCGATGGCCCGGCCGCACAGAATACTTGCGGTGGTATCCAGAGTGATACTCTGATCAGCGAGAATATTTCCGGCGAATACTGTGCTGGTTCCTAACGTTGCGGAACTGCCAATTTCCCAATACACGGCGCTATTTGCACCGCCATTCATGACGATCACAGACGCACCGCTGGCGGTGGTCAGTGCAGTGCCTATCTGGAACACGAAGGGGATTTCAGGATTGAGGCCAAAGTCGAGGGTGAGTGCTCCGGTCAACTGAGCAGACGATGAATAATGATAGACCCCGGGAGCCAGCGAACCAACCGTGCCCAGATCTTGCCCCGTCAAATCAGCCGTGAACGCCAGACCAGCCAGTGTATTAAATGCCGAGATGGCGTCAAGCTGGGCTTGCTGCGCCACGGCATCGGTCTGGTGCACCGCTCCCGTGATGGTAATCGTCCCCAAACCCGTAATTGAGGATCCCGGAAAGACTCCCAAATTTCCATTGATTGTGGTGGCCCCGGTATTGGTCACCGTAGAGGCGCCCAAAATTGCAAAGCTCTGCGCTGATCCCAGAAGTGGTGTGGCCAGCACCGGTGAAGCGCCGCAAAGAAGGGCCGCCAACGGCGTGATAATTGCCAGCCCGCCAGAGACCCGGTGGAAAGTTTCAGTTGTCATCATTTTGAAATCCTCCTCGTTAAGGGATTTGCTTCGCGCTCTTACCGTGACCACAGGCTAGATTTTGCCGCGTAATGAAGCGATGCCGGAAAGCTGGAGGCGTATATTTTTTGCGTAAGGGCGCCATCCCCGGAATCGATAATGGCGGCCTGAAAGACCGCCATTATCGCAATGAATGCGGGAAATTATGCCCTGCGGCGGCGGGCTAAACCGGCAAGGCCCATCAGGCCGGCGCCGATCAGCGTCATCGAAGCTGGTTCCGGGACATTATCTGTAACTCTCTCATCCAGCGTGGTCTGGATGAAGTCCATGGAAAGGTCAAAGCCCGCCCCGCCATTCATAAACATTTCAATGGCGTTGATATTGCTGAGCGTGACGCCGCCATCCGCGCCTATATCCAGCGAAGCAAGAATATCCGACAACAGGAAGAAATGGTCCGACGCGCCCGTGGGTATGTTTACGCCAACTGTCGAGAAACTGTCGATATCGGTATAAAAGCTCATCGTGACGGATGAGCCGGTAAGGTCAGCGCTGAGCACATTGATTTGAACGGAATCATTGGCTCCGCCTTCCGTCAGATCAATACCGCCAAGACCGAAGTCGAGGCCATCACCGCCGCCCGTACCATCCCAGCGCAGCAATGAGGTGCCAGCGCCACTGCCGTTATTGTGCTGATAACTGCCGCCGATCGCATTAGCGGCAACAACATTGTTGGCAGGGCCGCTATTGACCAATGTCAGTTCACGGTCGCCGCCAAGGATGCCAGCCCCCGAAGAGCGGTCAAATGCGCTGCCCGGGCCAATCAGTACGATGATACTTCCATTTGTCGTGAGCGGCGTGCTGAAATCATCAATCAGTAACGCATTGGCGCCTGTTGCGGCCATGCCGGTGGCGATGAGTACGCCGACAGTGCCGAGTAATGCTTTTTTAAACATGTAATTCTCCTTGGTCATTGAAGTTGAACTGTCTCCTTCGATGAAGAAGCCTTGCAACATACGGAGCCTAAATCTTGTGGCGTAATGAAACGATGCAGGAAAACCTTCTCCGTATATTTTCTGTGTAAGGATCGTTATTTGTAACGCCATTGTATAAAAAATGCCCGGCGCAGGGGGTGCGGCGCCGGGCGGCAAGTTGATAATCCGTTTGGCGCAGGAAGGGCCGCCGAACGGTCGAAATGCTGAAATGGTTATCGAGGAATTAAACCAGCTTGCGTGCGCTGACGGCGTTGTATGAATCTTCAAGCGCCTTGACTTTTACTTCGGCGTCTTCCTTGGCAAGACCGTAATGCTCCTTCAGCTTGCCAAGAAATTGTTCGCGTTTGCCGTCATACAGCGTGATGTCGTTGTCCGTGAGCTTGCCCCAGGTCTCTTTCAATTTTCCCTTGAGCTGCTCGAATTTGCCTTCTACCTGTTCTTTATTCATCGACTTCTCCTGATATTGTTTCAACCGGCACTGCCAATGACAGTGTCTGAAACAGATGCCTCACGAGCAGTAAGAATTCGATGCGCCTTAACCGTTGTTCGATAAGCCGGCCGTAAGGGCGTCATCTGAAGGAAGAGAGATCCGGACGTGCAGATTCACATCAGCGGGGGCAAGATCAAAACGCAACAGGTTACTTCTGAGGGTGATATCAGCGCGGCGCCGCCCGTACAGTGTCAGACGCATGGGGTTGAAGTATCTCCGGAGTCCACAGGAAGACTGTGCAGCTCAATCCAGATACTCATCTTCGAACCTGCGCCTGGCTTCGCGGCGCTGTTTGCGGCGTCCCCATTTGACCACGAGGCGGCGGCGCAGGCGGCGCACGACATGAAACTCGCGCGATAGCACCATCACCCCCAGCGGGATCATCCAGAAACCGAGGACGGGCAAAAAACCCACGAACCCCCCAAGGGTCAAGGCGACGCCGACGGCAATGCGCAGGGTGCGCGATTGCGGCAGTTTGAAAGTGCGGTTGCCAATGCGAAGCTGGTTCATGGCGCTTCTTGTGCAGCAATGCGGCTGGATTGCAAGCCCTGATCCCGCCAGCTTGCATTTAGGGGTGGTGCGGGGGCGCGCAGTTTGCTATAGCCAGCGTACTGATTGCTGCATATTGCCTTGAATTGGTTCCTGTTCCTCGGTAGCTCAGTGGTAGAGCAACCGGCTGTTAACCGGTTGGTCGCTGGTTCGAATCCGGCCCGGGGAGCCATTTCACTTACGTTCCATGCAGGGATGTTGTTGAAATTCAGAACCCATTGGCATAGGTTCAGGGCGTCGATTTTCAAATGAGTTCCCCCTCATGGCCGTGTCCGCCCAACGTCAGTCTCCCTGTATCCAGGTTTGTCAGATGAATGAACTGACCGGTTTTTGCGCGGGCTGTTTTCGCAGCCAGGAAGAGATCGCCCGCTGGCTGCGTTATACCGACGAGGAACGCGAAGCCGTACTGGGTAAACTCGGCGCGCGGCGCGCCGATTCTTACAGCGACGAGGGAGAAATCAATTTTTCTCCTTTCGACTACGATTAACCGCAAGATTAACCCTTATTCCCGAATTACAGTTTTATATTCGTCTTTAGAAGCGTGATTCTGGAGTTAATGGGTATGTCAAACCGGATGGGCGCGGCGGCGCTGGTTCTAATCGTAATTGCAGGAGGTCTGTTTTTTCTGTTTCAGCAATTTCCAGGCGCACTCGGTGGCCAGGGAGACCAGATCCGTCTGGTGCAGGGCCTGCTGGTGCTGTCTCTGGCCGGCGGTGGTCTTGTAATGGGCTGGAATGGCAGCGTCAGTCTGGCGTTGAAACAGGCATTGGCATGGACGGGCGCGCTGATGGTTCTGCTGACCGTTTACGCCTATCGTAGTGAATTTCTGGAAATGGG
>JBEBFX010000261.1:0-3223 GCA_040081735.1 Alphaproteobacteria bacterium | reverse complement strand
CCAGACGGGCCGCGCGGCCCCGACCGGGTGGTTGGCGACGGGATATTGTCGGTGGCGCGGCTTTCCGGAGCGCCCGTGATTCCAGTCAGCTTTGCCGCAACCCGGCGCGTCCATGCCAGAAGCTGGGACCACTTCCTGATTGCCATGCCGTTCTCGCGCGGCGTATTTGTCTGGGGCACGCCCCTGTATGTACCGCGCGACGCAGACCCGGGCGGCGTCGAACAGGCCCGCCAAACATTGCAGGATGAGCTTAACCGCATCACCCGCCTGGCCGACGCGCTCTGCGGCCGGCATGGGCAGGAACCATCGTCATGATGATCCGGCTTTACAGATGTCTGACATTCCTGGCCGGTCCGCTGATCAGTTTACTGCTGTGGCGGCGTAAACTGGCTGGCAGGGAAGACCCCGGCCGCCTGTCAGAACGCAAGGGAATTCCAGGCGCGCCACGCCCGCCGGGGCGGTTGATCTGGGTTCATGCAGCAAGTGTCGGCGAAGCCCTGTCCGCCCTGCCGCTGCTGCACGAACTCCTGCTGCGGCGCCACGAGCTTAATATTCTGATGACGACAGGCACTGTTTCCTCGGCCCGTGTGCTGGCAGATCAATTACCGGCGCGGGTCACGCACCAGTTTGTCCCGGTTGACCGGGGTCCCTGGGTGCGCCGCTTTCTGGATTATTGGCAACCGGCCATGGCGGTCTGGATAGAGTCCGATCTGTGGCCGAATTTAGTACTGGAAACTGCCGGGCGCGGCATACCGATGGCGCTGGTGAACGGGCGCATGTCGGCGCGCTCCTATCAACGATGGGGTTATGCGCGAGATTTTATCCAGCGTCTGCTGAACAGCTTTTCCGCCGTACTTGCCCATGATGAACAGAGCGCCGAATTTTTGCGGGGCCTGGGCGCATCCCGCGCAGTCTGTGTCGGGGATTTGAAACAGGCCGCAGAACCATTGGCCGTAGACGGCGCCGAACTGGCCCGCCTGCAAGCCATCATTGGCGATCGTCCGGTCTGGATCGCTGCCAGCACCCACCCCGGTGAAGAAGAAATCATCCATGAAGTCCATCAACAGCTGTTGGTCAATTTTCCCCGGCTCCTCAGCGTCATTGCGCCGCGCCATGCGGATCGGGGCCAACAGCTGGCCGCGCAGCTTGCCATTGATGGCCTGAAGGTTGTGCGCCGCGCGACCGGGGAAATGCCCGGCCCTGAAACGGATATCTATCTTGGCGACACGATGGGGGAAATGGGCCTGATTTACCGGCTGGCTAAAATCGCCTTTGTTGGCGGCAGTCTGATCCCCCATGGCGGGCAAAACCCGCTGGAGCCCGCACGGCTGGGCTGCGCCATTCTGCATGGACCGCATACCGGAAATTTCATGTCCATATATGCAGACCTGGATAAAGCAGGCGCCGCGCGCGAAACCATCGGCGCACCTGGGTTGGCCAACGCCGTTGCCGTTCTGCTGGGTGACCAGAAGACGGCCGTCTCAAGGGGGCTTGCCGCCAAGGCGGTGGCCGTCAAGGGGATCGATAAAGTTCTGGTGCATATCATGGCGGCCATTGAACCCCTGCTTCCGGACCCCGAATAATGCGCACACCAGAATTCTGGTATCCCGCGCGGGGAAAATCAGCTGGATGCCTGCCCTTGCTGCTGGCGCCCTTGGCGCTGTGTTACGCCGCGCCGGGCAGGTTGCGGAGGTTTTTCGTCCGTCCCTGGAAGGCCGCTGTTCCCATTTTGAGTGTTGGCAATCTTGTCGCCGGGGGTGCGGGAAAAACGCCGGTGGCGCTGGCGCTGGCCTCGCGCCTTCTGGACAAAGGCGTAAAAGTTCATTTTCTCACCCGCGGTTATGGGGGCCGTCACGAAGGTCCGCTGCGTGTTGAACCCAACCGCCATACGGCCGCAGAAACCGGCGATGAAGCGCTGCTGCTGGCGGCGGTTGCGCCAACCTGGGTCGCCCGCAACCGTAAAGCCGGGGCGATGGCGGCCATAGCCGCCGGAGCGGAACTTCTCATCCTCGACGACGGGCATCAAAACCCGCATCTGGTAAAGGATTTGTCGCTTCTGCTGATCGACGCCGGACGCGGCCATGGCAATGGCTGGATTATCCCTTCCGGCCCGCTGCGCGAAGCCCCGGCGCACGGCCTTGCCCGCGCTGATATGGTGCTGATGATTGGCGCAGGAACCTTTGATCCGCCGCCTGCGAAACCATATCTGCGCGCAGCCAGAACATTGCGCGATCCGCATTGCGTGAAAGGCAGGCGGCTGCTGGCCTTTTGCGGCATTGGGGCGCCGCAGCAATTTTTTGACATGCTGCTTAAGGGCGGCGCGGTGTTAACGGGGACCCGGGTTTTTCCGGATCATCATACGTTTACGGATAATGAAATCGGGAAAATACTTTCCCTTGCTGCGGAGACGGATGGGGCGCCCGTTACCACTGAAAAGGACTGGGTGCGCCTGCCCGCCGCCCGGCGCCGGCATGTGCAGCCCATCGGGATGGAAATGCACTTTTCCGATGAACCGGCTTTGGCGCGGCTGCTTGACGCCTTGACACCCCGGCGCCCATGAAGGCCCCTACCCCATACCGCCGTATGCGGCGGGCCGCCGAGGCCGCCCTGATGCGCGCACTGGTGCGCCTGTTGCGCTGCATGACAGTTGACCAGGCCTCGGACATTGGCGGCGCCATCGGGCGTTTCCTTGGACCGCGCCTTGGGATCACCCGGCGCGCGGAAAAAAATATACGCGCCAGCTTCATGGACATCAATGACAGGGCGATTGCCGCGATCCTCCGGGAAATGTGGGACAATCTTGGCCGCACCATCTGCGAGTACGCCCATCTGGATCACTTTCGCTTCTATGAAAACGGCAGCCGGGTCGAGGTCCGTGGCCTTGAATATATCGATCAGGTGATTTCCCTGGGTAAGGGGGCGATTTTTGTCAGCGGTCATTTCGCAAACTGGGAATTACTGCCGGCAGGCCTTGTACAGCGCGGCCTGCCGGTCATGACCGTATACCGCGCCGCAAGCAATCCGCTGGCGGACGAAATAATTACGGCTTTGCGGCGCACGATGGGCGCCCCGCACCAGGCCCCGAAAGGCCCAGCAGGCGCGCGCATGCTGATCGCCTGGATGCGGGACAGAAAATACGTGGCGATGCTGGCGGACCAGAAAAGGAACGATGGGGTAGAGGCCATGTTTTTTGGACGCCCGGCCATGTGCACGCCCGCCGCCG
>JBEBFX010000100.1:0-12185 GCA_040081735.1 Alphaproteobacteria bacterium | reverse complement strand
GATCGCGCAGATGATCGCGGGGCAGATCCGGCGCCAGCTTCGCCACATAGGCCAAAGCGTGACTGGGCTCCAGCGCCGGGATAATGCCTTCGAGCCGGGTGCAAAGCTGAAACGCGGCCAGCGCCTCATCATCGCTGGCCGAAACATATTTCACGCGGCCCGCCTCATGCAGCCAGGCATGTTCCGGGCCGATGCCGGGATAGTCCAGCCCGGCGGAGATGGAATGGGCGTCGGTGATCTGGCCATCCGCATTCTGCAACAGGTATGTGCGATTGCCGTGCAGCACGCCGGGCTGCCCGCCTGCAATGGACGCCGCGTGCAGGCCCGTCGCCAGGCCCTTGCCGGCCGCCTCAACCCCGTACATCGCGACGCCGGGATCATCCAGAAACGGATGGAAAAGGCCAATGGCGTTGGACCCGCCGCCGATGCAGGCAACCAGACTGTCCGGCAGACGGCCTTCGCGTTGCAGCATCTGTTCGCGCGCCTCGCGCCCGATCACCGATTGAAAATCGCGCACCAGCATGGGATAAGGATGCGGCCCTGCAGCGGTGCCGATAATGTAGAACGTGTCCATGACATTGGTCACCCAGTCGCGCAATGCTTCGTTCATTGCGTCTTTCAGGGTGGCCGTGCCGCTTGTCACCGGAACGACCTGCGCACCCAGCAGCTTCATGCGAAACACATTGGGCTGCTGGCGTTCGATATCAGCGGCCCCCATATAGATCACGCAAGGAAGGCCAAACCGCGCGGCGACGGTGGCGGCCGCCACGCCATGCTGGCCGGCGCCGGTTTCTGCGATGATGCGGCCCTTGCCCATGCGCCGCGCCAGCAGAATTTGCCCGAGGCAATTATTGATCTTGTGCGATCCGGTATGGTTCAGCTCGTCGCGCTTGAAATAAATCTTCGCGCCGCCAAAATGTTGCGTCAGGCGTTCGGCAAAATACAACGGGCTGGGCCGTCCCGCGTAATGGGTCAGCAGATCATCCAGTTCCGCCTGAAACGCGGGATCGGCTTTGCTGGCGCCATAGGCCCGCTCCAGATCAAGGATCAGCGGCATCAGGGTTTCAGCGGCAAAGCGCCCGCCAAAAATACCGAAATGGCCCTGGGTGTCTGGCCCGGCGCGAAAACTGTTGGCAGCGGTTACGGTCAAGATCAGATTTCCAGTTACAGGTTTTTTGCAGTTTCAACAAACGCGCGAATTTTCGCACTATCCTTGATTCCCGGCGCAGTTTCCACACCCGAGGACACATCTATCATTTTCGCGCCGCTGATGCGAACCGCCCCGGCAAGATTTCCGGCGTTGAGCCCCCCGGATAGCATCCAGGGCCTGGGCCATTCATGCCCGGCGATCAGCGTCCAGTCGAATACCAGCCCATTGCCGCCGGGTAAAGCATCCGCAGTCAGGGGCGGACTGGCGTCGAACAAAAATATGTCCGTCACGTCTGCATAGGTTTCTGCGCGCAATATATCTTCATGACTGGAAATGGCGATCGCCTTGAGCACCGGCAAACCGAACCGGGCGCGGATTTGCCCGGCCCTTTCAGGCGTTTCCGCCCCGTGCAGTTGCAGATAATCCAGATTGACCTGGGCCAGCACTCCGGCAATGGCAGCGTCCCCGGCATCCACGAACAGCCCGACTTTTGTGACGCCTTGGGGAACACCGCGCGCCAGCAGCGAAGCCTGGACCGCCGTCACATGGCGCGGCGATCTGGCGTAGAACACAAAGCCCACATAATCCGCCCCGGCGTCGACGGCCGCAGCGACACTTTCAGGGCTGGACAAACCACATATTTTGACCTTGATCATGGGGCGTTATAGCAGACGTCCATACTAACCGCCAGAAAATGAACCCTGGCTAAAGCAGAGGCAGCTTACTGGAATCACGCTCGGCAACCAATTGAACAGGCGTCATTTTGCCCGCTAAACGCAACTGGCGCTGCCCCAGCCAGACCGTCAGGCCACCCAGCAGTACGCCAATAAACAGGGCGATGAAAATAACGCCATAAAGCGGCATTTGCACACTGAGATCGTCTGACGCCGGGGAGATGGGATCAAGGCTGAAAACCACGGCGGCGCGATTGGCCAGCGCCAGCAGGCACGCCAGCACCAGGCCAAACCCCAATCCGATTACACGCAATTGTTTCACTGTTCTTGCCCAAATTAAAAGGGGAACCTGCCCGTGTAACGCCTTTTAATTTTTGCCGCCGCCATTCAGGCGTTCGCGCATTTCCTTGCCGGTTTTAAAGAACGGCACGCGCTTTTCCTCCACCTCGACGGCGCCGCCGGTGCGTGGATTGCGTCCGGTGCGGGCCGGACGCTGCTTAACCGAAAAAGCCCCAAAGCCGCGCAGTTCCACCCGGTCGCCCCGCGCCAGCGCGCCGGATATTTCATCAAAAATCGTATTGACGATGCGTTCGATATCGCGCTGAAACAAATGCGGATTGGCAAGCGCAAGTTTCGTGATCAGCTCGGACTTGATCATGGCAGAACCCCCATCCTCTCAATCATCCAGAGACTATCCAACAATCTTCAAGGGTGCCAGAGTGAAACCAGCCCGTCAAGGGTAAGTCTTTTCAAGCTAAGGCTTTTTTCAGCCAGTCCCATTAGCAGGCTGCTTACCAGCCGGCCGGACAACGTATCATCATCGCCATATTCCAGCAGTTCCAGCGGCAACTTGCCGGAAATATCTTTTTCCTTTTCCAGCCAGGTCCGCGCTTCCGGCATGCCGCCTATCTGATCGATCAGCTTCGCCTCCAGGGCCAGCCGGCCGCTAAACACCCTTCCGTCGGCCAGTTCGCGCGCCCGTTCCGGCGCCAGACTTCGCCTCTCGGCGACCAGACCGACAAACCATTGAAAGGAATCGTCGATCAGGGTTTGAATAGCAGCCCGGCCCTGGGCGTCCAACGGCTCGAAAGGCGAGGGTTTTCCCTTCAGGGGCCCGCTGGTGATGAGTTCAATGCCCACACCGATCTTGTCCAGCAGTTTGCTGACCTCGGTTGTCTGCATCAACACCCCGATGGAGCCGGTAATCGTGTTGCCGCGCGCAATGATATGATCCGCGCCAATCGCTGTGATATAGCCGCCCGAAGCAGCGACAGTCCCCATTACGGCCACCACGGGTTTTTTTCTGGCCACCTGGCGCAGCGCCAGATAAAGCCCTTCGGAACCCGAGGTCGTGCCGCCCGGGCTGTTAATCGTGACGATCAGCGCCCTGGCGTTCCTGTTATCGGCAAGATCAAGGATGGCCTGGTCGCGATCCTCATCCTCGACAATAACGCCTGTTATTTCCAGCCTGGAAACATGGTCGCGGCCCAGCGGCAGGCCGCTTATGCCGGTAACCAGCAGGACCATCGCGCCGGTGAGGCCCGCAATGGCTGCAATGCGCCACAGGGAAAGATTTCGCCGCAAACGGCGCCGGTCAAGGATTGCATCCGGCTCAAATGACATTGCGGTCCTGCCTCATATTCAAGCCAGCCCCGGCGGGGCTGGCCTCACTTTTATTATAGCAAACGGTTCAGGACGTTTCCTTGTCCTTTGCGCGCAGCGCGGCGCCAAGAATGTCGCCCAGAGACGCGCCGCTGTCGGAGGAGCCATACTGGGCCACGGCTTCTTTTTCCTCGTCGATCTCGCGCGCCTTGATCGATAGCCCGATCTTGCGCGTGGCCTTGTCGAGTGTGGTCACCTTGGCGTCGATCTTGTCGCCAACCGAGAAACGCTCCGGCCGCTGCTCGGACCGGTCACGGCTCAGATCGGCGCGCCGGATAAAGGCCCGCATGCCGGTATCAGCAACAGAAACTTCAATGCCCTGCTCCTGAATTTCCTCGACACGCACCGTAACAATCTGGCCTTTGCGCAGTGGCCCGTCGGAAGAAGCCGCCATCTTCATCGGATCGGCGCCCAGCTGCTTGACGCCGAGGCTGATGCGTTCTTTTTCCATGTCGACATCCAGCACCCTGGCCTTGACCATGTCGCCCTTGTGAAAATCGGCAAGCGCCGTTTCCGGCGCACGATCCCAGGACAGATCCGTCATGTGCACCATGCCGTCAATGCCTTCTTCGAGACCAATGAACAGACCGAACTCGGTGATATTCTTGATCTCGCCTTCCACATCGGATCCAACAGGATAACGCTTGGCAAAGCCTTCCCAGGGGTTTTCCATGCATTGCTTGAGGCCGAGTGAAATTCTCCGGCGCTTGGGATCAACATCCAGCACCATCACTTCGACTTCCTGAGAGGTCGAAACAATCTTGCCAGGATGCACGTTTTTCTTGGTCCAGCTCATTTCAGAAACGTGCACCAGGCCCTCAACGCCGGGCTGTAATTCAACAAACGCGCCGTAATCGGTGATGTTGGTGACGCGGCCCCGGAAGCGGCCCTGCAGCGGATATGTGGCGTCAATGCTGTCCCAGGGATCGGTTTGCAACTGCTTCATCCCAAGGCTGATGCGCTGGGTTTCCGGGTTGACCTTGACGACCTGCACCTTGATGGTTTCACCAATCGTCAGGGCTTCGCTTGGATGATTGATGCGCTGCCAGGCAATGTCGGTGACGTGCAACAGGCCGTCGACGCCGCCCAGATCAACAAACGCGCCGTAATCGGTAATGTTCTTGACGACGCCGTCGAGTATCTGGCCTTCCTTGAGATTGACCAGCAATTCGGAGCGCTGTTCGGCGCGGGCTTCTTCCAGCACCGCGCGGCGCGACACCACAATATTGCCGCGGCGCTTGTCCATTTTCAGAATCTGGAAGGGCTGCGACTGTCCAAACAGCGGCGTAACATCGCGCACCGGGCGAATATCAACCTGGCTGCCGGGCAGAAACGCAACCGCCCCGTTAAGATCAACCGTGAACCCGCCCTTGACGCGGCCAAAGATAACACCGTCAACCCGTTTGGCTTCGGTAAAGTTGCGCTCCAGGTCGGTCCAGGCTTCTTCGCGGCGGGCCTTTTCACGGCTGAGAACCGCTTCACCCATGGAGTTTTCGATGCGCTCCAGAAACACCTCAACGCTATCGCCGACTTTGATGGAGGGGGCCTGTCCAGGCGCCGCGAATTCCTTCAGCGGAATTCTGCCTTCAGTTTTCAGACCCACATCGATCATTGCGAAATCATTCTCGATCGCGATGATCTTTCCGTTGATGACTGAGCCTTCTACGCTGCGCTGCGCTGAGAAGTTCTCATCGAGCATCGCCGCAAAATCTTCTTTCAGGGGCGCCATGCGCGACGCCAGGTTTGCATTAGCCAAGTTGTTCTCCTAAATCGATCATTTTTCCGGCCGGCTGGTTGGTTCCAGCGGTCTTGAAGATTCACCTTTAATCGTGCTGCGCCGCTGATAACCTTAAATCGGGGAAAGTCAGCCGCAAGAGCAAATTTACCGGATCATATGGAACCATCCGGTTCAATTTGATCACATAAAACTCTAGGGGGCAATTTTGCCAGAAATAGCGGCAAGCGCAACCGCGAAGGCGTCGTCTATAGCTAAATTCGTCGTATCAAGCAAGTGGGCGTCTGGGGCCGGGCGCAGCGGGGCTGCGGCGCGGGTGCGGTCACGGTCATCGCGCGTCTGCAAGCCGGCCAGCACTTCGGCCTCGGTTACCGCCTCGCCCCGGGCTTGCAGCTCCAGATAGCGTCTGCGGGCGCGCGCCTCGGGGCTGGCCGTCACGAACAGTTTCACCCGCGCCTCCGGGCAGATAATGGTGCCGATGTCCCGCCCGTCCAGCACAGCGCCAGGCGCATTGCCGGGCGGGTTGGTGGCAAAGCCCCGCTGAAACACCATCAGCGCCAGGCGCACATCTCCATGGGCGGCGACCTGGGATGCGGCGGCCCCCACCCTGTCCGTACGCAATTGCGGATCGTCCAGCAGGCCCGTATCGAGGTTCTGGGCCGCCGCCAGCGCCGCCGCCGGATCAGCCGGATCCGCCCCGGTCCGCAATAATTGCAGCGCCACCGCCCGGTACATGGCCCCGGTATCCAGATAGACATAGCCAAGATGCGCCGCCAGCCGACGGGCAAGCGTGCCTTTTCCGGAAGCCCCAGGCCCATCTATCGCGATGACGACAGGCGTGGTCATGGGCTGGCGATTTCAATCTGCGCCCCAAGGCCATTCATCAACGCGCGAAAGCCCGGGAAGCTGGTGTCAATCATGGCCCCGTCATCAATGGTGACAGGGCGCTGCGACGCCATGCCCGCGACCAGAAACGACATCGCGATGCGATGGTCCATCCGGGTGGCAATGGTGACCCCGCCGGGAATGGGCTGCACCTCGCCGCCCCGCCCCTCTATGATCAGCCCGTCGGGAAGTTCCTGCACAATAATGCCGCAGGCCGTCAGCCCGGCGGCAATCGCCGCCAGCCGGTCGCTTTCTTTCACCCGCAGTTCGGCCAGCCCGCGCAGTTCGGTGCGGCCCTGTGCGCAGGCTGCGGCAATCGCCAGTATTGGATATTCGTCAATCATCGAGGGCGCGCGTCCGGGCGGGGGCGAAATGGCGCGCAGGGGACCGGCGCGCGCCGTAATGTCGGCGGTCATCTCTCCGCCCTGATCCCGAATATTGTCAAGGCTCAGATCCGCCCCCATTTCCCGCAGGCAATCAAAAAGCCCTGTCCGCAGCGGGTTTACGCCAACATCGATTACCGTAACCTGCGACCCCGGTGTGATCAGGGCGGCGACCAGCAGGAACGCCGCAGAAGACGGGTCGCCCGGAACCTGAAACACCGCCGGTCTCAATTCCGGCTGGCCGCACAGGGTAATGCGCCGTCCGCCGCGGGAAATATCCTCGACTCTGATATCAGCCCCCATATGGCGCAGCATGATTTCCGTATGGTCCCGGGTGGGTTCCGGTTCGATCACTGTGGTGTCGCCCCGGCTGTTCAGCCCGGCCAGTAAAATCGCCGATTTTGTCTGGGCCGAGGCCACGGGCAGTTGATATTCAATCGGCATGACCGGATCAGCCCCGATTATCGTCATGGGCAGGCGATGGCCCGCGCGGCCTGCAAACTGCACCCCCATCCGGGATAAGGGTTCCACGATGCGGGCCATGGGGCGCCGGTTCAGCGACGCATCTCCGTTAAAGGTAACTGTAATGGGATGACCGCCCGCAAGCCCCGCCAGCAGCCGGGCGGACGTGCCGGAATTCCCCATATACAAAATATCGTCCGGCGGCCGCAGGCCGCCAACGCCAACGCCGTGCACCCGCCATTCTCCTGAACCAATGCGAATGGCGTCAGCGCCCAGTTGGCGGATGGCCTCGGCCGTTCGCATCACGTCTTCGCCCTCCAGCAGCCCCGTAATGCGGGTTTCGCCCGCCGCCAGCAGCCCGAACATCAGCGCCCGGTGCGATATGGATTTGTCCCCAGGCGCCCGCACCCGGCCGGACAGGGATTGGGCCGGGCAGCTGCGCAAGGAGGCGGCCGCGCCGTGATTTGCGTCATGAAGGGTGCTCAAGGTCAATACTCGTCCAATGCCGTCAAAATGGATGGATAGCGGCTGTTTAGCACAAACTTTATCGTGTGCGGCTAGCATGTGTACAGGGAGGCTGCTAATTTATCTTTGACATCTTGTCCAACCCATGGCTATGAAGCCCGCCTTATGGCAACTCTGCCGCCAGACATTATTGAAAGAGGAATTCGTGGCCAAACCGGAATGGGGAACCAAGCGGCAATGCCCATCGTGCGGTGGCCGTTTCTATGATCTGGGTAAGGCTGATCCAGTCGTCTGCGTTAAATGTGACCACGCGTTTGAGCCGGAGATATTGTTAAAACCGCGCCGCGGACGGCCCGACGACAAGCCTGCCGAACAGGTAAAGGCTGCAAAGCTCGACGAAGTTGAAGACGATGAACTCGATGACGCCGATACGGTGTCTCTCGAAGAACTGGACGACCCGGATACGGATGACGATGATGACGCCGCTGTTGTCGCCGATATTCCCGATCTTGAGATTGACGATGATCTGGACCTCGACGAAGATGGGGATGATAATACATTGCTGGAAACCGAGGATGACGATGATATCGACATCCTGCCGAAACCTTCCAGCGACGACTAGTCCGTTTCCGGATTAACCGGATCGCGCCTGAGCGCCGGTTAAACCGGCGGCGAAATTGCGCCGCGCATGCCGGCAAACAGGCGGCGCGGCAATGGAATATGGGGCCGTAGCTCAGTTGGGAGAGCGCTTGCATGGCATGCAAGAGGTCAGCGGTTCGATCCCGCTCGGCTCCACCACGCTTCGCCCTTACGGGCAACGCATGGCGCGGCATCGTGAAGACCGTTAGGCCGAATCAGCGCCCGGCATAGCCCGCAGGGCGGCGGCCGGCTGGAGACTGAGATGTGGTGCGTCCATATCATCAGAGGCATCAACTATAGCGCCGCCGTGGCCGCCATCCTGTTGTGGCAGCAAGCCACGCGCGCCGGGGCGGGTGAAAATCTCATGCCCCTGGACGCCGCAATCCCGGCGCCCCCTGCACCGTGGCGGCTGGTGCAGTTCGACAGGAAAATTCCCGCCACCCGGTATCGTGTCCGGGAATGGGACGGGATCACCGCCATAGAAGCCATCGCAGAGCGCAGCATGGCGTTGCTGGCGCGTCCGGTTTCGGTTGACCTTGCCGCAACGCCCATATTGTGCTGGCGCTGGCGCGTAGATGCGCCGCTGATAACCGCGGATATGGGCGCGAAGGCGGGCGATGATTATGCCGCCAGGGTTTATCTTTCGTTCAGGATCGCCACGCCGGACTTGTCAATCGGCACACGGATGAAATTGAGTCTCGGCCGCGCTTTGTATGGCCCCGACACGCCGGATGCGGCGCTGAATTATGTGTGGGACAATCGCAATCCGGCGGGAACTTCGCGCTGGAACGCCTATACGGACCGCGCCCGCATGGTCGTGGTGGAATCCGGCCCTGACAAAGCCGGGGTCTGGGTTGCCGAACGGCGCGACGTTCAGGCCGACTTTATCGAAGCGTTCCATATTCTGCGGGTGCAGCTTACGTCCCTGGCCATCGCCTCGGATACGGATAATACGGGCGAATCCGCCCATGCCGGCTTTGCCGATTTTCATTTTGCGCCGCGCGGGCAGGCCTGCGCATTTCCCTGATCAGGGCAGAAATCTCCTTATCCTGTTCCATCCTTTGCTATAATGATCTAAATAGCGGTTCAAAATAAGCCTCAGCGCCTGAAATCACTTATAGCGGACGTAATCCCCCATGTGGCGTTTTGCCAATCCTGCAATATTCTTTGATCTGGCGGCGAAAGCCTCGCCATGGGCGGCGGCGGTCAGTTTGCTGCTGATGGCGCTTGGGGCCTATCTGGGGCTGTTTGCGGCCCCGCCGGACTATATTCAGGGTGAGACAGTACGCATCATGTATGTGCATGTGCCTTCGGCCTGGATGGCGATGTTCTGCTATGGCGTGATGGCGGTATCCAGCGCCAGCGGCCTGATCTGGAATCACCCGCTGGCCTATGTCGCCGCCAAGGCCACCGCGCCTATCGGCATGGTGTTTACCGCCATGGCGCTGATTACCGGATCGATCTGGGGCAAGCCGATGTGGGGCGCCTGGTGGGCCTGGGATGCGCGCATGACGTCGGTGCTGATCCTGCTGTTTTTGTATCTGGGTTATATGGCGCTGTGGAACGCCATTGATGAGCCGGTGCGCGCCGCCAGGGCAACCGCGATACTGGCCCTTGCGGGCGCGGTGAATTTGCCCGTCATCAAGTTTTCCGTCGACTGGTGGAACACGTTGCATCAACCCGCCAGTTTGATGCGCGCCGATGCGCCTGCCATTCACGCCACCATGCTGATGCCGCTGCTGTTGATGGCCCTGGGGTTCACGGTGTTTTACATCTGGATATTGCTGGTGCGGATGCGCGGGGAAATTCTGGCGCGCAGGGTGCGCAGCCTGCGCCAGGCGCGCGTGCAGGCAGGACATTACTAGCATGGCCGATTATCTTGTGATGGAAGGATATGCCGGCTTTATCTGGTCGGCCTGGGCTATTGCGGCCATGCTGATGCTGGCGATCTGGGCCGTAAGCGAGCGTCTGCTGCGGCATCAGGCCGCGCTGCTGGCCGGGCTTGAGGCCGCAGAAAATATTGACGCGTAACCCATGACCCGCAAACAGAGGCGGCTGTATGCCATAATCGGCGCATTGACGTTGCTGGGCAGCGCCGTGGGCCTTGTGTTATATGCCGTGCGCGACACGCTGGTTTATTTCTACAGCCCGTCAGAAGTCGCGCAAAAGCATCCACCGCCGGGGCGCACTTTTCGCATTGGCGGACTGGTCGAGGAAGGGTCTGTTGTCCGCCATCCGGACGGGACCAATATCGATTTTGCGGTGACTGATCTGCTATCGCGCATCATGGTGCGCTATACGGGACTGCTGCCCGATTTATTCCGGGAAGGCAAAGGCGTCGTGGCGGAAGGCCGGCTGGACACCGGGGGAATATTTATCGCCACCTCCGTGCTGGCCAAGCATGATGAAAATTACATGCCGCCCGAAGTGGCCGAAGCCCTGAAGAAATCAGGGCGATGGCAGGAAAACGGCGCTGCGCCCAGTGAACCACTCGGGGAAAAGCAATGATCATTGAACTTGGCCATTTCGCGCTGGTGCTGGCCTTTGTGCTGGCTCTCGCCCAGGCCAGCCTGCCGCTGATTGGCGCCGCGCGCGGCAATTCGGCGCTGATGGCGGTGGCGCGGCCTGCGGCTTTCGGGCAATTGATATTCCTGCTGCTGGCGTTTGCAGCGCTGATGTATGGTTTCGTCACGTCGGATTTTTCCGTGCAGGTGATTGCCGCCAATTCCCATTCCGCCAAGCCGATGCTGTACAAAATTGCCGGACTGTGGGGCAACCATGAAGGCAGCCTGTTGTTATGGGTGCTGATACTGGCGCTGTTTGGCGCAGCGGTTGCGGGTGTCGGCGGTAATTTACCGGCCTCGTTGCGCGCGCGGGTGCTGAGCGTGCAGGCCATGATCGCCTGCGGATTTTTGTCTTTCATGCTGGCCACATCGAACCCGTTTACGCGGTTGATCCCGCCGCCGATGGATGGCAACGGGCTGAACCCCCTGTTGCAGGATCCCGGCCTGGCGTTTCATCCTCCCTTTTTGTATCTGGGCTATGTTGGTTTTTCGATGGCGTTTTCGTTTGCTGTCGCCGCCCTGATTGAAGGCCGCGTTGACCCGGCCTGGGCGCGCTGGGTGCGGCCATGGACACTGGCGGCCTGGTGTTTTCTGACCATCGGCATCGCCATGGGGTCCTGGTGGGCCTATTACGAATTGGGATGGGGCGGCTGGTGGTTCTGGGACCCGGTTGAAAACGCGTCGTTCATGCCGTGGCTGGCGGGCACGGCCCTGCTGCATTCGGCCATCGTGGTGGAAAAACGCGACACGCTGAAATCCTGGACTGTTCTGCTGGCGATTTTGACATTTTCACTCAGTTTGCTGGGCACGTTTATCGTGCGGTCCGGTGTATTGAGTTCGGTGCATGCGTTCGCCACCGATCCGGCGCGCGGGGTATTCATTCTGGGCTTTCTGGTGCTGGTCATCGGCGGTTCGCTGACCTTGTACGCCGTACGCGCGCCGCTGCTGAAAGGCGGCGGGATTTTTGCGCCGATCAGCCGCGAGACGGCGTTGGTGCTGAACAACTGGCTTCTGGCGACGGCTTGCGCCACAGTCCTGCTGGGAACCCTTTACCCCCTGCTGATGGATGCCCTGAGCGGCGGCACGGACAAGGTTACCGTCGGCGCGCCCTATTATAATGCGACCTTTACGCCCCTGATGGCGCCGCTGCTGGTGCTGATGGCGCTGGGTCCCCTGATGAGCTGGAAACGCGCCGACCTGCCGGGCGTGCTCGGCCGGTTGCGATTTGCCCTGGGGATCAGCGTTCTGGGGATGCTGGCAGTGTGGTATCTGCGCGAGCAGGGGCCGGTGCTGGCGATCTTCGGCATCGGCATCGGCATCTGGCTGATCTGCGGGGCGCTGACTGATCTGGCCGAACGCACCCGGCTGTTTCGTGTGCCCCTGGCCGCCAGCCTGGCGCGCGCCGCAGGCCTGCCGCGCGCCAGCTGGGGCGCCATGATGGCCCACGCCGGCGTTGGCGTCGTCGTGCTGGGGATAACCGCCAGCACCGCCTGGACGGAAGAAAAAATCATCCTGATGCAACCCGGTGACGAAGCAACGGTTAGCGGCTATGTCTACCGTTTTGTG
>JBEBFX010000260.1:0-3295 GCA_040081735.1 Alphaproteobacteria bacterium | reverse complement strand
AAAGGCAGCCTCGAAAACCTGGCGCGGTACAGCAATCACGGGCCGACGTTTGACGGGCGCATCAAACCGGACATCATCGCGCCCGGTGCGGTCATCGGGGCTGGGGCGGAAATTGGCCCTGGCTCTTTCATTGGCGCCAATGTGGTGATCGGCGATCATGTGATGATTGGCGCGGATGCCTGGATTGGGCCGCTTGTGTCGATCGCCTGCGCGCTGATTGGTGACCGCGTCACACTGCATCCGGGGGTCAGGGTGGGCCAGGACGGGTTTGGCTTTGCGCCCGACCCGGCCGGATTTATCAAAGTGCCCCAGTTGGGGCGGGTTATCATCCAGGATGATTGCGATATCGGCGCCAACACAACGATTGATCGGGGAACGGGGCCGGATACAGTGATTGGCGATGGCACCTGGATAGATAATCTGGTGCAGATTGCCCATAATGTCCGCATTGGCCGCCGCTGCATCATCGCTGCGCAAACCGGTATTTCCGGCAGTACCGAGATTGGGGATTATGTGATGATTGGCGGTCAGGCCGGGCTTACGGGGCATTTGAAAATTGGCGACGGGGCAATGATTGCGGCGCAATCGGGTGTAATGCGTGATGTTGCGGCGCGCGAACGGGTTGCCGGGTCCCCCGCGATGCCTGCCAAACAGTATTTTCGTGAAGTTGCAAGTCTGGCGCGATTGGCCAAACTGAAGGGACAGCCCGATGAATGAGGAAAAGAAACCGGTTCCGGTTCTGATGGCCGAGGCGCTGGATATAACCCGCGTGATGCAGCTTTTGCCCCATCGCTATCCGATGCTGATGATCGACGGGCTGCGTGATATAGTTCCCGGCATGTCCGCCACCGGCGTCAAGAACGTAACCATGAACGAGCCGTTTTTTCAGGGTCATTTTCCCTCGCGCCCGGTCATGCCGGGGGTTTTGATTGTCGAGGCCATGGCGCAGACCTCTGGCGCGCTGATCATGTACAGCGCGGGCGACGTCGCGGACAGCAAGCTGGTGTATTTCATGACCATCGACAAATGCCGGTTTCGCAAACCGGTTGTTCCGGGCGATACGCTGTTGCTGCACGTTAGCTTGATCCATAAGCGCGGCCCGGTTTCGAAATTTCACGGCGAGGCCAGGGTCAACGGGCAGCTGATGGCCGAGGCCGATTACAGCGCCATGATTGCGGACAAATGAAAGTGGCGGCCCAGGACATTCATCCCACCGCAATCGTGCCAGGGGCGGCGCAATTGGGCAGCGGTGTGGTCATTGGCCCGTATTGCGTTCTGGGCGAACAGGTGGCGCTGGGCGATAATGTCACCCTGCATTCCCATGTCTGTATTGCCGGCAAGACCAGCATTGGCGCGGGCACCACGATTTTTCCCTTCGCCTCTATCGGGCATCCGCCCCAGGACCTGAAATATGCCGGTGAAACCAGTGAACTGATCATCGGCGCCGGCAATGTCATTCGTGAACATGTGACCATGAACCCCGGCACGGCGGGTGGCGGACTGGTGACAAGGGTTGGCGATAATGGCCTGTTCATGGCGGGCGCTCATGTGGCGCATGACTGTCAGGTTGGCGGCCATGTGATACTCGCCAATCATGCGACGCTGGCGGGGCATGTGACGGTGGGCGATTACGCCATTCTGGGCGGCCTGTCGGCGGTGCAGCAGTTTGCCCGCATCGGCCAGCACGCCATGATCGGCGGCATGTCCGGTGTCGTGGATGATGTCATTCCCTATGGCTCGGTGCTGGGCAATCGCGCGCATCTGGGCGGGCTGAATGTGATCGGTCTGAAACGGCGCGGTTTTTCACGCGATCAGATCCACGGCCTGCGCAACGCCTATCGCATGCTGTTTGCGCCCGAAGGCACTCTGCAGGAACGTCTCGAAGACGTCGCCGCATTGTTCAGGGATCATGTAGAGGTGATGGAGATTGTGGACTTTATCCGTTCCGCCACGCGCAGTATCTGCACCCCCGAAGCTTAAAAGTATGCTGAAATACTCTGAATTGTCATTCTGAGCGGAACGAAGAATCTCTTCGAACCGGGCCGGGTTTCTTCGCTCCGCTCAGAATGACAAAAAAAGTTTTGCGCAAGAACCACCAAAGAGGATCGCCGTGCCAAATCCGCCGCTGAACAAGGTGCTGTCCGAATATGGCACGACGATTTTCACCACCATGTCGGCGCTGGCGATGGCGCATCAGGCGATCAATCTGGGGCAGGGCTTTCCCGGCGAGGACGGGCCCGAAGATATTCGCGCCGTGGCGGCCAAGGCGCTGATCGATGGCCCCAATCAATATCCGCCATCCCAGGGCCTGCCGGAACTGCGCCAGGCGGTGGCGGTTCACAATGCGCGTTTTTATGGTTTGCAGATTGACTGGCAAAAACAGGTGCTGGTGACGTCAGGCGCGACCGAGGCAGTGGCGGCCAGCCTTCTGGCGCTGCTGAACCCCGGCGATGAGGCGGTGCTGTTTGAGCCGATGTATGACTGCTATCTGCCGATTGTTCAGCTTTCCGGGGCTGTGGCGCGATCGGTGCGCCTGCGGCCGCCCGCATGGGATTTGCCGCGCGAGGCATTGGCCGCCGCCTGCAACGAAAAAACCAGGGTCATTGTCCTGAATTCACCGATGAACCCGACCGGCAAGGTGTTCAGCCTGGACGAATTGCAATTCATCGCCGCTTTGGCCGTGCAGCATGACGCCTATGTGGTCTGCGATGAGGTCTATGAGCATCTGACCTTTGACGGCGCGGCGCATATTCCCATGATGACCCTGCCCGGGATGGCGGAGCGCTGCGTGCGCATCGGATCGGCGGGAAAAAGCTTTTCCCTGACTGGCTGGAAGGTTGGCTATATCACCGCGCCCCCGCGGCTTGCGGAAATGATTATGAAGGCGCACCAGTTCCTTACGTTCACCACCGCCCCCAATCTGCAAAAGGCGGTGGCCTATGGTCTGGCCAAGGACGATACGTATTTCGAAAGCCTCGCATCGGAATTGCAGGCCAAGCGCGATTTGCTCGGCGATGGCCTGCGCCAGATCGGCTTTGAGATTTTGCCCTGTCAGGGAACCTATTTCATCGCCGCCGATTACAGCGCCTTCACCCGCCCGCTTGAGGACGACGCCGCGTTCTGCAAGCGCATTACGGTGGAGGCGGGCGTCGCCGCGGTGCCGTTCAGCGCCTTCAGCATGGCCGCCATGCCCGGCGGCGAAGCCCTCCTCCCGCCGCCCGAAAAACTCATCCGCTTCTGTTTTTGCAAACAGGACAGCATCCTGCATGAGGCGCTGGCGCGGCTGCAACGGTAT
>JBEBFX010000099.1:0-12390 GCA_040081735.1 Alphaproteobacteria bacterium | reverse complement strand
TTTGGCGATCGTCACGACGATCTTGCCGCCGGTGCCGCTCTTGAACTTGGCAAGGATGTCTTTGTCCAGTTGCAGGGGAACAATGCATCCGCTCTGGACGCACCGTTCGGCCCCCAGGACGCCAATTGCCTTTCCGTCCAGTTCAAACTTGCCGCCTGACTGAAGCAGATAGCCAAGCGGCAATACAAACACCGCGACAGCTTCCGTTCCCCCTTCCGGATACCCCACCATAATCTGCATGACCCGTTTGCCATCCTCTTTATTGGTGAGTGTCTGGACGGCCTGGCAAACTTTTTTGGTTTCCTCTTTGGGCACGCCGCAGGCCACAACCCAATCGTCAAACTTTTTCGTTTCAGCGGGCTTTTCCCCATCCGGGACGGCCACCGGGGCCGCCGCAGGTTTTGCAGCCTCCTGGGCAAAGACAGGTGCAGCCGGGCTTGTCAGCACGAGCCCCATAGCAGCAGACAAGGCAATACCGGCCATGGCAAACATTGCTAGCGAACGCATTTTATTTATCCTTTGCAGCGTACCCATTATGGGCGGAATTGGTCGGTCGCCCGCACCAGTTGATCGATAATCCCGGCCTCCATCGAAGAATGTCCGGCATCGGGAACAATATGAAAAAACGCCTCCGGCCATGCGCGGTGCAGTTCCCACGCGGAAACCATCGGGCACACGACATCATATCGGCCCTGCACGATGACCGCCGGAATGTGTCTGATTGTCTCCACCCCCGCAAGCAGCTGATCGTCTTTGGCGAAAAATCCGTTATTTACGAAATAATGGCATTCAATGCGGGCAAATGCCTCGGCAAAAGTGTCTTCGCCCGCCCGGGCAATATGCAGCGGGTCCTGGGTCAAAAAGCTGGTGGCCGCTTCCCAGATACTCCAGGCCCGGGCCGACTGCATGCGCACCGCAGGGTCATCGCTGGTAAGGCGCTTATAATATGCTGCAATCAGATCGCCACGCTCGTCCAGCGGGATTGGCGCCAGGTAGTTCTCCCACGCATCGGGAAAAATATTGCTGGCGCCTTCCTGATAGAACCAGTGCAATTCCTTTTGCCGCAGCATGAAAATACCGCGCAAGACCATTTCGGTGACTCGCTGCGGATGGGTCTGTGCATAGGTCAGGGCAAGCGTGCTGCCCCATGAGCCTCCAAATAGCTGCCAGCGGGCGATGCCAAGATGGATGCGCAGCGCTTCCATATCCGACACCAGACGCCACGTCGTGTTGTCTGTCAGTTCCGCGTGGGGACGGCTCTTGCCGCAGCCACGCTGATCAAACAAAATGATGCGATAGGCCTCTGGATCAAAAAACCGCCGCATCTTGGGATCGCAGCCGCCGCCCGGGCCGCCATGAACAAATACAACCGGCTTGCCTACGGGGTTGCCCGATTCCTCATAATATATGTCATGCAGTTCCGAGACGCTCAGCCAGCCGCTGTTAACGGCGGGAATTTCGCCATACAGCTGGCGGCGCATATCGGGGGGGACATCGGTCATTTGTTTGCTGTCAATAGTCTCAACCAAAATGGCGTCCCCGGCGCGATTCGAACGCACGACCCCCAGATTAGGAATCTGGTGCTCTATCCTGCTGAGCTACGGGGACACAGGATAAAGATATAACAGGGACTATAGCGCCGGGGTAGGCCTCATCACGACGAATAGCCTCACTGGTTCCATTTATACGCATCGCGCATTATACGCATCGCGCACAAAAAATGGTGGCTGTGGAACCACAGGCCACCATCATCCGGGAATTAAACCCACGACATCGAACTATTTTCAGACAGCCATGCGCACCTGCAGAAACCTGTGATCGGCACATCAGACTGTCAGCGGCCGGGAAAGGCGGCCGGAAGAAACGCTATTTGGCTATTTTACAAGACCACGCCATACCGGCCAGCAGGTATTGCCGCCCGCTTTCGTGATCGAATCCTTATAGGCCGTCATCTGGGTTTCCTTCAGATTGGCCCCTTCTACCTGGGTGATATAATCGTCAATGCTGGTGCAAACGACATAATATTCGTGCTTGCCGGCCTTGACCCAGTTTTCGTGCGCAGAATTAAGGTGCGTGACATCCATCATGCCCTCAACCCCAGCCGCAAACGCCCCCGTGGCGCCCATCAACATCGTGACCCCCGCCACCATACCAAGGACGCCCATTTTTCCCTTCAACATGCCGTGCTTCTCCCTCATTTGTTCACTTCTCGTCACGCTTTTTCGCAAGCTGATCGTCCAAAGACCTTACTCACTTTTCCAAGCAATTCCAGCACAATCTGACACCAATTCTCCGATTTGAAAAGACTTTCGATAGGGCGTAACTTTAATGTGATAAAAAAATGACAGCCTGCCTTGCATAAAGACAGCTAATCCCGGTCTTCCGGCTCGGCCCCCTCAGACCGAATCATGGCCCTTACGGCCTCCCGCGCAAGGTCCAGCCGTTCGGCATTAGTCGAGCGCAGCACGAAGTTGACGCCATAACTGGACACCTGACCGGAACCTTGTTCAGCCCGCCGGAAAAATGGATAACTGCCCAGGCTTACGTCTGGAAACTGGTCCTGCAATTCGCCCAGAGCCGCCGCCACATGCCCTTCGGCCACTGCACCGCCAACGCTGGCGCTCAGCATTTTATCCCCGCCCGTCACCTGGTGGCGCAGGGAATCAAGCATGGCCTGCATGATCATGGGAACACCGGCCAGAACAAACACATTCTGGATGCGAAACCCCGGCGCTCTGCTGACAGGATTATCAATCAGCTCGGCGCTCTCCGGTATCCGGGCCATGCGTTTGCGCGCCTCGGTAAATTCACCCGGTTTATAATGCGCACCCAATATGGCCATGGCCACGGGATGATAGCCAATGGGAACCGCAAACGCTGCGGCGACCGCATCGGCGGTTATATCGTCATGGGTAGGGCCAATGCCGCCGGTGGTAAACACATAGTCAAAGCGCCCCCGCACTTCATTCAGGGCGGTTACTATTTCCGCCTGAACATCCGGCACAACGCGGATTTCACACAAGCGAATCCCTGCCTCCCCCAGCCAGCGCGCAATGTAGGAAGAATTCGTATCCTGGGTGCGGCCCGACAGAATTTCATCCCCGATCACCAGCACGGCGGCGGTGACAATTTTTTCTGATCCCTGATTTTCGTCTGTCTTGTTCATGGTGACAGTTTATCTGTATTTCCGTCGCGCTGGAAACCACTCTATGCTGTCTGTCATGAAATTATCCACTCCGCTAGAGCGCGCAATGATGTTGTATGTCGCGCAAGGGGGCAATTGTGACCGGTTTAAGCTCGCAGGCGACATTGACCCGGCCTATTTCGACGCCTTTGAAAGTGCAAAATCCCGGGGTGTGGAAGCGATTTGTTGGGATTGCAGCGTCAGCCTGAAGGAAATCACCCTGAACAGGGCTTTGCCGATTGTTTCGTAATACCTATGTGTGCATCTGGACGAAACGCTTCAGGCCGGATAATTATACCCTATGAATTACATCGCAGCCCAGGATGCGCCGATGCGCAATAACGGTTTGATCAAACTGCATGGCCCTGACGCCTTTGCGGGCATGCTGAAGGCCGGGCAACTGGCGGCGGAAACGCTTGATATGATTGGTGAATATGTTAAGCCCGGTGTTACCACTGCCGAGATCGATGAAATCTGCCACGCCTTTATTGTTGCGCGGGGCGCGGTATCGGCGCCTCTGAACTATCGCGGCTATCCAAAAACCACCTGCATTTCGCTTAATCATGTGGTCTGCCATGGCATTCCGGGAGATCGCAGATTGCACGAAGGCGACGTTCTCAATATCGACGTGACACCGCTGGTGGATGGCTGGCATGGGGACAGCAGCCGCATGTATGTTGCCGGTGAGGCAAGCGTCAAAGCCCGCCGGCTGATCGAGGTGACTTACGAATCCCTGATGCGGGGTTGCGCCGCCGCAAAGCCCGGCGCCACCACCGGCGATATCGGCTACGCCATCCAGTCCCACGCCGAAGCCAACCGCTTTTCCGTGGTGCGGGACTTTTGCGGCCACGGCGTTGGACGGGTGTTCCACGACGCCCCCAACATCATGCATTACGGCGAACGTGCAACGGGCATTGTATTAAAGCCGGGGATGATCTTCACCATCGAGCCGATGATCAATGCCGGAAGGCTCCAGGTGAAAATCCTGAGCGATGGATGGACAGCCGTAACCCGCGACAAATCCCTGTCTGCGCAATTCGAGCATTCCATCGGCATTACTGAAACCGGATGCGAGATTTTCACCATCTCTCCGCGCGGTCTGCACCTGCCTGACTTTGGCGGCTGATGTGGACGACGGTGACAACACACCGCACTATGCCGGACATCGGGATCGCCTTCGAGGCCGCTTCATGGAGGCGGGCGCCGAAGCCCTTGCCGAATACGAACTGCTTGAACTGATTTTATTTCGCGCCATTCCAAGGCGCGACGTCAAGCCGCTGGCCAAACAGCTGATAAAGTATTTTGGCTCTTTTGCCGATGTGATCTGCGCAGACCCCGCGCTGTTGCGTGAAATTATTGACAGTGAAAGTGTGGTCAGGGAACTGAAAATTGTCCAGGCGGCGGCCCTGCGCCTGAAGCAGGGCGCCGTGCTGAACCAGACATTACTGTCAAGCTGGTCAGCGATACTGGAATACTGCCATGCGGCGATGGCCTATGAGAAAATCGAGCAGTTCCGTATTCTGTTTCTCAATCACAAGAATTATGTCATCGCCGATGAAAAACAGCAGCAGGGCACCATTGACCACACCCCCGTCTATCCGCGCGAAGTGATGAAGCGCGCCATGAACCTGTCGGCGTCCGCCATCATACTGGTGCACAATCACCCAAGCGGCGATCCTACGCCATCACGCGCGGATATAGAAATGACCAAACAGATCATCGAGGCCGGCAAACCGCTGAAGGTCGCGGTTCATGACCACGTAGTGATCGGGCGCGGCAAAACCGTCAGCTTCCGGCAATTGGGTTTGATATAGGGGCGCACCGCGTTCAGGCCAATTTGACCAGCGCTTCCTCGACCTGTCCGAGGCGATCCTTGCCAAAGAACATTTCCTTGCTCACAAAAAAAGTGGGAATTCCGAACACCCCGCGCTCCACCGCCTGCTCCGTATTCGCGATCAATTCCGCCTTCACCTCCGGATCCTGCGTGGCGGTTAACAGCGCCTGGCCCGGCAGGCCCGCCGCATCAAGCGTGGCCAGAAATATTTCCGGATCATCCATTTTCTGGCCCGTTTCCCACATGGCGGTGAGAACCGCATCAATGTAGCCCGTTTCAACATCCATCCGCCTGGCGCCAACCAGCCCGCGCATGATCAATAGCGTGTTGACGGGAAAATGCGGATTGAACCGGAACTTCGACAGCCCGTGTCTATCGATGAAGCGCTGGGTCTCCAGCGCCTCATATTCCAGTTTTCCCTTGATATGGCCGAATGCGGCCATCGGGGACTGATTACCGGTCGCCTTGAAAATTCCGCCTAACAGGCACGGGATAAAATTGACCTTTGCCTCAGCTCGTTTCGCAATCCCGGCAAGAATTTTATAAGCCAGATAGGCGTTGGGACTGCCAAAATCAAACATGAAATCCACAACCGGCTGCATGGCGTCTTTGCTCCCTACCATTTCTCGACCCAGGGACGCACGTCCAGCTCGAAGGTCCACGAGGATCGCTGCTGTTGATGCAGCATGACATAATTGCGCGCAATATCGTCAGGCTTGAGGATTTCATCCCCCGCCAGCAGCGCCTCCGCATTCTGAACGTTTGAGCGCGTGAATACACCATCGATGGCGCCATCAATGACGATGTGTGCGACATGTATGCCCTGCGGCGATAATTCACGGGCCATGCTCTGGGCCAGCGCGCGCAGCCCGGCCTTGGCTGCGGCAAAGGCGGAAAAACCTGCCGCCCCCCTGACACTGGCCGTCGCCCCCGTAAACAGGATAGTTCCCTGGCCGCGCGGCGTCATGACTCTGGCGGCCTCCCGGCCCGTCAAAAATCCTGCAAAACAGCCCATTTCCCAAACCTTGGTAAACACCCGCGCGGTGGTTTGGGTGATCGGAAACCGCACATTCGCCCCGATATTGAAAACCACAACCTCCAGCGGCCCGGCCTCTTTTTCAATCTGGTCAAACAGGCCAACCATTTCCTCTTCTGAACGGGCGTCAACGCCATAGGCAAAGGCCTGGTTTCCATTTGCGCGCAGCGACTGGGTCAGCGCGTCAAGGCTGTCCAGATTCCGTGCGCGGCGCGTAACACAGATCGTATATCCCTCCTGGGCAAAGGCCCTCGCGATGGCGCTTCCCAGGCCATCGCCCGCCCCGACAACCAGACACACCGCTTTGGAAGGAACTTCTGTATTCATCGGCTATTTTTCCTCAATTTCCATGATTGACAAGCCTCGTATTGAAGTTAAGCGCTGTCAATGATTAAGTCCGTGATAGGTAATAGGGTGCAGTTCCCCGAAGTCAGGGATTAATAATCGGATCCAATGCGGCTTTAGCGCAATTTGGATTTAACAGGCGCATACCGAGATGATTGAACGTTATTCCCGTCCTGAAATGGCCGCCATCTGGTCACCGGAATCCAGATTTCGCATCTGGTACGAGATTGAGGCCCATGCCTGCGACGCCATGGTCGAACTTGGCGCCATCCCGCGTGAGGCGGCCAAGGCCGTGTGGGAGCGCGGGGCCTATGAGATTGCCAGGATTGATGAAATCGAACGCGAAACCAAACATGACGTGATCGCGTTCCTGACCAATCTGGCCGAACATGTGGGGCCCGACGCGCGATTTGTGCATCAGGGCATGACATCATCGGACGTGCTGGACACCTGTCTGGCAGTGCAGCTCAAACGCGCCGCCGATATTTTGCTGGCGGATATCGAACTTTTGCTGGACGCGCTGAAACGGCGGGCGCTGGAGCACAAGGACTCGATCTGTATCGGGCGCAGCCACGGCATTCATGCGGAACCCACCACTTTCGGCCTTAAAATGGCGCAGGCCTTTGCTGAAATGCAGCGCAACCAGGATCGTCTTGACGCTGCGCGCAGGGAAATTTCCACCTGCGCAATTTCCGGCGCCGTCGGCACTTTCGCGAATATTGATCCGTGGGTCGAGGCCCACGTGGCCTCCGCCATGGGTCTGACAATAGAACCGATATCAACCCAGGTCATTCCGCGCGACCGGCATGCGCTGTTTTTTGCGACCCTGGCCATAATCGCCAGCTCGATTGAACGCATCGCCACCGAGATACGCCATTTGCAGCGCACGGAAGTTCTGGAGGCGGAGGAGTTTTTCTCGGAGGGGCAGAAGGGGTCATCCGCCATGCCGCACAAGCGCAACCCGGTGCTTTCGGAAAACCTGACCGGCCTTGCCCGCATGGTGCGATCCTATGCACTGCCCGCCATGGAAAATGTGGCGTTGTGGCACGAGCGGGATATTTCCCATTCCAGCGTGGAGCGCATGATCGGCCCCGACGCCACGATTACACTGGATTTCGCGCTGTCGCGCCTCACGGGCATGATCGACAAACTGATCATTTATCCTGAAAATATGCGGAAAAATCTGGATCGGCTGGGAGGCCTGGTGCATTCCCAGCGAGTCCTGCTGGCGCTGACCCAGGGGGGCGTCAGCCGGGAAGACGCCTATGAGATCGTGCAGCGTCACGCCATGAAAGTCTGGCGCGAGGGCGGCGATTTCCTGACGCTTCTGCAACTGGATAAGCAGGTTACAGATGCTGTTCCTGCTGCACAGCTGGCCGGACTGTTTGATCTTGCCTATCACACCAAACATGTGGACCGCATTTTCAGGCGCGTATTCGGGGATGACTGATCCGGACCTTAGCCTCACCCAGGGCCAGCTTCGCGCCAGGAGTGGCATGAAATGGACCCGCTACCCGCCGGATGTCCTGCCGGCATGGGTGGCGGACATGGATTTTCCCGTTGCCGCGCCCATTCGAGCGGCCATTGGGCGCATGCTTGACGCGCAGGATTTGGGTTACGCCCGTCACGACGCTGCGCAAAGGGTGGCCGGCGCCTATGCAGACTGGATGCGCGCCCGGCACGGCTGGGATGCGGATCCTGCCAATGTTCTGGTGTGTGACGATGTTGTGCAGATGCTGCACGCCTGTGTTCTGGCATTCGCCGGGGAAGGTGAAGGCGTCATCGTGCAGACGCCCATTTACCCGCCATTTCTATCGGCAGTGACACAAAATAAACGTCGTCTGCTTGAGAACCGTCTGATGCAGGGGGCAAACCGGTGGGAAATGGACCTTGACGGATTAGTCCGCGATATTGATCGCAACACCCGGCTGTTGATGCTGTGCAATCCCCATAATCCCACGGGCCGGGTTTTCACGAAAGCCGAATTAGAAAAGCTGTCCGGGATTGCCGTCGAGCATGATCTGATCGTTGTGGCGGACGAGATTCATATGGATCTTGCCTATGCTCCCAATAAGCATATTCCACTGGCGTCGCTGGGCGCAGATATTGCCGCGCGCACGATCACGCTTACATCCGCGAGCAAGGCGTTCAACATCGCCGGACTGCATTGCGCCGTGACGCATTTTGGCTCGGCCGGCCTGCGCGAACGGTTTGGCCGTATTCAGCCGCGCTTGCTCGGCGGCCCATCAAGTCTGGCGATTTCAGCCACCGAGGCGGCATGGTGTGAAGGCGGCCCCTGGCTGGACGCCGTGCTGGCGCAACTGAATGCGAACCGCAGCAAAGTTGCCGATTTCATCAACGCGGCATTACCGGGTGTCCATCATTTTACACCCGAGGCGACCTATCTTGCCTGGCTGGATTGCACCGATCTGAACCTGCCCGTGCCTGCATCGAAATTCTTCCTCGACAAGGCCGGAGTGGCGTTAAGCCCAGGCGGTGATTTCAGTTCGTTCACGAACAGTTTCGCGCGGCTGAATTTCGCCACATCGCCGGAAATCCTGGATGAAATCCTGTCACGCATGGCAAGCGCCGTGAATAACCGTTAGCCTATTCTCCATCCGTGGCTGACCTTCCATAAATTACATAATCTTGCTATGGTGAACCCCTAATATGACGATGCATCCTGGAAGGAGCAATAGCTCATGAAGAAACGCACACTTGGAAACAGCGGCCTTGAGGTTTCAGAGATTGGCCTCGGCTGCATGGGGCTGAGCTTTGGCCTGGGTCCGGCGACGGAGAAGCAGGAGGCGATCAGGCTCATCCGGGCGGCAGTGGAGCGCGGCGTCACCTTCTTCGACACCGCCGAAGTCTACGGGCCGTTCACCAATGAGGAGGTGGTCGGCGAAGCGCTGGCGCCGTTCCGCGATTCTGTGGTGATCGCCACCAAGTTCGGCTTCGGCATCGATCCGGAAACCCGCGCCCAGCGCGGTCTCAACAGCCGTCCCGAAAACATCCGCACGGTCGCCGACGCCTCGCTGAAGCGGCTGAACACAGACCGTATCGATCTCTTTTACCAGCACCGGGTCGATCCGGACGTGCCGATGGAAGATGTGGCAGGCGCGGTGAAGGACCTGATCGCCCAAGGCAAGGTCAAGCATTTCGGCCTCTCGGAAGCCGGTGTGAAATCCATCCGTCGCGCGCATGCCGTGCAGCCGGTCGCCGCGCTGCAAAGCGAATATTCGCTCTGGTGGCGCGAACCCGAGAAGGAAATCCTGCCCGTGCTCGAAGAACTCGGCATCGGCTTCGTGCCTTTCAGCCCGCTCGGCAAGGGCTTCCTGACCGGCGCCATCAGCGAGAATACGACGTTCGACAAAAAGGACTTCCGCAACATCGTGCCACGCTTTTCGGCGGAGGCGCGCAAAGCCAATCAGGGCCTGGTGGACGTTATTGGCGCCATAGCCGGGCGTAAGCAGTTGACGCGCGCACAAATCGCCATCGCCTGGGTCTTGGCCCAGAAGCCGTGGATTGCGCCGATTCCCGGCACCACCAAGCTGCACCGTCTGGAAGAGAATCTCGGAGCGGCGGATGTCGCTCTCACCGTGGATGACCTGCGCGAAATCGATGGCGCGCTCGGCGCCATCACTGTGCAGGGCGAACGCTATCCGCCGCATATGGCGGCGCTGGTGGGACGTTGATCCGGCCAGCCGGTAGCCGTCTCAGTTTGAAATTCAGCCGCCTTGACGAGCATCGCAGCCAGGTGATGGCGCGTTTTTGACGACCGGGGGGAATGGCCATGCGTACAGGACGTTGTTCATGTGGCGCGTGCAGCTACGAAATTGACGGTGATCCTATTGTGGTGGCAATTTGCCATTGTACGGATTGCCAGCGGCTTAGCGGTGCTGGACATTCGACCGGCGCGATGTACGCAGAGTCCGGTATTCGTCTTTCCGGCCAGCCCGCAACCTACGAAATGCAGAGCCGTGCGGGGAATAAGGTCACGCGATTGTTTTGCGGTATCTGCGGCAGCCCCCTGTTCGGCAAGAACAATGGCATGCCCGGCGTCATGACGGTGACCATGGGGACGCTGGATGCTTCCGATGGAATGTTGCCCCAGGTTGAAATCTTCATGCGATCGCGGCGCGATTGGGACCGGCCCAATCCGGCCATTCAATCCTTCGACACACAACCGGACTGGAAGCCCGAGGACGGAGTTTGAGCGCCGGGGGCAAATGGCGCAATTTGTGTGGATAAGAGTCTAAACTTCGTCAGCGACCCAGACCATGCGCTTGCCGCGATTGTCGCCGTTGAACAGCCCCACAAATGCCTCGGGCGCACGCTCCAGCCCCTCCAGCATGTCAACCGCAACTTTTATGGCGCCCGAGTTCAGCCACGCCGCCAGCTGTTCGCGCGCCTGGGCTTTGCGATCATAATAATCATTGACCACAAAACCCTCCATGCGCAGGCGTTTGTACACCAGTTGCAGCGGCACGCCCCTTGTCGCATCCTCCGGCGCCTGTGTGTCATATTGCGTCGCCCACCCGCTACAAACGATGCGGCCATGATGGTTCATCCGCCTCAATGTGGTTTCCAGAACGTCGCCGCCGACATTGTCGAAATACAGATCGACGCCTTCGGGGCAGGTTTGCCTGATCGCCGCATCCAGCGGCCCGGCGCGGCGGTCGATGGCCGCGTCATAGCCCAGCGCACCAGTCAGCCATGCGGCTTTTTCAGGCGATCCGACAATGCCCACGACTTTCGCGCCGCAGATTTTCGCCACCTGCCCGGCAATGTGGCCGACAGCCCCGCCCGCCGCAGAAACCAGCACCGTTTCCCCAGGCTTTGGCGCGCCAACCTCGGCCATGCCGAAATAGCCGGTCAGCCCGCTGACCCCGTAAATGCTGAGATGATGGGTCAAGGGCCCGAGACGGGTAAACGCGCTGAGCGTTTCTGCGGACTGTACAGAATAATCCTGCCAGCCGGGTGCGCATTCAACCACCTGTCCTTCCCTGAAATCCGGGTGCCGTGACGCCACCACCTGCCCCAGTCCGGAACTGGGCATCACATCGCCAATGCCCAGTCCACCCTTATTGCCCGTGATACGGGTGCGGCTGACCGGGTCCATCGAAATTAACAGCGTGCGCAACAGCGCCTGCCCCTCGCCCGGCTCTGGCGTCGGCGCCTCGCGCATCGTGTAATGCGACACTTCAAGGCGATCCGCTGGAATGCCCGCAATCACCATCTGCCGGTTTGATTTAGCTGTCACGGTCCCTCCGCCAGATAAATTCTCTGAACATGTAGATATCATACGACGGCGCAAACTTCCTGTCATTCTGAGCCGAAGGCGAAGAATCCCGGGCTAATATCGTCGGGATTGACGATAAAATGCCTAAATGTGGCCCATTCTGTTTTATAAATTAGTAAAATATCGAAATAGTGCTAACTTATAATCGTGCATTAGAATTTTTGAGGTTGCCATGGCTCCACCAATTTCCCCCCCCAGCGTCAAGCTGATCGGCGCAAACGGGCAAATATCGCTTGGCAAACAGTTTGCGGGGCGGCAGGTTCTTGTGGAAGAACAGGAGCCGGGCGTCTGGCTGGTGCGCACCGCCACTGTCATTCCGGACAATGAGCGCTGGCTGCAACAGCCGCAGGCCGCCGCCGATCTACAGGCTGCTTTGTCCTGGACGCAAGCCAACCCGCCCAGCGAGGCCGATCTCGAAGCCGTGATGGAGCATCTTACGGGTGAAGCCTGACCTGGACGCGCTGGTCAGGCTTGATCTCAATAACCCGGTGTTTCAGAAGAATCTGCTGACCATGCAAAAACCGGAACGCCATGCGGCGCTGGAAACGCTTAACAAGCTGCGGCAGATGACCTGGAACCAGGTCTATCGCGATAATGGTCTGAAATGGGAGAAGATCATCAGCGTCACGCCACCAGCCGGTGTCGACGCTATCTATTCTCTACGTATCACGAAAGCGCGCAGGGCCACC
>JBEBFX010000098.1:0-12395 GCA_040081735.1 Alphaproteobacteria bacterium | reverse complement strand
GCACACTTCCACACCATGTCCGCGCACACCATGTCCGCGCAGTTCATGCAGCAGCGCATGAAGCGTCAAATCAGGCGTCTGCCCGGGGCGCGTCAATAACCGGTCACGCTCCCGCTGCGGTATATAGTTACGGCGCCCGCCCATTTTATCCGGTGCGGCGCTTCGCGTCATGCAAAACCGCTGCGGCCATTTCACTGCGCGCGCCACGCTTGCGCCAAACGTCCCGGCTGCCAATCACAGAAGGACGCCAGCTATAAAATTACGCAGCCATAAAATTATAAGGGCAGGCGGTGTTCAAACGGCTTTATCTTGTCCGCCCGCTTTTTGAGACGTAATCCGGCATGCCAGAGATCGTAATTGCGCTGCATGTTCAGCCACAGATCAGGCGTTGTGTTAAAGGCTTTGCCAAGCAGAATTGACATTTCAGCCGTAATCCTTGCGCGACCGTTGATAATTCGTGAAATGGTTTTACGATCCACGCCCAGGCGGCCAGCAACAGCATTGATGGTTAAACCTGCGGGTTCCATGTCCAGCCCCCATAGCACCTCGCCCGGATGAGGAGGGTTATATTGCCGCGTTGTCATGCTTGCGCCTCCTTCATGATAATCCAGATAATTAACCAGATAAGCGTCCGTATTTTCAAACCTGAAAGTGATGCGCCAGTTACCGTTTACGGTCACCGAGCCTGATGATTTTAAGCCGGCTCGTAATTGAAATGCACCATACGATGTCCCGCGCGATGAAGCCCCGCGCAGCCGGTCAGCTAAAAAGACCCGCCAGCACCGCTATGAACAGCAGCGCGCCAAAATCCCGGTTGCTGCGGAACAGGCGCAGGCAATTTTCCGGATGATCGCTTTGCAAAGTGACCGCCTGCCAGGCCAGGTGCAGTCCTGAAAGGCCCAGTATTGGCCAGAACCCCCAGCCAAGGCCTGCGCGCCATCCGGCCAGCGCAAACATCAGCATCGCAGAAGCGTAAAATAACGCGATGGCGAATTTGCTGCGCGCGCCGAATTTCAGCGCCGTTGATTTGACCCCGATCAACGCATCGTCTTCCTTGTCCTGATGCGCGTAGATGGTGTCGTACCCCAGCGTCCAGAAAACGCCGCCGATATACAGCCAGATTGCGGGCGCCGCCAGGGCGCCGGTGACCGCCGCCCAGCCCAGCAGCGCGCCCCAGTTGAACGCCAGGCCCAAAAACAATTGCGGCCAGTAGGTGATCCGTTTCATGAACGGATAGACGGCCACCGGCAGCAGGGACGCCGCGCCAACCGCAATGGCGAAAGGGTTCAGCGACAGCAGGATAATTAGTCCAGCGCCGCAGAGCGCAATCAGAAAAACCCAGGCTGCTGGCACGCTTATCGCGCCGCTGGGCAAGGGGCGATTGGCGGTCCGCGCCACACGGGCGTCCAGATCGCGGTCCACAATATCATTGAACGCACAGCCTGCGCCGCGCATGACCATAGCGCCGAGTGCAAACAGCAGCATCGGCCACACGCCGCCCCCCGCCAGCGCAATGGCCCACCAGCACGGCCACAGCAACAGCCAGGTCCCGATGGGCCGGTCCAGCCGCGCCAGCCGCAGATAGGGGCGCGTAAAGGCCGGCGCGCGCCGGTCCACCCAGTTGCCCGGGGCGTCACGGATGGCGCCTGCTTGATCTTTGCCCCTAAGCTCTGTCATGAAGATGGCTTATCATATCCGGGAAATTCGTTCCAATGACCACATCGCGCGAACATATCCGCCTGTTTGTTGATGCCCCGCTGGCGCACGGCGGGCAGATCACCCTGACACGGGAACAGGCGCATTATCTGCGTAACGTCATGCGCCGGTCGGCAGGCGATACGCTGGGTCTGTTCAATGGCCGTGACGGAGAATGGCGCGCCGGCATTGTGGATCTTGGCAGGCAGGGCTGCCGCGTTGCAGTATCTGAACAGATTCAACCGCAATCCGCTGCGCCCGATCTGTGGCTGCTGTGCGCGCCCGTAAAACGAACCCGTCTGGAGATTATTGCGGAAAAAGCGGCGGAACTGGGGGTGCGGGAAATTCACCCGGTAATTTCCGAGTACACCAACGCGCCGCGTGTAAACATGGAACGCCTTTCAGCCATTATGATTGAGGCGGCGGAACAATGCGGGCTGGTGAGTGTGCCAATATTACAAGCCCCGCAAAAGTTGCAACACTTGCTGGATAACTGGCCCATCGGACGGTGGATTTTATTTTGCGATGAATCGGGCGCGGGCAGTGCGGCATTGGCCCAGTTGCAGGCGCAACCGCAAGGCCGGCCCTGGGCGGTGCTGACCGGCCCGGAAGGCGGTTTCAGCCCGGCCGAGCGGGCGCGCCTGCACGCCATGCCGCAATGCCTTGCGGTATCGCTGGGTCCGCGCATCCTGCGCGCCGATACAGCGGCGATTGCCGCCCTTGCCCTGTGGCAATCCGTGTGCGGCGACTGGGATACCGGCCCCGTAGCACTGGCGGTTCAGCCGGTGTAGACTATATCTAATAAATATAGACCGTGGCGGAGGAAGCAGTATGTCGGGACCACAATCAGCGAGCGGCCTGATCGAGCGCGAAGCAGATCTTGTTGAATATCTTGCGTCCGGCAATAAGCCCAAGGATCAGTGGCGCATCGGCACGGAGCATGAGAAATTCGGCTTCCGTCTGGCGGATCACAGCACCCTGCCCTATGAAGGCCCGGCGGGGGTGCGCGCACTTCTGGAGGGCATGCAGCGCTTTGGCTGGCAGCCGGTCATGGAAGCGGGCAATGTTATTGCCCTGACCCTGGACGGCGGGGCGATCAGTCTGGAGCCTGGCGGGCAGTTTGAGCTTTCCGGCGCGCCGGTGGAAAATCTGCACCAGACCTGCGCCGAGGTGAACACGCATCTCAAACAGGTGCGTGAAGTGGCGACGGAACTTGGCATTGGCTTTCTGGGACTGGGTTTCACGCCCGACTGGAAACGCGCCGAGATTCCGGTGATGCCCAAGGGGCGCTATGGCATCATGACCAATTACATGCCCAAGCGCGGCGATCATGGCGTCGATATGATGTATCGTTCCTGCACGGTGCAGGTGAATCTGGATTATGCGTCCGAGGCGGACATGATCCGCAAATTCCGCGTCTCGCTGGCGCTGCAACCTCTTGCCACAGCGCTGTTCGCCAATTCGCCGTTCACCGAGGGTAAACCCAACGGCTATCTCAGTTTTCGCAGCCATGTATGGACCGACACCGATCCCGACCGCGCGGGCATGGTCCCCTTTGTGTTTGACGCGGATTTCGGATTTGAGCGGTATGTCCAGTATGCGCTGGATGTGCCGATGTATTTTGTCTATCGCAACGGCAAATATATTGACGCATCCGGACAGTCGTTCCGGGATTTCATGGCGGGACGTTTGCCCGCCCTGCCGGGTGAAAAACCCACGATGGGGGACTGGGCCGATCATCTGACGACCCTGTTTCCGGAAGTGCGGATGAAAAAGTTTCTGGAAATGCGCGGCGCCGATGGCGGGCCATGGCGATCTCTGTGCGCGCTGCCGGCGTTGTGGGTTGGCCTGCTTTATGATCAGGGGGCGCTGGATGCGGCATGGGATCTGGTCAAGGACTGGACGGCGCAGGAGCGTCAGGCGCTGCGTGACGGGGTTCCGAAACTGGCGCTGCACACCCCGTTTCGCGGACGCACTTTGCAGGATGTGGCCTTTGAAGTGCTGAAAATTTCCTCGGCGGGTCTCAAAGCCCGCGCCCGGATAGGCGGCACCGGCCTGGATGAGCAGCATTATCTGGATGTGCTGATGGAAACGGCGTCGTCGGGCCGTTGCCCCGCCGAGATATTACTGGACCGCTATAATGGCCCGTGGCAAGGCAGCGTGCTGCCGTCCTATGAAGAATATGCCTATTAGCGGCTAGACGATCCCGCTCATGCGCAGAATATTTTCGCGCACAATGGCCGGATATTCCATCGGCAGGAAATGGCTGGCGCCGTCAACGAGCGAGATCTTCGCGGCGGGATATAGCCGCACCAGGCGATGGGTCACCTCGGGCGTGCAGGTTGAAGCGACATTGCCATGAATGATGCTGAGCGGCGCCTTGATGCGCGCCAGCCGGTCCCAGATATAGCCGCCGCTGGAACGGAATATATGCGCCTCCCATGCCGGTGCGCAGGCCAGTTCCACCTGCCCGTCTTCACGATCCCGGACGCCGCCATTGATATAGTCCCGTATCACCTGTTCCGGCCATGTCGAAAAAGCGCCGCGCCCGTTATAGGATTTGAAAACGGCTTCGCGGTCAGCATACACGCTGCGCCGCTTCACCGCGCCTTCAACCAGGGCATTAGGGACAAGCGGAATATGAAGCCACCGCTTGATGCGCCTTTCCCAGGCTTGCCGGTAGGGCATGATGACCGGCTCCACCGCCAGCACGCCACTGACCAGATCGGGGCGCAATTCCGCCAGCAGCAGGCTGGTGGTTGCCCCCAGCGAATGCCCGGCCAGCAGGCAGGGGGTGGTTCCCGCTTCCAGAAAACGGATCAGATCATCGCGGAACATATCCCATGACAGGGGCGCCGCGGGGTCGGCTTTGGCGGTGCTGAAGCCATGGCCGCGCGCGTCGACGGCCTGAATGCGCAACCGGTCACTCAGAGGCGTCAGCAGTTGCCGGTAGGTATAGGCGTTGAACCCATTGGCGTTTGACATCACCACGCGCGGCGCATCCGCAGGGCCGCCCCAGTCCAGATAGGACAGATCGCCGTCCTGCAACGCAAACATGCGCCGTTGCGGTATTGCCGCTGTCAGGTCTCTCGCGTCAATATTCACCGGAATTACCCATGCCCCATATTATCGCGGGTCCATGATCAGTACAGTGCCTTGCGCCGCAACACAGGGACGCCCGTCATTGTCCATACGGATTTGCACGACCGCCGTGGTGCGGGTCATGTTGATGATTTCCGCTTCTGCGCGCACCGTGCCCTTGCTGACAGGGGCCAGCAGATTGAGTTTGAACTCGGTGGTCGCCGCCCATTGGCCTTTTTTCATATGCGGATAGCACACGCAGCCCAGCACGTGATCGGTAAAGGCCGACATCACGCCGCCATGCAGATTGCCAAACGGTGACAGCAATTCGTCTTTTACAGTGAATTCGGCCACAACCTTGCCGGGACTGAATTCGGTCAGCCTGAAGCCAAGATATTCGATCAGGCCGCCTGATTTATCCGTGGCGGCGATAAACCTGTTAGCGACATCCCTGTTGAATATTTCCTGCATTTTTTCGGCATGGGTCGCCATATGTGACAGCTCCGTACGATGTTGGGCCAATAGGTGAACTTAATGCAGCTTTGGCATGATCAAACGCAGGCCCATTTACCTAAAGTCCCCGGCCACCGTCTACCGGAATCGTGCGCCGGGTCATGAACGGCGCCAGAAACGGCATGATACGGAAACCGGATTTAAACCGGCGTGTCCGGAATCTCCAGCGCGGCGCGGCTTTTGATCCGCGCTTCCCGCAAGCTAATATAGGTCGTCGAGGAAAAAATCACTGCGCCGCCAATAAACACCCAGATATCCGGGGTCTGGGTGAAAAACAGATAGCCGACCAGGGCAGTCCAGATCAGCTTGGTGAAATCCAGCGGCAGCAGGGCCGTTAAATCCGACAGCTTGAAGGCCTCGGTAAAGGCCAGCTGCGCAATCGTGCCCAGCCCCGCCATCACAATCATCCAGCCAAATTCCCCAGGGCTGGGGTTATGCCAATAAGGCAGGGCCACAAGGCCCGTAATCGGGGTCAGCATGACCAGGGTGTACAGGCTCTGGGTGATCGCGGATTCGGTTTTGGTCAGCACCTTGATGATGATCATGGAGACCGACCAGGATATCGCCGAACCGAGAATAAGCAGCGTACCCAGGCCGATTTCATTGAAGCCTGGACGTAGAATGATAAGCGCGCCGGAAAACCCGATAATCAGCGCAATGCTGCGGCGCAGGCGAACGCGTTCGCCCAGCAGCACAATCGCGATAATTGTTGCAAACAGCGGACCCATGAAGGACAGAGCGGTAACCTCGGCCAGCGGGATCAGGGACACACCATAAAAATAGCACAACATGGAGACGGTGCTGAGCAGGCCGCGCCAGACCAGCGGCCCAAGCCGGCCCGTGCGTAAATGCGCCATCCCGCCCTTGCCCGCCAGTAACGGCAGCACCATGATCAGCCCCAGTGCGTTACGGAAAAACGCCACTTCGAACGGGTGATGGGTTTTGACCAGATGCAGGATCACACCGGACATAACAGATACCGCGACGCCCGATACGAGCATCAGCACTATGCCTTTGAGATTATTGGAAATCGGCTGGCGCGCAGGTTTATCGGTGCTGGATGCGGGGGTCATGGGCACGGTTTAGCGCATTCTATGGCCAATTGATACTATGTGTACTATACTTGAACCCATCGACGGCAAGCATTCGAACGGGAACAGTCATGATCAGCAAAGGCGTCAAACAGCTCTGCGCAGAAGCGGAAGAGATCATCGAAACCATGACCGTGGCGGAGGTGCTTAAAATCAGGGATGACCCGAATGTCGAATTGATCGATATTCGCGACGTGCGCGAATTATGGCGCGATGGGGCCATACCGGGCGCCTGGCACGTGCCGCGCGGGATGCTGGAATTCTGGGTCGATCCGGAAAGCCCCTACGCCAAAGAACGCTTTCAGTCCGGCAAGAAATTCATCATCTTTTGCGCCGGGGGATTACGCTCGGCGCTGGCCGGACTGGCCGTGCATCAAATGGGGCTAACGCCGGTGGCGCATATGCGCGGCGGATTCGGCGAATGGAAAGCCGCCGGCGGCCCCGTGGAAACCGTCGAAAAGAAATAGCCGCCGGGCTGACCGCGCCCTAATGTTGATCCATATTCAGTTTCTGCTGATCATGATACGTAAAGGTCAGCCACAGCATTGCTGCGCCGTACAGGGCAAATGCCGTTATCGTCAGGCCTGCAAATAACATTTCACCGCCGGTCATGATATTTATCCTCCGTCTAAAGAATGTTGAGACAGGAGGTTATCGCGCCGCGCACTAAGCGCATTTGATCCGGATCAAGAAATTTCCGGTTTCAGGAAATTACCATTTTGAGGAATGCGATCTGATCCGCGGCAGATTTTTCAAACCATTCACCCTGATACAGATCGAAATGCCCGCAATCATACGTTATCACGGTAATATTCCTGCGCCGGCTCCGCTGCCGGGCCAGATCAATGACGGGCGGCGGGGCGATCACGTCGCGCAGGCAGGGCTGGATTAAAAGCGGGCAGGTAAGATCGTACAGGTGTTTGCCCGGGTGATAAAACGCAACCGCCAGCGCGATGCGGGCCGGTGTTTCGTTGCGCCAACCGGCCGGAACAATGGCCGCGTATCCTGGTTCGCAATCAGGACTGGATAAAAACGCCAGACTGCCCGGCGGCCCAAAAATCGGCAGCAATATTGGGGCGCGCTTTAATTTCGACCGGATAATATCCCGGATGCCGGCCGCCAGCAGCCTGAAGCCGCTTCGGATGCCGGCATACCGCAAATAGGCCCTCAGGATCGCGCCGCCGTCGAGGAAGGGACATTGGGAAATCACCGCCGCAACCCGTAAATCCAGAAAAGCGGCATTAATGACGTGACCGCCCGAAAAAGATGTGCCCCACAGGGCCACGCGCGCGGCGTCAACGCCCTGAATCTCCCGCGCAAACGCCGCCGCCGCCGCCCAATCCTGCAACTGGTTTTCTATAGAGATTAATTGGCGCGGCTCTCCATCACTGGCGCCAAAATGGCGGTAGTCAAAGACCACAACGTGAAATCCCGCCGCCGCAAAACGCCGCGCATAGGGCTCTAGCCCCGCATCGCGGGCGCCGCCAAAACCATGTCCCATCACAATACACGGACTGCGCAGATATTTTGCCATGGCGTCGTTCAGGGGCAGGAAATGCCAGGCCCGGCAAATTTCCCCGCCGCTTTCAAAGCTGACGTCAAGCGGCGGGTCTTGTCTTTCGTTCACGGCCCCTCATTGCTCATGATAATGGTGCCGCTGGCCGCAAACATGCCGCCAACCCCATGACAGACCGAAAGTTTGACATCCGGAACCTGCGCCGCCGCCGTGCCGCGCACCTGGCGCACGCTTTCCTGTAAGGCGTACATGCCGTACATGCCCGAATGCATATAGCTCAGGCCGCCGCCATTGGTGTTCACGGGCAGCTTGCCACCCGGTGCGGTGTTGCGTTCCCAGATGAAGTCGCCCCCCTCGCCCGGCTTGCAAAAGCCCAGATCCTCAAGGCCGTACAGCGGCAAATGCGCGAAGGCGTCATAGATCATCAGGTGATCCACATCGGCGTGGCTGACGCCCGCCTCATCGAACGCTTTCTTGCCGGACACCCGGAAGGCTTTTGAACTGGCGAAATCTTCCATCTGGCTGATCATAGGGCTTTCCACGCTTTCGCCTGTGCCAAGAATATAGACGGGCTTTTGCGGCATGTCTTTGGCGCGTTCGGCTTTGGTCAGGATCAGGGCGCCGCCGCCATCGGTTACCAGACAGCACATCAGTTTGGTGAACGGCCAGGCAATCATGCGGGATTTATAGACATCCTCCAGGGTGATCAGCTCGCGGTTGGTGGCGCGCGGATTTCTTGACGCCCATTCGCGCTGCACGACGGCGACATTCACCAGTTTATCAAGGTGCACATTGTATTTTTTCAGATACCGCAGGGCCGGAATGGTGAACATGGTGGGCGGTCCCATGATGCCATAGGGCTGTTCGAACTGCGCCAGCAGGGATTGCCGCCCGCCGCCGGGAAAACCCGCCGCAGCAACGCGCGAACGTCCGCTTTCGCCATGGGTGATCAGCACCGTATTGCACAGCCCTTCATTGATCGCCGCCGCCGCATGGCGCACATGCAGCATGAACGAACAGCCGCCGACCATTGTGCCATCGGCCCAGGTGGGGGTAATGCCCAAATAATGCGCCAGATCGGTGGGCCACATGCCGGCCGTTGCGACGCCGTCAATGTCAGATGGTTTCAGCCCCGCATCCGCCATGGCGTTCAGCGCCGCATCCGCATGCAGCATGATTTCCGACATATCCGGAATAACGCCCAGTTTGGTGGTTTCCGCCGCGCCAACTATGGCGATTGATTTGCTTTTCATGGTGTCTGTTCCCCTGTTACGATCTGGCGGGTTTGAATTTGGGGAGCGTGATGTTCTCGTCCCATTCCTCGAACGCCACTTCAAGGGGCATGTCCAGTTGCAGCGCCTCGGGCGTTTGCGGGCAGCCGATAATATTGGTCATCATGCGCGGGCCTTCCGCCAGCTCGACGACGGCAATGGCGAACGGTTCCTGACCGGGGCGCAACTGATGGCTGATGACATAGCTATAGAGGGTTGCCTTGCCGCTGGCTTTTTTTGCCGTGACCTTGCGCGAGGCGCATTTGGGGCAGAACGGGCGCGGCGGAAAATAATAACTGGCGCAGGCGTCGCATTGCTGGATCAACAATTCGCCGCGTTTGGTTCCGTCCCAGTAATGCTGCGTCTCAGGCGTTGGCGCCGGTGAGAATTTTGGTTGCTTTGACATGCTGCCTGCCCCAGGTAATTGATAAGTTGGGGGGAATCTAGCTTATCTGCCGGCGCCGCGCATCCCTGAAGTTTGCGGCGGATTATATTAGTTTGGCCCGCGCGAAGCACGGGCGCATCTCATTCCTCGGGTTTGGGTATCGGGCCAGCTTTGTAAAACAGCCATGCAGCAAGCACGGATGCCCCGCCAATAAAGGCGTAGGCGCCGGCATATCCGCCCAGCCAGTCATGCACCACCCCGACTGCCAGCGGCCCTGCGGCCATGCCAAAGGCGGAGATCATGTTGCCCTGGGAATAGATGCGCGCGTAATCCCGCAAGCCGAACGCCTGGGCGAAAATCAGCGGCATCAGCATCAGAATATTACCCACAGTTAGCCCAAACAGCGTGCTGCCGATCAGCAGGGCCGGCACGCTGGCGCCCCCCGCGAAGATAAATTGCGAAATCCCCTGGCCGATCATCAGCAGAACGGAAAACATGCGCAGCGAATAATGGCTGGCGAACCATCCGCCCGCCAGACGCCCGCCCGCGCTTGCGGCTGAAAGGAATATGATTGAGGTGGCGGCGACCCCCGGGCTTATTCTGGTGGTGACCAGATTGAAATGATGCGCAATGGCGCCGACCTGGGCCAGCATGATCAGCAGATAGGAGGCGACGCAATACCGGAAGAAGCGCGAATGAATGGCCTCGCTATAGGGCGTGCCGGCGCGGACTGCGGGTCTGCCCTCGATATGCGCGCGCGGCGGGTCGCCGTCCGGCCCCAGCCCCATCACCGAAGGGTCGGGTTTCAGCAGGATCGCGGCAGAAATAATGCCCAGCATATACAGGCCTGCAACCCACGGCATGGCGCCTGCCAGCCCGTCTCCGGTAATAAGACTGGCCGATATCGGCGTCAGCAGCATGCCGCCAAGGGAAAGCCCGGTCGAGGCGATGGACAACGCCTTGGCGCGGCCGCGTTCGAACCAGCGCGTGATCAGCGTGGCGCCGGGCACCATATTGCTGCCGGCAAAGCCCACGCCAAATACGGCGTAGACCACAAAAACCTGCCAGACCTCGGTGCAATGCGCAATGGCCATCATCGACAGGCCCGCTAATAATGCGCCGCCTATGATGGTGTAGCGGATGTCATAGCGCATAATCAGCTTTGAAATGCCGAGCCCGGCAAACCCGCTGACAACAAAGAATATGGCGGTGGCGCCGGACGCCAGACTGACCGAAAAGCCCTGTTCGCGGGTAAGCGCCGAGAGAATGACGGAAATATTGTAAAATCCAAGGCCGGACGCAAACGTCATGATCACGAATACGGACGCAACGATCCGCCAGCCGTAAAACATGCGTGGTTCATGCTGCGCATCGCGCGGCGCAGTTTCAGGGACACTGATATTCATGTGCGCACCATGGCGCAGCCGCCGCTAACAATCAACCAAACTAGTTAATCAGTTAATTCATTATCCGCCGACCGGCTTGCCTTTGGAGGTGATGGCGACAATTGCGGGGCGGGGCGGCATGGCTTCATCAAAATCCGGCCAGCGGGTCGAAGGCTTGTCATATGACGAGCCCGGCTCCTGTCCCGGATGCTGAACGGCGACAAACAGGGTGGTGTCATCGGGGGTAAAGCAGGGGCCGCACATTTCGCCGCCACGGGGCACATGCAGGAAGTGACGGGTCAGCGCGCGCCCAGGCCCATCTACATCCGCCGCCCAGACGCCGTCGGCCAAACCATTGTCATTGGCGCCATCGGTGGCGATCCATAGACGGCCCCGGCTGTCAAAGGCGATATTGTCCGGCGTGGTCAGCCAGCCGTCCTTGCTGGTCTCGGGATGATATTTTGCCCCGGCGCCTGCATCTGAGGGATCCCCCGCAAGCAAAAATATATCCCAGTGAAATTCATCTGCGCCATGATCCGGCGTCTGTCCGGCGGCGCCGGGCGGGGTCAGTTCCAGCACGTGCCCAAAGGCGTTATTGGCGCGCGGGTTGGCGGCGTCTATTTGCGCCGCTTCGCGTTTGTCATTTTTGGTCAGCACCAGATAGACCCGGCCATTGACGGGGTTTGTCTCGATATCTTCGGGGCGGTCCATTTTTGTCGCGCCCAGCAGTTCCGCCGCGCGCCGCGTTTCGATCAGCACATCGGCCTGACTGTCAAATCCGTTGTCCCTTGTCAGCGGACCCTTGCTCCATACCAGCGGTATCCAGATCAGGCGGCCGCCGGCTTCAAATTTCGCTACAGATAAAATCCCGTCGTCCAGAAGCGTGAGATTGGCCTCACGGTTTTGCGGGTCGTAGCTGCCGGTGCTGACATAGCGATAGACATACTGAAAGCGTTCATCATCGCCGGTATAGACCACCGCCCGCCCATCCGGCGCGATGGCGATTGTTGCGGCTTCATGCTTGAAGCGGCCAAGGGCGGTGCGCTTTACCGGAACGGACCTGGAATTATACGGATCAAGCTCCACGATCCAGCCAAAGCGGTTTGGCTCATGGGGTTCTTTTTCCACGTTGAAGCGGTCATGGAACCGCGCCCACTGGAAACGTATTTTGTCAGGCGCTATGCCGCAGCGTTGATGATTGTCGGCCTCAGGCGTGGCGCCGGGATCGCCGGAAAAATAGAAATTAAAATTCTCCTCGGCGATCAGCACCGTGCCCCAGGGGGTTACGCCGCCGCCGCAATTATTCAGTGTACCGATTACATTGGCGCCGGACGGATCGGCGGAGGTTTTAAGACGGGCATGCCCTGCGGCGGGGCCTGAAATGCGCATGGGCGTGGATAACATGCTGAGACGGCGGTTGAACGGGCTGTCAGCCACGGGTTTCCATTCGCCGTTCTG
>JBEBFX010000259.1:0-3338 GCA_040081735.1 Alphaproteobacteria bacterium | reverse complement strand
CCACCACATCGGCGGTCGCCACCAGTTTCTTGACGATCTCACGGCCTTCTTTTGAGGTCGGGTTCAGGGTCAGCGAACGCTTGTTGCGGTTCAGCTGAAAAAATCCGGCGCCAATGCCGTCTTCTGTCACCGGCCCGACAACACGGTCTTCGCCGCCGCCCGGCCGTTCAATACGGATCACGTCCGCGCCCATATCACCCAGCAGCGCCGAACAAAACGGCCCGGCAATATAGCGCCCAAAATCCAGAACCCGTATCCCGTCCAGTACCCGTATCATCGCGCCCTCCAAATCAGTTTCTTGTGTGCGGCAATGGTGCGCCAGCCCCGCGTCCCGCGCAAGCCAAACCCGCAACGCTTGGGATCAGAATCTTAATGTTCATGATATGTGCTTTATTGTCAAGGTCTAATTATCCCGCCAGCAAATGAATAACCATTATCCGCCATCGGTTTTTCCCGTTTCCTGGCGGTCCCGGCATCATTATTGCGCCCTGTGCAGAATCTGTGGAATACTTTCGCGCGGCAATGGATTGGAGATCATGATGCGTAACGAACGATTTACGGTGAAGCCCACATCCGGCGCGCTTGGCGCTGAATTGCTGGGCATAGATCTCGCCCAGCCGCTGGATGACGGCGCGCTTGCCGATATCAGGGCTGCATTCCATCGGTATGGCGTGATTTTTTTCCGCGATCAGCAGCTTACGCCCGAACAGCATATCCGTTTTGCAAGCCGCATCGGAACCATCAACATCAACCGGTTTTTCAAACCGGTCGATGGTTATCCGCAGATTGCCGAGGTGCGCAAGGAGCCTGACCAGACCGTGAATATCGGCGGGGCCTGGCACACCGATCACAGCTATGACCAGATCCCGGCCCTTGGTTCAATCCTGCTTGCGCGCGAGGTGCCGAGCCATGGCGGAGACACGCTGTTTTCCAGTATGGGCGTTGCCTATGATGCGCTCTCTGAGGGGCTGAAGCGGACGCTGGAGGGACTTCGCGCCGTGCATTCGACCCGGCATGTTTTTGGGGCCAGCGCTGATTATACAAAAACGGTGGCCGGCCGCATTGGCAATCCGGAACTGGCGACGGTCGATGCGGTCCACCCGGTGATTATCAGGCACCCGGACACCAATCGAAAAACAATCTATGTCAATCAGGGGTTCACGACCCATTTTGAAGGCTGGACCAAACAGGAAAGCCAGCCCTTGCTGGACTATCTTTATCAGCACGCGTCACGGCCAGAATTTCAAACCCGCTTCCAGTGGAAGCAGGGTTCAATCGCGTTTTGGGACAACAGGGCGACGTGGCACTACGCCCTTAATGATTACCAGGGCGAGCGCCGCTTGATGCACCGTATTACGCTTGAGGGCGTGCCGGTTAACTAGATTTGCCGCTACGGCGATCCCGAAGCGCCCACATCTACACGCACGGTCTCGATACGCGAATTGCGCCCGCCTTTGGAAATGTCCTTGAACGCGCCTCCAAACGTCAGGCCAAAGAAAGTGTGTCCATCCGCGCCGCCAAGGGTGCAGGCAATCGCCATGCGCTTGCCGGTCTCGATCTTGTGGGTAACTTCGCCGCCCCCTTTCACGCGCAGGAAGCCGCCGCGATTGATCGCCGCCACCCATACGGCGCCCTCCGCGTCAAGGCAGACGCCATCCGGCTCGGCCCCATCCAGATCGGCAAACACGCGCTGATTTTTCAGGGAACCATCGGCCTCGATGTCAAAGGCCGTCAGTTTGCGGCCAAAGGATTCCGCGACGATCAGCGTCTTGCCATCCGGCGTGATCACCGGGCCATTGGGAAACGCCAGGCCATCGGCGACCTCGCGGGCCTTGCCATCGGCGGTTACCAGAATCATGTTGGTCAGCTTCATCTCTTCGCCGCCGAACAGGTCATAACCCATATTCCCGACATAGGCGTTGCCTTTGGCGTCTATCACCATATCGTTGATGTCGCTGTTCACCAGATTTGATATATCGGCGTGCAGCACCATTTTGCCGTTGATGATTTTGTACAGGCAGCGGTCGGCCATGGAAACAAACACAGGCGTTTTATCGGGCAGGAAGCCCAGCCCCGACGGCCCTTTCGGCACGTCCAGTATCTTGGTCCGCGCCCCGTCCGGCGTTACGGTATAGATGGCCTTGCCGAACACATCGGACAGCCACAGTTTGCCGTCGCGCCAGCGCGGTCCTTCCAGAAACGTAAAGTCATCCGCCAACACTTCCATTTGCTGCGTGATCATGACGGCGCTCCTTCCAGCTTGTGTTACGGCGAACCCGACGCGCCTGCATCCACGCGGACCGTCTCGATGCGCGCGGCCGCAAGGCCTTTTCCGATGTCGGCAATCGAGCCTTTGTAGGTCAGGCCGTAGAAGGTGCGGCCATCCGCCCCGCCCAGGGTGCAGGCGATGGGCGTGTGATCGCCGGTCTCGATCTTGTGGGTCACTTCGCCGCCCTCTTTGACTCGCAGGAAGCCGCCGCGATTTAACGCCGCCAGCCACACCGCGCCTTCGGCGTCGAGGCAGATACCGTCCGGTTCCGCCCCGTCAAGATCGGCGAATACCCGTTGATTGGCAAGCGATCCGTCGTTCTGGATATCAAAGGCGGTGAGTTTCATGGCGTAGGTTTCAGCGACAATCAGGGTCTTGCCGTCAGGGGTGACCACGGGGCCGTTGGGCACCATCATCCCCTTTGCGACTTCGCGCGCCTTGCCGTCCGGCGTGACCAGAATGAAATTGGTGGCCTGCAACGCCGCGCCGTTAAACAGGTCCGAGCCGATATTGCCGACATAGGCGTTACCTCTGGCGTCCATCACCATGTCGTTGATATCGCTGTTCGCCAGATTTGAGATATCCGCATGCAGCACCAGTTTGCCGTCCACGATCCTGTACAGACAGCGGTCAACCATCGACACCACGACAGGGGTCTTGTCGGGCAGAAAACCAATACCCGATGGACGCTTCGGCACCTCAACAATCCTGGTTCGCGCGCCATCCGGCGTCAGCGTATAAACAGCCTTGCCGAACATATCCGATACCCATAATTTGCCGTCGCGCCAGCGTGGCCCCTCAAGAAACACAAAGCCATCGGCGAACATTTCCAGTTGCAGCGTTTTCATGGCGCTCTCCTCCATTGGTCCGATTATTCTTAAGGCGGCAGTGTGAGGAAAAACGTATCCGTTGGCCAGAGTTTCTTTGACTGATTACTCGGATTACATGATTGTCGGTTATCGTCTGATCTACAGCAAAGTTCAGGAAAATGGCCTGGCAGGCTGCTGAAAAACCCGGAATTGTCATCCTGATGGCGCGTAGCGACCGAAGGATCTCCAGCGTTTCTGGC
>JBEBFX010000258.1:0-3353 GCA_040081735.1 Alphaproteobacteria bacterium | reverse complement strand
TTTTAAGGCAATCGCCGAGCAGGCTATGCAGTATTAACAACAAGGAGATTAAACAAATGACTGATCCGACCAGCGTTACCCCGTCAAAAGCCGTCACAGTTATGGATGGTATGCGTTATGCCATGCAACAGATGCGCCCGGAATTTGAAAAGGTGTTGCCGCAAGGCGTGACGGCCGAGAAGTTTGTCCGCACTGTGATTACGGCCATCCAGACCAACCCGGCGCTTGCCGAGCCTTCGATCCGCGCGTCACTGATGAATGCCTGCATGAAGGCGGCGGCGGATGGACTTCTGCCAGACGGGCGGGAGTCGGCTCTTCTGATCCGGAACAACAAGGAAAAAACCCCAGACGGCGATAAGTGGCGCAAGGAAGTTAACTACCAGGCCATGGTCGCAGGCGACATAAAATTCATGCGACAAAGGGCTGGCGTTCTCAGCATGGCTGCACGCGTCGTGCATCAGAACGATGAATATCTGTTTGTGTACGGCGACAATGAAAGGTTCGAGCACACGCCGCTCATGGCCGGGGAGGATGAGCGCGGCAAGATTATCGCGGCCTATGTGATCGCCCGCATGCGCAACGGCGGCATCGAGCGCGAATTGATGACTGTTGGAGAAATTGAAAACACCCGCAAGCAATCCAAGCAGCCGGACAGTCTCATGTGGTCCAAATTCTACAGCGAGGGCTGCAAGAAAACCGTGATCAAGCGGCTCAGGAAACGACTGCCAGGCGCTGAAATGGAAGCTGACGAGGAAGATTTCGACGATGAACGGGCGGTGGCGGTGGTGGCGCATGATGACCCGCAGCCCGCCGTTACGGGGTCGGTAAGAAACCCGGCCTTGCAGCATATAGTTGACACTGCAAACGGCACCGGGCCGGAGACGTATGATGGCGTCGTGGAATACGGGGCGCGGCAGGAAGGCGGTTTGCCATCGCCCGATGACGAGTTGATTTGAGCCGCGCGAATGAGCAGGAAAAAACCAGCGCCACTAGGGCCACCAGCGCCACTAGGGCCACCAGCCCCGCTACGGCCACCAGCGCCGCCGCCAGCAGATGATCTGATGGACCCCAAGTCTGCCGAGAAATATCTGGGCGTCAGAATCGGCGCGTCGAAACAGTGGCGCTACGATGAAATTGGCCCGCCGTTCATCCGAACCCAAGCCGGGCGTATACTATACCGGCGATCCGATCTGGATGCGTTCCGAGCCGCGCGCGAACGGGCAGCCCGGAAATCTTGGTCGCCCCGCGCATGACATTCATACTCCGCCCGCGTCAGACTGAAATCCTGGGCGAGGTCCGGCGCCATATTGCGGCCGGCGCGAAAAGGATTTTAATTCAAGCTCCCACCGGATTTGGCAAAACAGTCCTTGGCGCAAAAATACTTGAAGGCGCGGCCAAGAAAGGCAACCGGGCGTTTTTTATGGTGCATCGGCGCGAGTTGATCCGGCAATCGTATCAGACGCTGGCGCAGTCTTCCGATATTTCGATGGGCGTGGTGGCGGCCAGGTTCCCGGACGAACGTCATCGGCAAACACAGATATGCTCTGTGCAGACGTTGGGGAACCGGCTGCATCTGATTCCACAACCGGCGCTTATACTCTGGGACGAGGCCCACCACAACGCCGCAGCATCCTGGCGCAGAGTGTTTCAGCAATACCCCGACGCCGTGCATATCGGCATGACGGCCACGCCGCGCAGGCTTGACGGGCGCGGGCTGGATGATTTCTTCGATGTGATGGTGCCTGGCCCCGCCATATCGGACCTGATTGCCGAGGGGTGGCTGTCGGATTACGCCCTGTACGCCCCCAGCCATGCCGATCTGACGGGGGTTCGCTCTCTGGGGGGCGATTACCATAAGGGCGACCTTGACAAGGCCATGCGAGGCTCCAGCGTGACCGGGGATGCGGTCAAAGAATATATCCGCCATGCAGGCGGGAAACGGGCCATTGCGTTCGTGTGGTCGATTGAGGCGTCCATTGATCTGGTGCGGCGGTTCAATGTTGCGGGCGTTGCCGCTGAGCATGTAGATGGGAACACCGATGATGTGATCCGCGACGGGGCCATGCAGCGGTTTATCGCCGGTGACACGCTGGTTTTATGTAATTACGATCTGTACAGTGAAGGCGTTGATGTGCCTGCGGTCGAGGCGATTATTATGCTGCAACCGACGAAATCATTGACAAGGTACATGCAGCAGGTGGGCCGCGCGCTACGGGTGGCTGAAGGCAAAGACCGGGCGATCATACTGGACCACGCGGGCAACAGCGAGCAGCACGGGTTGCCGGACGATGAACGTGAGTGGACGCTTGAAGGCGTCAAAAAGAAAACAAAAAAACCAGAGGCCCCTGGCATCAAAATGTGTCCTGAGTGCCTGCGGTATGTTGTCTCGGTTGCGCGCGAGTGCCGGTACTGCGGATTCAGGTTCGTGGTCCAGTTCCGCGACGTTGACGAGCTGGACGGCGAGCTATCCGCCGTAGATGTCGAGAGGATCAGGCGTGAGAAGAAAGTCGAAATCTGGCAGGCAAAAACCGAAGACGATCTGAAAGCCCTTGCGCGCGCGCGGGGCTACAAACAGGGCTGGGTCAAGCATATCATGCAGGCCCGCGAAAAACGGCAAGGAACGGGATGATGAATGAGTCCGAACTGATGAAAAAACTTTTGCTGGAAAGCGGTGACGCCGGGTGCGTCCTGTTCAGGAACAACACAGGCATGGGCTGGGCTGGTCAGTTGATCGAGCGCGATGCTGCCGGGACGGTTACGCTGCGTAACGCGCGGCCCTTGCATGCCGGGCTGTGCGTTGGATCATCGGACACGATTGGCTGGGCAATGTCCGTGGTCACGCCAGAAATGGTTGGGCATCGGATCGCGATATTCCTGGCTGTCGAATGCAAGGCCCGTGGCGGGAGGTTGTCTCTGGACCAATCGCGGTTTCTGTCCAATGTGAACAAATCTGGCGGCATCGGAATGATCCACCGCGAAGGCGAAAAGTTTGAACTGAAATAAAGCTCCGGCCGCAGACGCCCGGCGCCAAGGTTCTGAAATAAATCTTTTCTATTTCGGCCGCGAAGTTATACTGATCAGCTTAAATCCTGCGTTTGGCCGCGCTGGATTTGGGGGTGGCCCGCAGGCGGAGTACAGACCGCCCGCACGGCTACCCCCGCCCACGACCCGCTTGGGCGCTCTGTACCGGAGAAATTATGAGATACATTAACGACATCGCACCGCCTCCCGACCCATTACAGGGCCGCTGATCGTGGCGTGGGGCGGTGACGAAGGCAGAGCCACCATTAATTTCAGCGATCTTAAGGAAAGGCTGCTCTCGCAGGCCCGGATATTATTACCGCAATGGCTCT
>JBEBFX010000097.1:0-12720 GCA_040081735.1 Alphaproteobacteria bacterium | reverse complement strand
ATGATACTGCACTTCAGCCGACTTGGGCAGTGCCGCAGCCGCCTTGACCAGCACTTCAAGCCCCTGCTTCAACTTGCTCTCTTTAACAAGAAGCCAGCCATATGTATCCTGAATTTCTCCCGATTTCGGCGCGAGTTCATAGGCGGTGCGCACCAGTTCAACGCCGCGCGCGTCACCCTTTCGGGCATACAGCCAGCCGAGATTATTCAATATCACCGGACGGCCGGGAAACTTCTCATTCAGAGCCTCATTTTCAGCAATCGCCGCTTGGGCGTCGCCACGCCGAATCAGTTCCGTTGACAGCATGAGACGTGTTTCCCAGTCTTCGGGATTTGCCTTGGCCCAGGCCAGCAATCCCGCAAACGCCGCATCCTGTTTGTTATCCCTTACCTGGGCCACATACAGGCGCCGGAGAGTATTGCCGCCGGGTCTTAATTGCTGCGCCTTCTCAAAGCTCGCGGATGCGCCCGCATAGTTTTCCGCGCGCAGATATACATCCCCCAGCAGAATATGAAGAATTGGGTTTTCAGGCATTTCATCCCGGTATTTTTCAGCCAGTTTTGTGGCCGCCTCGATCCCGGAATTTTTCAGTTCCAGCCCTATGCGTTCTGCGCGGGCATCCGGCAGATTAGGGGCCAGTTTGATGGCTTCATCAAACGAAGCCCCGGCTTCGTCGAGATTGCCATTCAAAATCAGCGCCTGACCAAGAAGAAGGTGCCCGCGCGGCGCCTTCGGCACAACGTCCGTCAGCTTGCGGTAGGTCGCTATGCCGCTGGCAACCTGTTTATTCAGTATCTGCACCTGCGCAAGCGCATTTAAGGCGGCGGGCGAATTCGGCGCTATCGCTGCCAGATCGGTGGCGGACTGCAATGCGGCTTCCAGCTTTTTCAGCTTCAACTGCTGATCGATCAGCCGCAGTCTGGCAGGCTCGGATTTTGGATTTTCTGCAACCGCAGCCAGCAACCAGGTCAGGGCGCCATTCATATCCCCTTCCGATATGGCGATGTCGGCAAGCTGGGTCAGTACCTTTTCATCGCCCTTTTCTTTTTCAAGATGCGCCTTCAGAATACTTTTTGCGCCCTCGGCATTGTTTTCAACGCGGTAGAGTTGCGCCAGATTGAGCACAGCAGGCGAGAACCCCGGATCTGCCTTCAATGCCGCGTCAAAAGAAGCGCGGGCCTCGGGGCGTTTGTCCTGGGCCAGCAGCACCGATCCCAGCAGGTTAAGGGCGGTGGCGTTATTTTCGCCCTGCTTGACATAGTTTTGCGCGGCCGCCTCCGCCTTTACATATTCCTTGTTGCGCATATGCGTGAGGATTAGCAGAAGATTTACACGATCCGATCCACCCTTGCCCTCCGCCATCGCCTCCAGTTCACGCACCGCCTCGTCCTGTTCACCCATTCCCAGGCTGGTAATGGCCAGCTGTTCGCGAATTGTCTGGTCCTCCGGTTTCAGCACCTGCAAAGACTTGAATACGCGAGACGCCGAAGGATAATCGGAAATCGCCAGATAGCTGTTTCCGAGTAATTGCAGAAAATAGGTGTCGCCCTTAAACGCGTCTTCCGCTTCGTGGGGTTTTAGCAGCTTGATGGCGTCAGGATAGCGTTTTTGACGCAGGTAGACGGCAGACAATAGTTTTATGGCGTCGGGCTTGCCTTCATTGGCGGCATGATAACGCTCTGCATAACTCACGGCGCCTTCCAGACGGTCAAGTTTGAGATTCAGCGTGGCCAGCAAATAAACCGCCGGCATGAAGGAGGATATTCTGAACTCGACCGGCTGAAGCGTCTCGAGCGCTTTTTCAGCTTCGCCTTTCTGTGAAAGCAGCGCCGATTTGATATATAACGCCATCGGCATTTCGGGCGCGCGTTTCAGAATGGCGTCCACGTCAGTTTCAGCTTCCTCAAAACGGTTAAGACCAAGCAACACGAAAGCGCGGCCGATTAATACCTGCATGGAAGATTTATCAACTTCCAGGGCCCTGTTATACGCCTCCAGTGATCCTGGAAGGTCCTTCTGTACACGGCGCAATTCGCCTTTCAGCCACAACGCAAGACTGAATTTCGGATCAATCTCTATTGCCCGGTCAATCGCCTTTTCAGCGGCCTCAAAATTGCCTTCGCGTTGCAGCACCTCCGCGTCGGCGGCGTGGAATGATGCTATGCTCTCTGCAAGCGGACGCGCCAGTTCCAGTTCCGCCTTGGCTTTGGGAATCTCATTGGTGACCAGATACGCGCGAGCGCGCAATGTATAGCCGGTGACCCTGGTCGCCCCCTGCAATTTGTCCATCGAGATTTCCGCCAGCAGCTCTTTGGCTTTTCCCTGACCCAAAAGGGCCTGCGCCAGCAGCGGCAAAACCTTGTCATCATCCATGCCGCGGCGGCGGGCTTCGCGAAACTCTTTCTCCGCCCCCGCTATGTCGCCCCGTTGCAGATTGAACTGCCCGAGTAAAAACCGCGCATCGATATTGTCGGGGTCAATGCGCACTGCATTTTTCAGATGGATCATGGCTTCGTTGGCTTCACCGTCTTTCAGGGCTTTTTGCGCCTGTGCGAAAGCTTCTGTGGATTCGGCATTGGCGCCCCAGGCATAGCCGCCATATTCTCCGGGCATCGAAATCACTGCTATCCACACGACGGCCATGCCCAATAGCCGCAGCCGCGCAGGCCATGGCGTCCAGCCATGCGAAACCGGGACATTGCGAGAGGTCTGGGCAAGTTCTGACGAAATTTTTGGCATGAGGATCCCGATGTTTCTGAAGTTAGCCGCATAGTTTACAGAGGAAGTATTAAGGGTGGTTTGCACTAAGATAGTGTTGAAAGCACTGTATCACAAATCCCGTTTGCCGCTCTCCTCCCTAAATTCTCTTTCGTCCGTTACTGTGCAGCCGCAGGCGTTTGCATGACGCTGATGCTATATCATTCTTGAAGGGCCGTTGCTGTCCCTTATTAGTTCAGGATTTATTAAGATTTGTTAACCAGGCTATATTTATAACTGCGTGATGTTAATGGTATAAGTGATTCAGGTATCACTTGCCATTGTGGATGATTCGAAGCCCTGCACATTTTATGACCCCCGGGTACGGCACGTTTGCATAGACGCGAGGATCTACAAGGAAATCCTATAAATGGGCCGTATATTCGCGATCCTGCTAGTTGCCACGATGCTAAACAGTTGCGGCGGCGTACCCGGACCGGCAGGCACTGCATCAGCCCGCCTGCCCAAAAATGCCCCTGCCCCTGTGTCCCTGGAGCCTTACCTCCAGGAGGCGGCCCTTGAATCGTCGTCCAATCACGAATATGCGGAAGCGGCCGCCTATTGGGGCGCCATATATGAGTCAAATCCAGCCGATCTGAATGCCGCTTTGCAGTGCGCCAGCAATCTCCGCTATTCCGGAAGCGCCAGTGACGCTGTGAACGTGATGAGCAACGCATTAAAGTCGCATCCGGAGGATTTGCGATTGCTGACGGAACGGGGCAAGGCCTATGCAGCCCTCGGGGCGGTCGAACCGGCGCTGGAAGATATCACCCGGGCGAGCGCCGCTGCGCAATCTGACTGGACCGTGCATTCCGCCCATGGCGTAATACTTGACCGGCTGGGCAGACAGGCTGAAGCCGCAAGCGCCTACCGCAAGGCGCTTGCCCTGTCACCGGATAATCCCGCCGTTCAGAACAATCTGGCGCTTAGCCTCGCCTTGTCCGGCCGCCATGACGAGGCGGTCGAACTGTTGCGGCGCGCGGTTCAACATCCCGGCGCCACCCCGCAAATCCGTCAGAACCTGTCCCTGCTGCTGGCCATGCAGGGAGATGTCAAACAGGCGGGGCAACTCGCCCGTGCGGATTTGCCCAACAAGATGGCGGAAAATAATATGGTCTATTTTGAAGGGCTATCCATTGGCGCGCCAGAATAGCGCGCTATTTACTCATGAGCGTTATAGCCACCGGACCAAGAATAACCAGGAACAGAACCGGCAGGAAGCAGCCGATCATGGGTATGGTAAGCTGCGCGGGCAGTGCGCCTGCCTTCTTCTCTGCCGCCGCCATTCGCAGATCCCGGTTTTCCTGGGCCATAACCCGCAGCGACTGCCCTAACGGCGTGCCATACCGCTCCGACTGGATAAGCGCCGTGACAACGGCTTTAACACCCTCAAGGCCCGTCCGCTGGGCAAAGTTCTCAAGCGCCGTCCGGCGTTCCGACAGATAAGCCAGTTCGGCGGTCGTCAGGCCAAGCTCTTCGGCCATCTCAATTGACTGTCCGCCTATTTCCCTGGCCACGCGGCCAAAGGCGACTTCAATGGTCATGCCCGCCTCGACGCAGATCAGCAGCAGATCAAGCGCATCTGGAAATGACCGGCCGATCGCCGACTGACGTTTGCCGATCAGGTTCTGGATATAGACATTAGGCAGATAAAATCCTATGCCGCCCGCAGCCAGGGCAACCGCCAGCTTGGCGACCATGTCACCGGCGAAATTGTCCGTAACCAGCAAATAAATAAATGCCCCCGCAAAAACGATGACCGGCATCACGAGGCGGAAAAAAAGAAACGTAACCAGAGGCGGCTGCCCTCTTAAACCAGCCTGCGCCAGCATCATCCGGGTCTCCGGCGATTCCAGTATTTTGCGAAGGCTCAGCTGATCGACCACCTGCTGCATATAGCTGGTGGCGGTCGGCCGTAATTTGCTTTTTTTGCTATCGCGTTCAAAGCGCGCCGCGGCCTTTAATTCATCTCGTCGCGCCGACACGGCCTTCAGCCGTTCACCCAGCTGGTCCTTCTGCAAATAGGGCATGACAAGGGAAAATATGGTGCCCAGCACCGCAACAAACGCCAGCACCGTGACCAGAAATCGCACATTCATGAAAGACGCGAAGTAATCCATACTGATACTTCTTTAGAAATCGAAATTGATCATTTTGTTCATGATGAAGACACCAATGCCCATCACGCTCAGACCGCCCGCGACCATCATATTGCCCATTGTCGTCGAAAACAGCAGACCTATATGTTCCGGCGCAATAAAAAACATCATCCCGCCCACGAGGATCGGCAATGATCCGATAATCAATGCCGAGGCTTTGGCTTCCGAGGACATGGACTGAATTTTTGCCTTCATCAGTTTACGTTCGCGCAGCACTGTTGACAGATTTCCCAGCGCTTCTGAAAGATTGCCGCCAGACTGGCCCTGGATCGTCAGCACTATCACAAAAAAGTTAAGTTCCGTGCTGGGCATGCGCTCCAGCATGCGTTCAAGTCCCGAAGTCAGACTGATGCCCAGTTTTTGCCCTTCGACCAGGGTGCGGAACTCCTGCCCCAGCGGCTCGGGGCTTTCACGGGCGATGATCGCCATGCATTCACCGATTGGCAGGCCGGCTTTTACACCACGCACAACGACGTCAACCGCATTAACAAACAGTTCAGAGAAGGCCGTCTGTCTTTTTTTGGACAAATATCCAAGCAGCCAGCGCGGCGCGCCAAATCCCGCAGCCACCCCCGCCGCAAGCCCGATCAAGAGCCCGTATCCGAAAATAATAATGATAAGAAAAACAACAAACCCCGCAACGGCCGAGCCGATCATGAAATTTTGTTCTGTCCAGCCCACGCCCGCCTGGGCGAACCTCTGGCGCAATGTCAGCCGTGTTTTCTGTCCCTTGCGCGCCGCCTCCAGATCTTTCAGCGCCGCCTGAACGTTACGTTTGCCGCCCCCGCCGCCGCCGCGCTGAACATCACGGCCGCGAACGGAACCCGATGCGCCCTTTGATCCGCCAATCGAATGCACGCGGCTTCGAATGCGGTCGCTTTCGTCAATCTTGCCTGCGAACATGGCATAGCCAACCCCAGCCGCGCTCAGGGCGGCAAGAACGGCCGTAATGATGATAATCGTATTCGGATTCATGACCGTCAACAGCTCCGCTGCGCAAGAATAATGCCCGATCCCAGGGTATCAGGCAGCTGCCTGATTTTAGCGGACTACCCTGGCAATGGCGTTTGGCCTTTCTCTCGCATAGATATCGTTTAATTCCTCCATCGCCTCGGACAGTTTATCGCCCAGGCCATAGTAGCGCGCCTTTTCCATGAATTTCGGAATGCCCACCTCGCCCGGTTTGTGCAATCCGACAAGTTTTCCCTTGGCGTCCTCACCCAGAACTTCATACGAAAGCACTTCCTGGGTAATCACCACATCCCCTTCCATCCCGATGATTTCAGTGACGCTGATGATACGGCGTGAACCATCGCGCAGCCGCTGGGCCTGCACCACCACATCGACGGCCGACACGATCATTTCCCGGATAGTCTTGGCAGGCAGGCTGAAGCCGCCCATGGTGATCATGCTTTCAATGCGGCTAATCGCCTCGCGCGGCGTATTGGCATGCAGTGTTCCCATGGAACCGTCGTGGCCGGTATTCATTGCCTGTAACAGATCAAACGCCTCAGGCCCGCGCACTTCGCCAACGATAATGCGTTCAGGGCGCATGCGCAGGCAGTTCTTGACCAGATCACGCATGGTTATTTCACCGGCGCCCTCCAGATTTGGCGGCCTGGTTTCCAGGCGCACAACGTGCGGCTGTTGCAATTGCAGTTCCGCTGTATCCTCGCAGGTGATAATGCGCTCCTCTGGGCCGGCAAATGCGGAAAGACTATTCAGCAATGTGGTTTTTCCCGAACCGGTGCCGCCGGAAATAATTACGTTGCAGCGTATCCTGCCGACGATGCCCAATATGTCGGCGCCGGGCACGGAGATGGCCCCGAAATTGACCAGATCGCTCAGCTTCAGCTTGTCTGTCTTAAACTTCCGGATGGTCAGCGCCGGGCCGTCAATGGCCAGCGGCGGGGCGATCACATTAACGCGGGAGCCATCGGCAAGGCGGGCGTCGCATATGGGACTTGATTCATCCACCCGGCGGCCAACCTGGCTGACGATGCGCTGGCAGATATTCATCAGCTGGGCGTTATCGCGAAATTTGATACCCGCCTTTTCGATCTTGCCATTGACTTCAATGAAAGTCAGCGCCGCGCCATTGACCATAATGTCGGCAATATCATCGCGCGCAAGCAGCGGCTCAAGCGGACCATAGCCAAGCACATCATTACAGATATCGGCGATAAGACGCTGCTGCTCGGAGACGCTGAGCACCAGACTTTTGATGGCGATAATTTCGGTTACGATGTCGCCGATCTCTTCGCGCGCCGCATCCGTTTCCAGCGCCGCCATTTGCGCCAGATCGACCGTATCGATCAGCGCATTAAAGATACTTGTTTTAAGCTGATAATATTGCTCGGATCTCGCGTTCTCGCCGCCAATCGGTTCGATATTGGCTTCTACCGGTGCCGGCGCCGCTACAGGAGGCGCAGAAACAGGCTGCACCTTTACAACGGCAGCCGACGGCGGGGCCTCCTGCGTTTCCGCAGCGCCAGGCAGTCCTGACTTTGGTTTGGTGTCTGTCCGCTTGCCGAACATTGTGCGTTAAGCCTTCCGGCCTTTCAAAAGCGCCAACAGCGGCGCCAGTGGTGACTTGTCTTTGGCGCCCGCCGTCACGGTAGCACCCCGGCGGGCCACCTGGGAAGCGAGATCAAGCAATGCCAGCGAGTTTTTATTTTTCGGATCCAGCTCACTAACCATCTGGCCATTATTAGCAGCAGTTCCAAACAAAAGGTTATCATAGGTCAAAATACAGGCCGGAGCGGCGCCAACGGCGTCAATAAGCTCCTTCATCGGAATTTCAGGCCGCTTTGGCGCTTCTGTCATATTCACAACCAGACGCGGCTTACTGTCATTCGGCCGCTGGGCCACCAGATAATCGTAAAGCGCCTTTCCATTTCTCAGACTGGCCAGGTCGGGCGCCAGAACCAGCACGATTTCATCGCTGGACATCAATACGCCGCGCGCCCAGGCCGACCATGTATGGGGCAAATCGATGACGATATGCGCAAAATTCGCCTTAACAACGTCCAGAATTTTTTCCAGCGCCTTTGGCGCCGGGTCAAAGCCGCTGTCCAGCGTGCACGGCGACGTAAAGAGCGCCAGTTTGTCCGTCGCTTTATACAGCAAACGCTCAAGCAGAACATCATCCAGCCGGTCAGGTTCCAGCAGAGCCTCGGTTATGCCTTTTCCGCCTTCATAATTGAAGTCCAGCCCCAGGGTTCCAAAGGGCAAATCCAGATCAAGCACCACGGTGCTTTCATGCAGCGATTCAGCCAGATGCCATGCCAGATTATGGGCGATGGTGCTGGCGCCCACACCGCCATTAACACCGGTCACACAATGCACTTTGCCTAACGGTTGTGCTGCCGGATTGGAATAGATATTCGCAATGGTTTCGATAAACTGCACGGCGCTGACCGGGCTGACCAGATATTCGCTGATGCCCTGGCGCATGAACTCCCGGTAGGCGCCGACATCATTCAGCGTGCCGACCACGACGACCTGGGTTCCCGGATCACAGGCTTCCGCCAGAGACTGAAGATGGGCGAACGCCCGCTCGCGGTCCTGCGGCACATCCACGATCAGCAAATTCGGGGTCGGCTGGTCCGTGTAATATTCAGATGCACTGGCGACGCTGCCCTCATGAATTTCATTGGTAACCCTGGCCATGCGCCGGTCGCGGCATGCCTCATCCAAACTCGCCCGGTCCGCAGCCGCATCCATGAACGCGTGCAGCGTGATACGCGGGATCGGCTGCCCGCCCGTGGAGACGGTTTCTGTTTTGGGGGTGCTTCCCTGGTCACTCATTTGGCTACTTCGCTGACAGTGCCTTTTTCATCGGCGGTCCTCTCGCTGGTCGTCTTTGCACCCTCACGATAAGCCTTGATTACGACAGTACGGCGATCAACATCAATCGGTGTGGTTTCTCTTGGCCGTTCAAGATCAAGGGGGTCCGATACCATTGCAGCAAGATTATGCTGTGCTGCGCAGCCAAAATTCGTCCAGGGTTGATTATGGTAGCCCTCGGCAACATCCTTTTCCCAGACGCCGCAATCACGCTCAACCGACGCCACATAGCGCGTATAGCTGAACACAAGAGGATTTGACGCGGGCGCCGCCACGGCTGATGCCGGAGCCACGCCGCCGGCAGCTGTCGCAATGCGCCACTCAATGCGCGAGGCGGGAACGCCGCGCTCGGCCAGAACGGCATTAATCGCCTGCATCTGACCCGTCATCTGCGGCGTATTGGGAATTGCCGGAAGCACAATGGCCAGTTGCCCATGTCCGTCCTGGAGAAATCCTCCCGCAAACGCAGTGACCTTCTGGGCATCTGTATAACCCAGTTTTTTGCCCGCCAGCACAGGCGACAGCACAAGGGTTTCCTGGGTTGGCGCGACGGTAATCGGAAATTTGTCTCTTATGGCAGGCTGCGGCGTGGCCTGCGACATCATCATGCCATCCTGCTGACAGCCGCCAATGCCGCAGCCAAGCAAAAGCAGCAGCATAAGACGCCGCCCCTGAGGCATAAACTGCCGTTGCCGGGAAAATGTGTTCATTTGCATGCGCAACACGACCGATTACTCCATAATGTAGCCATACGGCCCCTGCAGGGATGTCCCTGGTTTTGGCGTGCGCTTGTAAACACCATTCAGGCGGCCAAGAAAATAGGTGTCAAAATCGCCGGCCGGCGTAAAGCCATCCGTGGGCAGCCGCAAATCGGCTTCCCTGACCGCGCTCACGAGGTACGGCGTAACCACAATGACCAGTTCGGTTTCATTGTTCTGAAAATCATTGCTGCGGAACAGTGCGCCAAGGATCGGCACATCCTTAAGACCTGGAATACCGTCAATGGACTTCTGGATATCGGATTGCAGCAGGCCGGCAATCACCAGACTGCCGCCGCTGGGCAATTCGACCGAGGTTTCGGCGCGGCGCACAGAAAGCCCGGGCACGACAAGCGTTGAAAGGGTTACCGACTGCTCGTTTGATATCTGGCTGACTTCCGTCGAAAGCCGCAGATTAATCCGCCCATCGCTTAACACCACAGGGGTAAAACCAAGGCCAACGCCAAACGGTTTGAATTCAATCTTGATATTGCCCTGATTATCAACGCCCGCCGGAACCGGAAATTCGCCGCCCGCAAGAAACTTCGCCGATTCGCCAGACACCGCCGTCAGGTTCGGTTCGGCAAGAACGCGCAGCAGGCCATTGCGCTCGAACGCCTGCAAGACGCCGCTGATGGAATTCGTGGCAATGCCCACGCCGCCAATCGGCAGAGGGTTAATCCCGGGTCCGGGCACCGTCTTGTTGGCGCCGGCGGTAAGCCCGCCCAGCAGATTGCCCGCAACATTAAACTGGTTATTCGTTGTGCCCCGGAAAATACTGCCGCCGCCACGGTTCAGCGTACCAAACAGGTTGATGCCCAGCTGCTTGATCACGCTGCGCTGCATTTCAGCCACGCGCACTTTCAGCAGGACCTGGTCATCGCCTTCAACAGCCAGCAGATTGACGACATTCTCGGGCTTATCGACAAATCGCCGCACGATCGCGAGCGCGCGTTCCGACGCCGCCGCGTTGGGCACCCGCCCGCTAATCGCCAGATTGTTATTCAGGGATTCAACCCGCAGCTGGCTATCCGGAAAATGACGGGCGAGCGCCGCCGTCGCCCCTTTGGAATCCAGCTGCACGAGGAGTTCAAGGTTCAGTATCTGCCCCCCGTTCTCATCGAAAAAGATCATGTTGGTGGCCCCGATCGCCGTGCCAATGACATAAATCTGCCGGGGCGTGCGAACCCGGGCGTCCGCAATGGCCGGATCCGAAACCAGAATATCCCGGGCGTCGCGGGGCAATTCAACAATCGCCGCCTTACCGCGTTCAAGTTTGATTTGATGACGCGAGGCTTCGGTTTCGGGATCATCCGCCATTATGCGCACTTTACTGCCGTCAATTTTCATGGTGACGGGTGGCGCGGCGGTGGTTTCCCTGATGGCGATGGCAGGCCTGACCGGCGCCGGTTCCGCCGCCTGGGCCATGCGGGGCCACAGCAGGAGGAAAGCCACTACAAACGCCAGAAAACCCATAAGTATCAGCCGATGGCCCGGTTTCCTGTACTGACTGATCACATGCATATTCAAATCATCTTCTGTCATTTGGGCTGGAACTTGCCGGGCGCGCCGTATCGGATGATCGTAAAGGCCTTGGTTTTCGAGCGCTGTTCTTCAAGAGCCGCGGCGGCCGCCGCTTCACGCGCGGCAAACTCGGGATCTTCCTTGCGCTCCAGGCTGCGCAGCGCCAGTGATAGGGTTCCGCTGGAAACGGCCCTGGCGAGCGATTGCGCCTGAGCAGGCGTAAGCTCCAGCGTGGCCGTCTTGCCCACGACCGAACTCGTTTGTTTTTCGCCGCCCGACGACCCGGACGCCACGGCGGGATCATTCACAGTCTGATCAATGGCCAGGGCGCGAACATTTTCCAGAATAATTTCGCTTACAGTCTCCTTGACTGTTTGACCGTTTTCGCCCTCCACATCAGCTTCGCGGCTGAGGATGACGTCAACCCGGTCACCAGGAAGGATAAAACCGCCGGCGCCGGTTTCCGGCGAAATCTGGACGCTCATGGCGCGCATGCCGCCTTCAATAATCGCGGACATAAAACCGCCATCCCCGGCATTGACGATTCTGCCTGGCGTAATCGGTGAATCCGCAAAGATTTCAGAGCGCGCGATCCCCCCTACATGTTCCTTGACGGCATCGGGATTTCTGCCTTTGGTAAAGTAGGAAGCCGCAACGGAAGGTTCCGGAAATTCCTGCCAGCGCAAATCCGATTCCGTTAATTTTGTCCCGATCTCAATCTTGCGGGCGGCGACCAGCACCTCGGCGACAGGAATACTGACTTTATTATCAGTCACGGTTTCCGGTGCGCTTACCAGACTGCTGACCAGCATGGCCGTCAGCCCTGCCGCCGCCAGGGCAGCAACCAGAATTATGATCCGCATCAAGTTCATATGTCGATGCCCCCCATCCAATCCCGCTTCAGGCGTTTGCCGGATCGATGGAATTGAAAGCTAAACTTAGCCATTACGTTCCAAGGTCTTACCTTAATTTGTCAACATTTGCATCCAGGTTATGAAAAATTCATTAACTCTCTCCGGTTCTTTGATAGGCGCCGGAAAAACTTGCATATTAACCCTGTTGTTCTTGGAGGGGCGGTTACAGGGATGGCAGGGTGAGGATATCAGGCCAGGCCAGTAGGGCGCCGATCGTCAGAGCGATCCCGTAGGGTACGCCCTGTTCCTTATTGTGCAGCACAGCCACCCAGCCGTGCCCGGACAGACGGACCGGCAGTGGCAGGCGGCGGAACAGCAGCAGAACCAAAGCCAGTACGCCGCCACAAATACTGAACATTATCAAGTAGTTAACAATCCCACCCCACCCCATCCACAGGCTGGTTGCGGCAAACAGTTTGACATCTCCGCCGCCCATCAAGCCGAAGGCGAACAACGCCCATCCGGCGATAAGCATGGCAATCCCAACCCCGGTATGGTCGATCAACACCGGCCAGGACAGCCCCTGCCAGACCGCGAAAATGATGAACATGCCGGTCAGTAAAACGGGCGCAAAATGCGGGATTGTATAGGTCACAAGATCATAAATGGCCGCCGCCGCCATGATGCCCAAAAACAACAGTACAAATAAAACAATAAAGGGATCCGCAGCGAGGCTTTCAGGCATTCACATTCCCGGAACTGTTTCAGAGTGATTCGCGTGTCGCCGAACGCCACGAACGAGGACAATTCCCCAACTGG
>JBEBFX010000096.1:0-12720 GCA_040081735.1 Alphaproteobacteria bacterium | reverse complement strand
AGGTGATGTCGGGCCAGCTGCTGGATGAGTTTTTCCAGACCCGGATTTTTGCGCCATTGGGAATGACCGATACCGGCTTCAGCGTTCCTTCCGGTCACGCCGCACGCCTGACCGCAAATTATTCAAAGCGCAAGGACGGCAGTCTGCAACTCGCCGACGCGCCCGCCACCAGCCGTTATCTCAGGCAGCGGGCGTTTTTATCCGGCGGCGGCGGGCTGGCGTCCACGGCCGCAGATTATCTGCGGTTCAGCAGCATGCTGCTGAACAAAGGCGAACTGGACGGCAAACGGCTTCTGGGCCGCAAAACCGTTGAATACATGACCTGTAACCATTTGCCTTCGGGCGGTGATCTGACCAGCATGGGCCAGCCGGTGTTCAGCGAAACCAGTTATGACGGCATCGGGTTTGGCCTGGGCTTTTCGGTAATGCTTGATCCGTCCAGGGCGCAGGTCATGGGGTCAGCTGGGGAATATGCCTGGGGCGGCATGGCCAGCACCATGTTCTGGATTGATCCCCAGGAAGAACTGATCGGCATGCTGCTGACCCAATTGATGCCCTCGTCAAGCTATCCCCTGCGCCGTGAAATGAAGGTGCTGACCTATCAGGCGCTGATTGATTAGGATTTGGCGTCAGATCAGGTGGCCGCTGGTGCTGCGCTGCTCGATCTCCAGCCGTATGCGGGCCTGGCTGGCGGCGTCTATGGGAAAATTCCAGATCAGCATTGCAGACAATATTTTCAGCGCCACCGGAACGATACTGTAGAGCAGCGCCAGTCCCAGCAGCGTATCCCCGCTGTTCTCGCTTGCCTGCGCGTCAAAGCCGATAAAGCCCAGCAGCGGGAAGGCGATGCCAACGGCGCCTGCCAGCGATAACTTTGTTGCAACGCTCCACATGGCGAAATAAAGGCCGGTCCGCTGCGAACCACTTTCCAGCGTATCCATATCCACCACATCGGCCTGCATGGAGGCGGGCAGCACCATATCGGCGCCCAGGGCGATCCCGCTCATGATAGAGATCGTCAGGAATGCCGCCACATCCCCTCGTGCAAGAAACGGCACCCAGATGAACATCAGGCAGGCCCACAGCATCGAGGCCCCCCATATCCGGTGCTTGCTATAGCGCCTGGCAAGCCACAACCAGAACGGCACCGAAATTACGCCGGCGGCGAAATAGGCAAACAGCAGCCCGCCCTGATGTTCGGCCGAATGAAGCACATGGGTGACAAATAACAGGAACAGGGTCGCGGGCAGGGAGTTCGCCACGCCGTTCAATAAAAATGCGGCCAGCAGCAGCCGGAACGGGTGATTGCGGAACACAATCCGCAAACCGGCGCGCCAGTCATTATTGCCGAAATGCAACACTGGCGTTTCAGGCACTTTGCGCAAGCAGTAAAAGATACAGGGCGGCAGCAAAATGCAGGCAAAAACGGCAATGCTGATTAACGGAAGCTGCGCATCGCCGCCGCCGTATTTTATGGCAAGCCCCGGAATCATGGTGGCGATCAGCGTGCCGATAACCGTCAGCCCTTCACGCCACGCCACAATATGGGATCGTTCGTGATAATCCCCCGATAGTTCGGCCCCCCAGGCGCTGTAGGGCAGTGTCAGGGTTGAGGAGGCGAGATAGATCACGACGCTCCAGAGGAAAAGATACATGCTGCCGGATCCGGGCGGCGGCATGCACAGCATGATTGCGGCGATGAGGATGAAGGGCGCGCTGAAGCCAATCCATGGCTTGCGGCGCCCCCAGCGGCTGATTATCCGGTCAGACAGAATGCCAATTACAGGCTGCGCAAGGGCGTCGATAATCCGCGCCAGCGTCAGGGCCGTGCCGATGGCAGCCAGGCTAATGCCTAAATTCTGGGCATAGAAAGGGGGAATATAGATATAGATCGGCACAGCGAAAGCGGCTATCGGCAAGGCAGGGACGCCATAGGCGATATAGCTGCCGATAGAGAGGGTGCGCGGCTGTGGCGCCACGTCAGGCCCTATGCCAAGCGCCCGGGATGGGCTCATGCGCGCGCCAGCGTCATTTGCAAAACATCCGTATTCCCTGACGAAAATCCGCCTTCACAATAGGCCAGGTAATAGCTCCACATGCGGCGGAAACGAGTGTCAAATCCAAGTTTTTCGATTTGCGGCCAATTTTCCTGAAAGTTCTTGTGCCAACGGCGCAACGTGCTGGCGTAATCCGGGCCAAACGGCGTCTGTTCGTGTATCTGTAAATTGGCCTGTGCTATCTGATCGCGTAGCGCCGTGGGGCTGGCAAGCATGCCGCCCGGAAAAATATAGCGCTGTATGAAGTCGCCGCCGCGCCGGTAGCTTTCGAAATGTCTGTCCGCAATGGTGATCAGTTGCAGTCCGGCAAGACCGCCCTGCTTGAGACTGTCATGGAGCTTGGCGAAAAAAACCGGCCAGTAAGCCTCGCCAACCGCTTCAAACATTTCGATCGACGCGATCCGGTCATACTGCGCCGCTATCTCCCGGTAATCCTGAATGACAATATTCACTTTTTCAGCAAGGCCGCTTTCGAATATGCGTTTTTTTGAAAATTCATACTGTTCCTGACTGATCGTGACGCCCGTCACCTGACAGCCGATTTCCCGGGCCGCAAATTCGGCGAAACCGCCCCACCCGCAGCCAATCTCAAGCAGGTGATGCTGCGGCGCCAATGCGATCCGTGCCGCCAGGGCGCGGTATTTATGGTCCTGCGCCCGTTCCAGGCTTTCGCCGGCGTCTTTAAACAGCGCCGATGAATAAGTCATGCCCGCGTCCAGCCACAACCCGTAGAAATCATTGCCAAGATCGTAATGATATTCAATGTTACGCCGCGCGCCGCTGCGGGAATTGCGTTGCAGCAGGGTGTTGCGTAACCGCTCCACGAGGCTGAAGAACCAGTTCCCCTGGGCTTTGGCGCCAATGCTGTTATTGTTTAACGCGATCACGCGCAGCAGCGTTTGCAAATCAGGCGTATCCCATAGCTCGTCCAGATAGCCTTCCGCAAAACCAATACCCCCGCCAAGCAGAAGCTTTTTGGCAAACCGGATATCGCGCACCGCTATTACGCCGGTGTCGCCTGGAATAGCGCCGTCAAACCTGATTTTGCGGCCGTCCGGCAGGACGACAATCAGGCTTCCAATGGAAATATGCGCAACGATGGCGAGTGCGGCGCGCATCCAGCCATTCAGCCCCGGCAAGCGGGCGATGTCCTGGCCTGTCACCGGCTGTGCGGCGTCACGGCCGGCGATATCTGCAATGTTGGCGTCATACATTCGCGATGGCATGCAATGGTTCCAGGATCAGGTGGCGCTTGCCGGCGTCCGGGAAACAAATTTTGCTCCCTTGCGCCACAATCGCAAAGCTTCAAAATGAATGGCGGCTATTATCTTCAAACTCATGAGCGGATACAGGAACAGCACCCGGATCAGGGTGGCTGTGCAAAATTGCCGTCTTTCCCCAGTCAGCGTGGCGATAAGCAATTCGCCCTCCGGCGCATATTCGCGGATCATTACCGATAATTTTTCTCCGGGCAGGCGCAGGCGGAACGTGTAATTCATGTTCATGCCGATGAAAGGAGATACGTAAAATAGCTTGGCGTGCCGGTGCGTTATCAGGGCATCGGGCGCCGGAATATCGTTCAGGGCAATCACATAGGGATGTTTTTCGCCAAATGTATTGCGCACTTCATAAATCAGCCCCCGCAACCGGGATTGGGGGTCGAAACAAAAGAACACAGTCAGCGGATTGAACACATAACCAAACATGCGCGGGAAGCAGAGCATAAAGATACGCCCGCCGGTAATGCCAATACCGATGCCGTCAAGCAGACCTTCCGCCCACGGACGCAGGGGGGATCCATCGGCGGGCCCGTGATCTTTATCCATTATACTGAAAAAATTGAACCGGTTATGCGAGAAAAAAACGCTGCGGGTCGCGAGAGCGTCAAGCGCGTCGATGTCCATGAACAGCGAAAATACCCGGTACGCAAAGCGATGGCGAAATGGCCGCAGGCGGCAATGCATGACATGGCCAAAATAAATCGCCGCATCCGGTAATGATGTGGCGGCGCTGTTCATTCGGCCGCTTCCTGGAAATCACAGGCGGCCGGTTCCGCCCAGGGGCGCCGCTGACCGGTGATTTTTTCGGCCACCGCCAGCCCCGAACAAAGGCCATCTTCGTGAAACCCGTGCGCCGTCCATGCGCCGCAATACCAGATGTTTCGAATTCCCTGAATGGATGAAAGCTGTCTCTGGGCCCGCAGGCAGTCCATGTCAAACTGAACATGGGCGTATTCAATCGCTGCATAGGTTAATTCAGGGACCGGCGGCGCGACGGGGTTCAGGGTGATGAAAAGCGGTTTTGCGGGGTTGATATTTTGCAGCCGGTTCATCCAGTAGCTTACCGATAACTGGAAATCCGGGCTGTCCTGGGAAATATAATTCCAGCTGGACCATACTTTGCGCATGCGCGGCATCAGGGCCGGGTCACTATGGACATAGGCAATATTCGGCGCGTATCGGATTTTGCCAAGTATATCCCGTTCCGCTTTGCCGGGCGTTTCCAGCATGCACAATGCCTGATCGCCGTGCGCTGCGATGATGACGTGATCGAAAAATGATTGCTGGCCGCCTGCTGTCTGCACAAGAACTTTGCCGCCCTGGTTGCAAACCCTTACGATGGGGGAATTGATATGGATGCGATCTGCAAACCGGGCGGTAAGAATTTTCACATATTCCCGGCTGCCGCCGCTGACGGTCCGCCACCTTGGCCTGTCACGGGACAGTAAAAAGTGATTGTTGCAGAAACTCACGAAACTTTCGGCGGGAAAATCCTGCATTCCGGTTTCAGGCATCGACCAGATCGCGCCTCCCATCGGAAACAGGTAATTTGACCGGAAATCCTTTGAATATCCGTTCTGGTTCAGATAGGCGTTAAGGGTAAGCCCTGTCAGCGCGCCGCGCCGCATATCCCCGGGCGCATTTTTGTTGAAGCGCTGAATTTCCATTAGCGTCGATAAAAAACGGGGCCGGAACAGATTGCGCCGCTGCGCAAAAACGGTTCCCAGACTGTCACTGCCCCATTCAACTTTTCCGCCGCCCGTGCTGACGGCAAAGCTCATATCACTGGCCTCGCTTGTCACGCCCAGTATTTTAAACAGGGCGGTAAGATTGGGGTAATTAATTTCATTATAGACGATGAACCCGGTGTCGACCGGCATGCGCTCGCCATCATAATCGATATCTATGGTATGGCTATGGCCGCCAATCCGGTTAGCTGCTTCGAAAAGCTGGATATCGTGGTCTTTATGCAATAGCCATGCGGCGCCAAGTCCTGAAATGCCGGAGCCAATAATCCCTATACGCATAATTCCCCGTTCATTTGTTCATTCACTAAAATCGGTAGCGGATATTTTCTGCGGCCATCCAGCTAGTGCCATAGTTAGAGCGTCATGGGGGATTTGCCAAGGCGCGCATGAAATAGAAGGCTGACTATAAACTGTTTCCAGCCTATTTTAGGGGAAATGCAAGCCCTGCTGTGATCAGCATCACACGATCGGCCTGGGCCGCAATGCGTTGATGCATCCATCCGGCATGATCGCGAAATTTCCGCGCCAGCGCGTTATCCGGCACAATCCCCATGCCAACTTCATTGGAAATCACAATTACCTGTCCCGGCGCGCCGGCAAGGGTGTCCAGCAAGTCCCTGCACGCCAGTTCAGGATCCTGGCCGGCGTGCAAAAGGTTGCTTAACCACAGGGTAATACAATCAACCACGATCACACGCCCGGGGGCGCAGTGTTCCCGCAGCGCCGCACTTAATGCGACAGGTGATTCGACGGCCCGCCATCGGGGCCCGCGCACGGCTTTGTGATGGGCGATGCGCGCCGTCATTTCCTCATCACCGGCCTCGGCGGTGGCGACAATGAGCAGATCCGGCGCGGCAGCGTCAATTGTTACGGCGGCTTCGGCCAACGCCAGGGCATAGGCGCTTTTGCCGGAGCGCGCGCCGCCCAGCACAAAGGTCAGGGGCGGCAAATGAATGTCTGCGGGCATGGCGAAAGCCGGAGATTATCTAGATCGAACGGTCAAAACCGAACACCGGTGTCTGTGGAACGGCGGAAATACTTTTAATCATGGTCATGGAAGGCCCCCTGTAGCTGGTCATGGGTTTGCGCAGACGTCCCAGCTCTTCGCCGATCGCCACGATCAGCCCTTCGCTGACGGAACGGATGCGGGCCAGTGTCCGGACGTGCGTGACAACACAGGCGCGAAAGGCCACAGACGCCGCCCGCAGCATTTCCGTCTGTTTACCGGTGGCGCCGGCCAGCAGTTCCGGCCGCATCTGAATGGCCCGCATCTCGCGGGCGTACAAAGCGGAAAGGCGGCTTTTTTCCGCCTCGGTCTCGCGCAGGGCGGCGGCGCGGCGTGATTTCAGCAAGGAGGTTTCGGATGTGATCAGGCTGCTCAATTGATGGGTCAGTGACAGGATCGCGTTCACGCGTTCGTTGACGCTCGTTGTGCCCAACGGGTCAACGTCAACGGCGTGCGGCATGGGCATCGCCGGATTTTGCATGGCCTAACCCTCCTGCAGCGCAAGAATTTGACGATAGACGTGGTCGGCAATACCAATGCCGCCGCGTTTCGTCAACATTCCCGCATATTCCTGATTGAGCAGTGAACGGAACATCTCTTCGCCCTGACCGCCGCCGAAGGGGCCGTCGGCCTTGACGCCGGAACTCATATGTTCCAGCATCTGGGACAGGAACATCGATTCAAACTCATTGGCGGTCTTGCGCGCCGCCGCATCCGTTCCCGCGCCCTGGGGCATCGCGTGAAGGCGTTTTGCCAGGGTTTCCGGCTGGCTGGCGTGCATTTGCTGTACCGCCATCAGCCCGGCGTTTGCGTCAATACCGGCCATCACATTACCTCGATTTCGGCTTGCAGGGCGCCGGACGCCTTTATTGCTTGCAGGATTGAGATCATATCGCTCGGCCCGATCCCAAGTGCATTGAGGCCGTTTACCAGATCTTCCAGACTGACGCCATCTTTCAGCACCGCCAGTTTTTTATCCTCGCCCTGGTCCACCTCAACCGTCGTGCGCGGCACCACTTTGGTCGTTCCGCCCTGTGAGAAAGGCGCGGGCTGGCTGACCTGCGGCGTTTCGGTGACGCGGATCGTCAGATTGCCCTGGGCAATGGCAACCGTGTTGATACGGACATCCTTGCCCATCACGATGATGCCCGAGGCTTCATCGATGACCACCGTGGCAGGCTGATCCGGCGTAATCTGCAACTGTTCCACATCGGTGATCAGGGACACCATGCCGCCGGGATAATTTTCCGGAAGCGTCATATTAACCGTAGACGGATCAATCATCGCGGCCAGGGGGCTGCCCATGCGGCCATTGATGGCCCCTGCGATGCGCTGCGCCGTTGTGAAATCGGGGTTGCGCAGGGAAAGCTTGATCTGCCCCATGGACGCCAGCGCGAATGGGATAGTGCGCTCCACGATGGCGCCGTTGGCAATTTTGCCATTGGTCGGCACGCCCTTGGTGACTTTGGCGCCTTGCCCTCCGCCGGAAAACCCGCCGACCGAGACGGGGCCTTGCGCCACGGCGTAGACCTCGCTGTCCGCGCCCATCAGGGGCGTAACCAGCAGGATGCCGCCACGCAGGCTTTTGGCGTCCCCCATGGCGCTGATGGCGACATCCACATTGGTCCCCTGCGCGGCAAAGGGCGGCAGATTGGAGGTCACCATGACGGCTGCGATGTTATTCGTATTCAGTGTCGCGCCACGGGTATTAACCCCAAGCCGTTCCAGCATGGATTCAAGACTCTGTCTGGTGAACGGCGAATTGCGCAGGGAATCCCCGGTGCCATTCAGACCCACGACCAGCCCATAGCCGATAAGCATATTACTGCGCACACCCTCAAAATCGACCACATCCTTGATGCGCGAAGCGTGCGCCGGTTGGATCAGGGCGCCTGGAAGCAGCAGGCTGATACTGATCAGAACCCGCATAATTATGCTGGCCTGAAAACTATGGAAAAAACGTGATCGTTGCATATTTCTGTCCCTGAGGGCCCGCGTACCTTCTGCCGGGGCATCGGGAGATAAGCGAAAACCATGCCATTTGAAAGTGACGGATAAATGCCGATTTTTAGGCGGCGCAGTGTCATTTTGGCGGCAATTTTTGCCGCGAATGCGATTTATCTGCCGTTATGGCAGGGAAATGCCGGGCGTATTTTAGAACTTGTTAAGGATAATCCGCCTAATCTGCAATCAAGGGCATGCACCATGAGGCATGGGTAAAAATGAGAATCACCGGATCGGGCAAAGCCGAAACAACGCCTGTACGGCGCAGGAATGCGCCGTCTGCGGGGGCGGGCGGCGGCTTTTCGCTGGATCAAACCGATGATGCGGGCAAAGACCATCCCGGCCCGGTTACCGGCGCAGGCCCGGCTTCCATGATTGGTTCGTTGCTCAGCATCCAGGAAGTGCATGATAAGGGTGGCGGCCGCCGCAGCGCGCTGGGCCGCGCGGATGAAATGCTTGATTTACTGGATGCTGTCCGTCACGGCCTGCTGATAGGGTCTATATCAGAACATAAATTGCGGCGTCTGCTGTCCCTGAGTCATATGAAGCGCGAAGGATTTACCGATCCCCGGCTTGGGGAGATTTTGTCCGATATCGAACTGCGCGCCAAGGTCGAGCTCGCCAAGCTGGAAATGTCCAAAGTCGTTTTTTAGTGGTAATTGGCCCTGACTGTGTGCTTTTAGGCAGCCGGGAGCGCTGTATTATATATTCATGACACAGGTTGCTACCCATCGGGCGTGAACCTATAATCGCGCCGATTTTCAAAATCGAAGCGTCACACGGAGTAGGGATATGGCCACGAAGCTTTCTCCCAGTTATCGTCCAAAAGAGACAGAGCCGTTCATGAACCGCCGGCAGAAGGAGTATTTTCGTCTCAAGCTTATGAGATGGAAAGAAGACATCCTTCATGAGAGCAGGGAAACCCTGAAAAACCTTCAGAACGAGACCAGCCAGCATCCGGACCTGGCCGATCGGGCCTCGGATGAAACCGAACGATCCATCGAACTGCGCACCCGGGACCGGCAGCGAAAGCTGATTTCCAAAATTGACGCGGCGCTTAAGCGAATTGACGATGGCAGTTATGGATATTGCGAGGAAACCGGCGAACCCATCAGCCTGCGCCGCCTTGATGCGCGGCCCGTCGCCACCCTTAGCATCGAGGCGCAGGAACGGCACGAACGCCGCGAGAAGGTCTATCGCGACGATTGATTCGCTTTGACCAATATTTTGGCGGATATATTTACCGGAGTGAGATTAAATGCCCACTGAAGTAAAGAGCATCATATTTTCCAATGAAGAGCTTATGAATGCCATAAATTTATTTGAATCTGCTAATATTCCAAAGCTGAGTGATGGACGGATACTTTCGGTATCCATCAATCCCGATGAAAAAGAAAATATCTGTATTTTATTTTTGAATTTTAACAAGGATCAAGAGCGTAAAATTCTTATCTCAATTCCGAATTTTGGCGCTATTCTATTAAATTTTTGCTTAAAATATAAAATTCCGATGGCCAGAAAGGCGACAAAAAAAATCAAGATTGTCGGAGACAATGTCTCTCTCGAATTTGTTCTGGGGCATGAGCAAATCCCGATCAGGACCACCGTTTAATTTCGCATAGATTATTTACGCCGGGCCATCGGGTGATCCTCACCCCACAATTACGGAACGGCTAGTTTAACGTACTGTTTCCATTCGAACATCACTGGACGGCATTTTTGCATATCGCGTCCGTCCGGCTGGCGCGGTTTGATTGGCCGGGACAAGGCCGTCCTCTCTTCCGCTGCTGGCAAAATTTGCCGCCAATCTCTATAGTAGACTAAATCACTTTGGAAACTGTAGCGGAGGCGCGCCCCATGATTGACGTTTACTTCTGGCCAACACCGAACGGCCGCAAGATTACTATCATGCTTGAAGAGTGCGGCATGGCCTACAAGATCGTGCCGGTTGATATCGGCGGCGGCGATCAGTTTAAGCCGGAGTTTTTGCGTATCTGCCCCAACAACCGGATGCCGGCGATTGTGGATCACGAACCCATGGGCGGCAGGGCGGCGATCGCCATTTTCGAATCGGGCGCGATCCTTGAGTATCTGGCCGAAAAGTCGGGCAGGTTCCTGCCTAAAGACCCCGCCGGCAAATATGCCGTATTGCAATGGGTGCACTGGCAGATGGCCAATCTCGGGCCAATGATGGGGAATGCCAATCACTTCAAAAATTACGCCAAGAACTTTGTCGATGACGAGACCAGGCTTTCCATGGCCAGCGCCGGTTCATCGGCGAGGTTGACCGTCTTGCCGGGGTTATGGACACCCAGCTTTCCATTCATAAATATCTGGCGGGTCCCGATTATTCCATCGCCGACATGATCACCTGGCCGTGGGCGATGTTTGTGAACCGGCTCGCCGATAAGGAAAGCGACAGTTGGGACGCCTATCCCAACGTGAAACGCTGGGTCGACGAGGTTGGATCGCGCGAAGCTGTGCAACGCGGCCAGGCGGCCGGCGGGGAACTCGGCAAGGAAGTGTACACCAGGGAAGAAGAAAAAAAGCGCCGCGATCTGCTCTTCAACCAGACGAACGCGTCTGTTCGATCGGCGCGGGAAGCCGCTCTCAAAGCCTGAACAGGTAACGCCGCCGGCGCGTAAACGCTGGGCGGCGCGACGTCGATGGCCTTGTTTCTGGCTGTACTATTCATCCGCCGTCAACCAATGGAACTTTGGCAGCGCCGCCGTTACCGCGCAGATCAAGGCTGACCCGGACTTGTCCGGGTTCGTTGCGGTCTGTCCGGGTCACAAAACCAAATTCATGAGCCATGGCGCGCATCGGCCGGTTTTCAGTCAAAATGTCTCCCGTTAATTCGCCGATGCCGCGCGATCTGGCGTAGCTGATGATCTCCTGCATCAGGGCCAGGCCCAGCCCTGTTCCCTTCAGGGCGCTGCGCACCAGCACCGCAAATTCCGCCTTCTCCCCGTCCGGATCGGCGGCAAGCCGCACCACGCCGCCGGCGCCATTATCATCGATCGCCACGAACGCCATTTCACGGTCATAGTCGATTTGTGTCAAACGCGCCGCCAGCTGATGCGACATATGGCGCATGACAGATAAAAACCGCAGCCTTGCATCCTCGGGATCCAGCGCCTCGACCAGGGCGATCAGGGCGGGCTCATCCTCCGGGCGGATCGGGCGCAGATCATATTGCGCGCCGGATTTAGTGGCGATTGCATGGGCCAGATGCGCGGGATAGGGCGCTATCGCCAGCCGGTCCGCCGGTTTTCCTTTTGCGGGCGCGATACGAATGCGCGCATCCAGCGCCATCACGCCCCTGGCCGAGGCGATAAGCGGATTGATGTCCAGTTCACGCACTTCTGCAATGCCGGCCGCAAGATGCGAGATTGAAATCAGCACACGGATTATCGCATCCATATCGGCGGGGGGAACGTTGCGGTAGCCGCGCAGGCGCCGCACGATACGGGTGCGCTCAATCAGCTCACGCGCCAGCACATCATTGAGCGGCGGCAGGCCAATGGCCTTGTCATCGGTGATTTCGACCCCCACGCCGCCTTCGCCAAACAGGATCACCGGGCCGAAGGTCGCGTCCGTATTGACGCCAACGATCAGTTCAACCGCGCCAGCGCCGCTGATCATGGGCTGCACGCTGAAGCCGCCGATCTGAGCCCTGGGATGCGTGCGGGACAACCGCGCCAGCATGGCTTGCGCTGTTGCGCGCACCATATCCGCGCCTTCCAGGCCCAGCGCGACACCGCCCGCATCCGATTTATGGGTAATATCAGGCGATATGATTTTCAGGGCCACCGAGGCGCCAAACGCGGCGGCGATTTCGCCTGCTTCTGCCGGATTTTTTGCAACACGGGTCTCCACGACCGGAACGCCATAGGCGGCCAGCACACATTTGGCCTCCACTTCACTGAGCCATTCGCGCCGTTCGCCCAGTGCCCTGTCGATTATTTCACGCGCCTCTGCGGTGTCACCGCCGCGCAAAACTTCGCCGCCCTCTGCGGGCGTCTGCATCAGCAAATCCTGGTTGCTGCGGTAGCGCAGCAAATGCCCAAACGCGCGCACGGCCTGGGTGGGCGTATCAAAGCTTGGCACGCCTGCCGCGCGAAACATCGCCCGCGCCGGTCCGGTGCTGACGCCGCCAAGCCAGCTGGTCAGCACCGGCTTGCGGGCGCCGTGAATATTGTCCAGCACGGCCCGGGCCGCTTCGCTGCTATTGGCGATGGCCGTCGGGCAATTCAGCACCAGCAGCGCGTCCACATTTTCATCTTCCAGCAAGGCGCGGGTGGCCTCGGCATAGCGCGCGCCGGGGGCGTCGCCGATAATGTCCACCGGGTTGCCATGGGACCAGGTGACCGGCAGCGCTTTATTCAGCCGCGCCAGCGTCAGCCCGGACAATGGGGCGAGCACACCGCCATCGTCGATGAGTTCGTCCGTCGCCAGCACGCCAATGCCGCCGCCATTGGTGAGTATCGCCAGCCGTCCGCCACAGGGGCGTATCCCGGACGCCAGGGTTTCCACCGCCTCGAACAGCTCATCCAGCAGTGTGACGCGCAGCATACCGGCGCGGCGGAACGCGGCGTCATACACGTCATCCGATCCGGCAAGTG
>JBEBFX010000095.1:0-12748 GCA_040081735.1 Alphaproteobacteria bacterium | reverse complement strand
CTGTATCCACACACATCGGATCGCCAATCCGCAGCTCGGCTATCGCGCCCGACAGCATCTCCAGCACCCGGTCTGCGGCCTCTTCCTGCACAAATAATACCCGCAGGGCAGAACAGCGCTGCCCGGCGCTGTTAAAAGCGGAGCGGATGACGTCATCAACCAATTGTTCGGGCAGCGCAGAACTATCCGCAATCATTACATTCTGCCCGCCGGTTTCTGCGATGAACGGAATGATCGGCCCCGCACGTTGCGCAAGACGGCGGTTGATACTGTGCGCCACCTCCGTCGAGCCGGTAAAGGCCACACCGGAAATTCGCGGGTCACAGACAAGTGCGGCGCCAACCAGTTCCCCTGCCCCCGGCAACAGATGCAATGCCGCAACCGGCACGCCGCCCTGGTGCAGCAATTGCACCGCGCGGCAGGCGATCAGGCCGGTCTGTTCCGCCGGTTTGGCAATCACTGCATTGCCAGCCGCCAGCGCCGCCGCCACCTGCCCGGTAAATATGGCCAGTGGAAAATTCCATGGGCTGATGCAGCAAAACACCCCGCGCCCGTGTAATGACAGCTGGTTACGCTCCCCAACCGGGCCCGGCAATATCCGGGGCGCATCAAATTCAGCCCGCGCCAGCGCTGCCTAGTAGCGCAGGAAATCCACCGCCTCGCGAACTTCCGACAATGCGTCGGGTAACGTCTTGCCCGCCTCGCGGATGCACAGGCCCAGCAATTCCGCGCGGTTCGTCTCAAATAAATCAGCCGCGCTGTCCAGACAGTGCGCCCGCGCGCCGCCGCCCATCGCTTCCCACGCGGGGGCGGCGGAGGCGGCGCTGGCCATCGCCTGCTCTATCGCTGACCCATCGGACATGGACAGATATCCAACCATCCGGTCAAGGTTGGCAGGATCGCTGACGGCTTCGCGCGGACCTTTCTGGATAACGCCATCCACAAGCGGACCCGCGAGGCGCGGCGCACTGAGACAGGTTTCGATATCCTGCATAAGAAGCGTCAGAACCGCAGGGTCGCTCAGCAGCATACCCCGGGAATTGCGCCTTTCGTCCCCGAACAGATTTTCCGGCAGCGGAATTTGCGGGTTGGGAATTGCGGAATATTCAGCGATTACCGCAACCGGATCACGCACAATATCCTCAATCGGCGCCGCATCATCACTCAGCCGGTTGACAAATGAACTGTTGGCGCCGTTTTCCAGCAGCCTGCGCACCAGATAAGCCAGCAGGTCTTCATGGCTTCCCACCGGCGCATAAATGCGGCACGACGCCCCATGGGTCTGCATCACCAGATCATGCAGCGGCGCCCCCATGCCATGCAGCCGCTGAAATTCAAATGGAACCGACGGCGCACCACGGTCCGCACCCGTCATCACCAGAATCGCCGCCACAGTCTGCGCATTATGCGTGGCGAATTGAGGATTTAACCAATCGCCCGCGGCAATCATACGCGCTGCACAGGCCAGATAGGAAACGTCGGTTGACGCCTTGCGCGTAAACACCGGATAGGAACTGAGCCCGCGTTCCTGCGCGCGTTTGATTTCGCTGTCCCAATATGCGCCCTTTACAAGACGCACAGGAATGCGTCTGCCCTGTTGTTTCGCGAGTGCGGCCAGCCAGTCCAGCACATGGGGCGCGCGTTTTTGATACGCCTGCACCGCAAGGCCAAAGCCTTCCCAGTCCCTCAGCCCCGCATATATTGCCGCGAAAATATCAAGCGTCAGGTCCAGCCGGTCGGATTCTTCCGCATCGATGGTAAGATCAATATTTGCGTCGCAGGCCAGCGCCGCCAGTTCCGCCACGCGCGGCGTTAATTCCGCCATCACCCGCCCATGTTGCGCCTGTTCAAAACGTGGATGCAGGGCTGACAATTTGACCGAAATACCGGGCGCGTGCAGCCCGGCCGGTGCGCTCAGTGACTGTATCGCGTTACTGTAAGCCTGAAAATGATGCGCCGCCTGATTTGCTGTGCGCGCGCCTTCGCCCAGCATGTCGAAGGAATGACGATAGCCCCGGCTGGCGTCGGATTTCGCATGCGCAATGGCTTCCCCGATCGTGCGCCCGAGCACGAATTGGCGTCCCATGATGCGCATGGCGTGCAGCAAGGCCTGACGGATGACCGGCTCGCCGCTGCGTGCGATCAGGCGGCCAAAGAAATTTCCGGCGTCAGACGTTTGCGCCGGATCAAGCCGCACGATGCGCCCTGTCAGCATCAGACCCAATGTCGACGCGTTGACAAACCAGGAATCAGAATGCCCAATATGGCGCTCCCAATGGGCGGGCGTGATCTTGTCGCGGATCAGCGCGTCCATGGTGGCGCTGTCCGGTATGCGCAGCAGCGCTTCCGCCAGACACATCAGCGCCACGCCTTCTTCACTGCTTAGCGCATATTCGCGCAGGAAAACATCAAGTCCCCCGGCGGGGCGGCGATGGGCGCGGATATGCGCCGCAAGGCCCGTGGCCAGTGACGTCACGCGCCCTGTCGCGTCTTCACTTAACCGTGCCTGCGCCAGCAGCGCAGCTACGCACGTCGCTTCATCCGCCAGATAGATTGCCGAAATCGCCTGTCTCGACATGATTTTGCCTCCAGCTAAAAGCCGCTAAATGCCTGGAATCGTAATTCTGAGGGAGTGTAACGACTGAAGAATCCCGTTGGTATTCAGTGTGGCGCAGATTCTTCGGCTCACGCTCAGAATGACAGAATATTCGTGTTTCAGCAGCATGGGAGTTGCTGGCTGAAAACCCGTTTTATCGCTATACAGTAAACCTTGTTCATAACACTTATTCGAGTAACGCTTTATGTCACAGAGCCCCCCGCCGCTACCTGAAAACCCTATCGCGGCCTGCGCCGCCGCATTGCCTGTTGCCGAGGCGCTATTACTGGCGGCGCGCGAGGCGGTGCGCGCTCTGCTGACTGACAATGGCCGGATTTCTGCCGATCTTCTGGAGCAGAACCAGTTTCAGGCCCATGGGTTGGCCTGGATGGCGACCTATGTGGAAAGTCTGCGCGAAATGCATGGCTGGGCGGCGCGGCTGAACACTGATGGGCGCTTTGGCGAACTGGAGGCTTTGATTCTGCAAGCCGCGTTCGGGGAGTATCTGTGCCAGATGGCGGGCGGCATCCCGATGAACCAGGGCGAAGTCGTGCGCCCCCAGGACATGGGCGTGACCCAGGCCCAGGAAAAAGCATTCTTTACTGATCCGGTAAACGCGTTGATCCGGCTTGGCAATACGGCGGGGGTCCGCGAACGCATCGCGCAGCTGATTGCCGAAAACAGCGGCGCCATCACCTTTGGCGATACCGGGCTGGACGAAACCCACGCCATGATCCGCGAACAGTTCCATCGCTTTGCAGACGAACGGGTTGCGCCCTTCGCCCATGACTGGCACCTGAAAAATGACCTGATCCCGATCGAGGTTGTCAACCAGATGGGCGAACTTGGCGTGTTCGGCCTCACCATCCCGGAACAACTGGGCGGCCTCGGCCTTGGCAAAATGGCCATGTGCGTGGTGTCGGAAGAATTAAGCCGGGGCTATATCGGCGTCGGGTCGCTGGGCACGCGTTCGGAAATTGCGGCGGAACTGATCATGGGCAGCGGCACCGATGAACAGAAGGCCTATTATCTGCCCAAACTCGCCAGCGCCGAAATCTTGCCCACCGCTGTATTTACCGAACCCAATACCGGTTCCGATCTGGCCAGCCTGCGCACCCGTGCAGTGAAGCACGGCGATGTGTACAAGATCACCGGCAACAAGACCTGGATCACCCATGCGTCACGCACCGACATGATGACCCTGCTGGTGCGCACCGATCCGAACGAGGCCGGCTATAAGGGCCTGTCGATGTTCCTGGCGGAAAAACCGCGTGGCGTTGACGGCAATCTGTTTCCCGCCAATGGCATGACCGGCGGCGAGATCGAAGTGCTGGGCTATCGCGGCATGAAGGAATATGAACTGGCGTTTGACGGCTTTGAGGTGCCCGCAAAAAACCTGCTCGGCGAACGCGAGGGTGAAGGCTTCAAGTCGCTGATGAAAACCTTTGAAAGCGCGCGCATTCAAACCGCCGCCCGCGCCATTGGCGTGGCGCAGTGCGCCCTGGAACTAGGGCTGAAATATGCCCAGGACCGGCAGCAGTTCGGCAAGCCGATTTACAGCTTTCCGCGCGTCAGCGGCAAGATCGCCTGGATGGCGGTGGAGATCATGATTGCGCGCCAGCTGACCTATTATTCGGCGCGGCGCAAGGATGACGGCGAACGCTGCGATCTGGAAGCCGGGATGGCCAAACTACTGGGCGCGCGCATCGCCTGGATGTGCGCCGACAACGCGCTGCAGATACACGGCGGCAACGGCTTCGCGCTGGAATATCCGATCAGCCGGGTGTTGTGCGACGCCCGCATTCTGAATATTTTTGAGGGCGCCGGTGAAATTCAGGCCCAGGTGATTACCCGGCGTCTGCTAGAGGAGTAAATTTTCAGCTTACCTCTTTTTTCAGATAATAATCGGTGAACGGTACCAGCTTACCATCCACCACATTGGCGCTGGGCAGCTCCGCGAATATTTCATACCCCTGCGTCTGATACAGGCTCAACCCCTTTTGAAAACTCGCGGTATTAAGGCGAAATCGGTTGACGCCATATGACAAGGCTATTTCTTCTGCTTTTTGCAACAGCTGCGCGCCCAAACCGCGTCGGCGATAATCTTCATGCACCCACAACAGATCAATGATCAGCCACTGGAAACGCAGATAGGCAAACACTCCCCCCATCAACGCATTTTTCTCCGAACGATGGGTAATCAGGAAGGGATCCAAAGCATATTCACCGGCCGCTGCAAAGTTGTAGCTGCGCAGATTTTCTCTCAGCTCTGACACCAGAGTTTCGTCCGGCTGATGAGATACGCATATTTTCAGTTTATTCATGTACCCCCTACTCTCTCACCGGAACCCAGGGGCGCTGACCGCGCCGCCCGGTAACGGTTTCAACGCGTATGCTGTCAGGCGTCAACCACACCGCGTGGCTGCCGCCAGAATACAGATCGCGCGCATCAATTACCAGCCGCGGGCCCTTACAGTTTTTCACGGCGACGCTGGCGATGACAATGCCTGCGATGGCGCAGTCTTCTTCAAGCGCATTGGCGTCACGCACAAAGGCGACGGTTTCGCTATCCGGCCCGGTAAACATGCAGCCCAGCGCATCGCAGGCGGCAGAGGGATCATCGCGCACCGCCGCCAGACGTCCCATCAGGCCTTCCTGTTTGGCCCATTCTTCACCGGCATGGCGGGCCGCCGTTGCGCTATTGACGACCAGGACGCCTGTTGCGTTGCGCACAGCGATTAAACGTCCTTCCCCTTCTATCAGGATATCCAGACGCAGCGACGCCCCCATTCCCCAGATAATGACCCCGGCGATTATCAGAACAAATCCCGCCCGCCGCCAGCCTTGTTCCCACAAACATAGCCACAGCCCGCCGCCCGCAATCAGCAGCAATACCGCATCGGGCGCCTGCCCCACCGCCATGACGGCGCCGGGAATGCTTTCCACCCAATAGGCGATCGCGATCACCCATTGCACACCCCATCCCATGGGCAGCAGCGCCAGCCGCTCCAGACCAAATGGCATCAGCATGAATGCAGCGACGGCGCACGGCATGATCACGGCGCCCGTCAACGGCACCGCCAGCATATTTGCAAGTAATCCGTAAACGGTGAAGCGGTTGAAGTGAAACGCCGCAAATGGCGCGGTAGCCAGACCGGCCACAAAACTGGAGGCCAGCATGGCGGACACATATTTCGCGCAGCGCCGCAACCAGCCATCCTCCCCCATACTGTAAGACAGTTGCGCGCTATATTTTTCGTACAGCGCCACCAGCGCAATCACGGCTGCAAACGACATCTGAAAACTGGCGCTGTGCAGGCTTTCCGGCGCCGCCAGCAGGATCACGCTGGCGGCCAGCATGATGCTGCGCATGGAAATTGCCGTGCGGTCCAGCATCACCGCCGCCAGGATAAGACCCGTCATCAGAAACGAACGCTGGGTCGGGATCGAGTAACCCGAAATCAGCAGATACAAAAACAGCCCCGTCATGGCGAAGGCCGCCGACCATTTTTTGATCGGATAGCGCAGCGCCACCGGCTCGATCAGCGCAAGGGCGGCGCGCAGGGAAAAAAACAGAATGCCCGCCACCAAGCCCATGTGCAGACCCGAGATCGAAATCAGATGCGCCAGACCCGAGTTTTTCATGGCGGTATTCACCGGATCCGATATGGCCGCGCGATCCCCCGTCATCAGGGCCGCCGCCAGCACCCCGGCGTCCCCCGGAATGCCCGCTATCACCCGCGCCGTCAGCCTGTCCCGCAAGGCGGTCAGGCGAAGCTCGGCCGCCAGCAAAAAATTATCCTGCTGTGCAGTGTCCACCGGATACGGCGGGGAAATTATAAATCCGACCGCCCCGATGCGTTCAAACCACAGCATCCGGCCATAATCAAAGCCGCCGGGCGTCACCGGCCCCGGCGGCGGCATCAGCACCGCGCGAAGCTGCACATTATCCCCCGCATTCAGATTGGGATCGGCGCGCGCCCTGCCGCTCAGACGCAACCGGATACGGGCTGGGATTTGTTCTGGCCGCAGCCGGTCAATATGATCCGGCGCGATAAGATAGCGCACCCCGTCATCCTGACGCTCAAGGGCTATCAACTGTCCGCTTATGTCGACCGGGCCCAACCGGCTGGCAATCAGCGGCGTTTCACGGCTGGCGCTGCGCCATTGCACCGCGCTAAACCCTGCCGCCGCCAGAAACAGGGCGATCAGAACAAGCTGTACGCCCGGCAAAGCGCGGCAAAAATAAATCCCGGCCGCCAACAACCCTGCGGCGCCGATACCGGCAAACGGCGGCGGCTCTATCGGCAACGCAAAATAAATCCCGATGCCCATGGCCAGTAAAACCGGCAGCCACAGCGCCCAGCGTGAACGATCCGCCAGAAAATTATCGCGGACGCCAGGCCAGATTGCTGCAAGAGTGAAGCCCGCAAGCCGCTGCCGCAGGCCTGTGCGCATCCCCGGCGCGGCCATTCCCATTGCCATCGGCAATACCTCTGCTTAACCCCTGAGCCGCAAGTGTGCTAAGCATGCTGGCAATAAGCAACCTCTTACGCATCGTATATATCGTCATGGCTGAAACCCGCCCGGTAATTACCCGCTTTGCCCCATCGCCAACAGGCTTTCTGCATATTGGCGGGGCGCGCACCGCATTGTTCAACTGGCTGTTTGCCCGCCATCATGGGGGAACATTCCTGCTGCGCATTGAAGACACCGACCGCGAACGCTCAACCCAGGCGGCTATCGACGCCATTCTGGAAGGCATGGACTGGCTCGGGCTGGCGGCGGACGCGCCGCCGGTATTTCAGTTTGCCCGGCGTGAACGCCATGCGCAGGTGGCCCAGCAATTACTGGCGGCCGGCAAGGCCTATCATTGCTATTGCACCCAGGAAGAACTGGAAACGATGCGCGAGACCGCGCGTGCCGAAGGCAAGCCGCCGGTTTATAACGGGATGTGGCGTGATCGCGGCCCGTCCCAGGCCCCTGCGGGCGTGCCGCCCGTCGTGCGCATCAGGGCGCCGCAAACCGGTGAAACGCTGGTTGATGATCAGGTTCTCGGCCCCGTCAATTTCAGCAATACGCAACTGGATGATTTCATACTGTTGCGCAGTGATGGCACACCCACCTATATGCTGTCGGTCGTCGTCGATGATTATGACATGGCGATCAGCCATGTGATCCGGGGCGATGATCATTTCACCAACACCGCGCGCCAATTGCAGATCTATCACGCCATGGTATGGCCGGAACCCGTCTTTGCGCATCTGCCCATGATCCTGGGTCCAGATGGCGCCAAACTGTCGAAACGCCATGGGGCCCTGGGGGTGGACGCCTACCGGGACATGGGATATTTGCCCGACGCCATGCGCAATTATCTGCTGCGGCTGGGCTGGGCCCATGGGGATGATGAAATCATCTCAACACAGCAGGCGATCCACTGGTTTGATCTGGCGGGAATTGGCAAATCCGCTGCCCGATTTGATTTTGCCAAGCTGGAAAACCTCAATGGCGTCTATATGCGCGACAGGGCGCCCGGCGATCTGCTGCCCTATCTGCTCAAAACCATCGCCCGTCTGGATGGAAAAGAAGTGGATGAAGCGGGCCGCGCGCGGCTTGAAATTGCCCTGCCAGGGTTAAAGGAACGCGCCACAAATCTGGTCGATCTCGCTAAAAATGCGGCCTTTTTATTTTTCAAAAGGCCTCTGGCGATAGAAGAGGCCGCCGGCAAACTGCTTACACCCGAGGCGCGCGCCCGGCTAAGCGGGCTGGCTGAGGCATTTGAAACCCTGCACGTCTGGACACCGGAAACCATTGAGACCTGTATTCGGCAGTTCGCCGGAGCCAATGGCATGAAACTAGGCCAGGCTGCGCAGCCGTTACGCGCCGCCCTGACCGGTTCAACGACGTCCCCGGGAATTTTTGATGTCCTGTTTGCCCTCGGACAGGGGGAAAGTGTTGCGCGCATCCGCGATCAGGGAGTTTAATTTAATACTTCGCCCGTTATGATAGTCTCTTGTGCAGCGCAGCATATATATGATTAATATATAGGCGCTAGAACGATAATGCGGGTACTTCGAACCATAGCCAAAAGGAGTTAGGGATGAGCAAGGCAAAAACCACCGGAGCGGCAAAACCAAAAGCCGCACCAGCAAAGGCGTCTGCGGCGCAGAGAATCAACTCCGTTACCTTGAGTTACGGGGGCAAGACCATGGAATTGCCCGTCCTGCACGGCAGTGAAGGGCCCAGCGTCATCGATGTGCGCAAGCTGTATGCCGAAACCGGAATGTTCACCTACGATCCCGGTTTTACATCAACATCCAGCTGCGATTCCAAAATCACCTATATTGACGGCGACGCGGGCATCCTGCGCCATCGCGGCTATTCCATCGACGAACTCGCCCTGAAAAGTGATTTCATGGAAACCTCCTTTCTGCTGCTTGAGGGCGAATTGCCGACCAAAAAGCAGAAGGAAAAGTTCGTCCACGACATTACCATGCACACCATGCTGCATGAGCAGATACTGAATGTATTCAGGGGGTTCCGCCGCGACAGCCACCCCATGGCCGTGATGTGCGGCGTGGCCGGCGCATTGTCGGCGTTTTATCATGACTCAACCGATATTACCGATCCGCATCAGCGCATGGTGGCCAGCTATCGCATGATCGCCAAAATGCCGACAATCGCGGCCCTCGCCTATAAATATTCCCTGGGGCAGCCTTTTGTCTATCCGCGCAACGAACTGACTTATGCGGAGAATTTCCTGCATATGTGTTTCTCGGTGCCGGCGGAAGAATACAAGGTCAATCCGGTTCTTGCGCGCGCCATGGACCGCATCTTTATTCTGCATGCGGATCATGAACAGAACGCGTCGACCTCGACTGTCCGGCTGGCCGGCTCGTCGGACGCCAATCCCTTCGCCTGTATCGCGGCAGGGATCGCCAGCCTGTGGGGGCCGGCCCATGGCGGCGCCAACGAAGCGGCGCTCAACATGCTGCAATCCATCGGCAGCGTAGAGAATATTGAGCCGTTCATCTCCCGCGCCAAGGACAAGAACGACACTAGCAAACTGATGGGATTTGGGCACCGGGTGTACAAGAATTACGACCCCCGCGCGACGGTCATGCGCAAAACCTGTCACGAAGTGCTGGCCGTGCTGGGCATCAAGCATGATCCCCTGTTGCAGGTCGCCATGCAGCTTGAAGAGATTGCCCTGCACGACAAATATTTCATTGACCGTCAGCTGTATCCGAACGTGGACTTCTATTCAGGCATCATCCAGCGCGCGCTTGGCTTCCCGCCCTCGATGTTCACTGTCATATTCGCCGTGGCGCGCACGGTCGGCTGGGTTGCGCAATGGAACGAAATGATCACGGATGCGGGCAAGAAAATTGGCCGTCCCCGCCAGTTATATCATGGCGCGACCGAGCGCAAATATGTCCCGCTGGGATCGCGAAAATAAATCCGGTCACGCAATAAAAAGCCCGGCTCATTTTGCCGGGCTTTTTTTCGCCTATTCCCGGGCACACGGCTACCGGATGCTGGCTTCCAGCCTGTCAGCGGTGAGCCGCGCCTCGGAAATCAGCGCGCCGCTGTCACGATCGACGCTGGCAATGCTGACATCATATCCCCACAGCCGCCGCAGATGTTTCAGCGCCTGATCGCGCTCTTTGGTTTCCAGCGGAATTCTGTCCAGCGCCAGATGCCGGAGGCTAAGACAGCGGTCTCCTTTTAAATCCGCGTCAACGACCTGAATATCCGGGTCAAGCCGCCCGATTTCATAGGACTGGGCAAGCGCCGTGCGCACCTTGCGAAAGCCCGCTTCGTCGTGAATACCCTTGACCCTGTATGACGTTTCCTTCTCGTCATCGGTAATCAGGAACATGCGGAATTTGCGCATCACGTGCGGGCTGAGATATTGCAGGATAAAGGATTCATCGCGGTAATTTTCCCACGCATAGCGCAGCGCCGCACGCCAGTCGCCGCTTCCCGCAAGATCGGGAAACCATTGCCGGTCCTCATCGGTTGGCTCGGTGCAGATGCGCCTGATATCGCACATCATCTCAAAACCCAGCGCATAGGGGTTCATGCCGCTGTAACGCGGATCATCATAGGCCGGCTGCATCACCACACTGGAATGGCTGTGCAGAATTTCCAGCAGGGCGCCCTCGCTGATGCGGCCCTGATCATACAGTTTGTTGGCGATGTAATAATGCACGAAGGTCGCGCACCCTTCATTCATCACCTTGGTTTGTTTTTGAGGATAAAAATACTGTGCGATCGTGCGGACAATATGAAGCAGTTCACGCTGCCAGGGTTCCAGCACAGGGCTGAATTTCTCCAGAAAATACAGAATATTCTCCTGGGGAAGTTTCAGCAATTTCCGGCGCTGTTCATGTTCTTCCTCGCTTTCGCTCACGGCCACGTTCTTGCCCTTTGCGGGCAGGGTGCGCCAGAGATCATTGAAAGTCCGCGCTTCATAGTCCTCGCGGGCGCGGCGCTTGCTGTCTTCTTCGCGCGTCGATAGCGGCGGCGGCCGACGATACCGGAACACCCCGTGATCCATCAGGGCGTGGGCGGCGTCAAGAATTTCCTCAACCGGCCGCGATCCGTGTTTTTCTTCGCATTTGGCAATATAGCCTTTGGCGAATTGCAGATATTCCAGAATGCCGTCGGCATCCGTCCATTGCCGGAACAGATAATTGTTCTTGAAAAAATGATTATGGCCGAACGCCGCATGGGCCATCACCAGGGTCTGCATCGGCATGGTGTTTTCTTCCATGTTATAACTGATGCAGGGATTGGAATTAATGACGATCTCGTAAGCAAGCCCCTGATAGCCCTTGCGGTACAGCATCTCATCGCGCGCAAAGCGCTTGCCGAAGGACCAGTGCTGGTACATTAACGGCATGCCGACCGAGGAATAGGCGTCCAGCATCTGTTCGGAGGAGATGATTTCAATCTGGTTGCGGTATACGTCCAGGCCCAGATCCTCAAGAGCGATTTCCTCAATCGCCTTGTAGGTCTTTTCCAGGGTTGGAAAATTCCAGTCCGATCCATCATAGAGCAATACGCTGCCGGATTTAGTGATCATGCCCAGGTTACCATTATGTTAGAAACTCGGAGCTAGCTTGCCCATTCCTTAGCCTTATGGGCAAACAGCTCCCGGAAAACAGGATAAATATCGCCAGGTTTCGCAATGCGCTTCATGGCGAAATTGCTCCAGCCATCGGTGACTTCCTGATAGGCCCGCCATAGGGCGGCCCCGGAACGCGCATCCTGAAAAATATCAAATTCGCGCTCATCGAGTATTTCGATATAGGCGTAATATTGCACCAGGGGCATGATTTCCTTGACCATCAGATCATGGCAGCGTTCGGAATCCCCGGAAAAATTTTCACCGTCGGAAGCCTGGGCCGCGTAAATATTCCACTCGCCGGTTGGAAACCGCTCCTTGACGATGCGGCGCATTTCGATCAGTGCGGTGCTGACAACGGTGCCGCCTGTTTCAGGGCTGTAAAAAAAAGTCTGCTCGTCAACCTCTTCGGCATGATGAGTGTGGCGAATGAACACCACCTCGATGCGTTTATAGCGCCGCTCCAGAAACAGGTGCAGCAGCATGAAGAAACGCTTGGCCAGATCTTTTTCACGCTCGCCCATCGAACCGGATACGTCCATCAGGCAAAACATGACAGCCTTGGTGTTGGGATTTGGCTGTTTTTCATAACGGTTGAAACGAATATCGACCGGATCGATATAGGGCACGACACGCATCTTGCGCAGCAGCGCCTCCAGTTGCGGCTCAAGCTCCATAAGGCGGGCCTGTTCGAGATCATCCAGCACCGGCCTGGCGCGCAGTTCGGCTATTTCCTCCTCAAGACGCTCGATTGCCGCCCGCGACGGACGGTGCAGCGCGATGCGCCGGCCATGGGCGTTACGCATGGTGCGCAACACATTCAGATTGGTCGGCGTGCCGGATGCCGAGTGTCCTGCGCGGTGCAGTTTAACGCTGTGCACTTCCTGCAAACTGGTTTTCACAAGATCGGGCAATTCCAGATCTTCAAAAAACAGATCAAGAAACTCTTCCTTGCTCAGGGTAAAACGAAAATCTTCTTCCCCATCGCCGTCATCGGAGCCTTCCTTGCCGCCCTGACC
>JBEBFX010000257.1:0-3423 GCA_040081735.1 Alphaproteobacteria bacterium | reverse complement strand
TGTCAGACCGCCCCGATCTGCGGCGATCCATTTCCCGTCGGGGACGCGCACCCCGGAGGTGGTGCCGTTCCAGGTAAAGATGACATCGCGGTCTTTGTCGATCTGCGAAAGATCAGGCAATACGCCATAATCAGATTCAAAAACCCGGACATCCTTCAGCTTCAGCTGTTTCGTGATGTCATTCACCCAGCCAGAACCAAACGATTCCCAGGCCAGAATATCAATGCCGCGCGGCCCAAGTAATGACCACAGCGCCATTTCAACAGCGCCTGTATCGGATGCGGGAACTATCGCCAGCCGGTAATCTTCCGGCATGCCCAACAGCGCGCTGGTCCGGCTAATGGCCTGCGACAGCTTTGCCTTGCCCGGCTTTGAGCGGTGAGAGCGTCCCAGACAGGCGTTTTGAAGATTTTCGAGAGACCATCCGGGATGCTTGGCGCAGGGACCGGAGGAAAAATGCGGTTTTGCCGGCCGGATGTCCGGCTTAACCGGCGTAGCAGTGGCAACCATCGGCGCCATCCTTCTGTAATACTTCCCGTTGGGAGGAAGCGACCCGCCGCCGATATACAGATTCTGCCGCCGCCCTGTCAATAAATTTATGCTGCGCCGCACAATATATTAGCCTGTCCGTCAAACGAAAAATATCCCGTCGTTCAGCAGCGGGCGGACGCTGTTGTAATTCTCATCGGAGATGGCGAAGGATGCGAGCATGCTGGAGCGGGCCAAACCGCTATCAAGCTGACCCAGCCAGTAATCCCCGCCCGCTGTATCGGGCGCACGATCCAGAACATTCTGGTACACCAGATCGACAAACGCCGCGTTGCTAAAATTGGATCCGTATTTTGAGGTGAACTCGGCCGAGGCGATGAAACTTGCCGCCACCACTGTCCCGAAATCCTGGCCCCGGTCCAGCTCACCAACCCAGTAACCCAGCCCTTCAACATCCGGCGTCCGGTCAAATGCGGCGCGGTAGAGCAAATACCCCCTGCCCGCCGTGTCGGTTAACAGATTGTCGAACGCCAGGACGCCGTCGCTGAATTGCAGGCGTTCCATGCCGCGCAATATGTCCACCCCATCGCGGCCAGCTATCGTATCGGAAATGGTGCGCGCATCAGCGTTTACAGCGATAATATAGGTGTTTCGCGCACCCTGATAAATCGACACATCTGTGCCGGACTCGCCCGATAGCGTGTCATCTCCGTTCAGACCCTGAAAAATATTTCGTCCGTCATCGCCCCGCAAGGTATCTGAAAATCTGGAGCTATTGAGGTTTTCAATACCACGTAACGTATCAATTCCGCCGTAACCATCCAGCCCGATGCCCGTCGTCAAATCCACGTTGACGGATGCCGGATCTAAAAAGTAACTGACAAAATCGCCCTGTTGCGGGTCATTTCCAAGGCCATCAATGGTGTCATTGCCGGCAAACCCGCGAAACCCGTTTCTTCCATTGTCGCCAGTCAGCGTGTCGCTGACATCCGAGCCAAGGACATCCTCAATCCCGGCAAGTGAATATATTCCGCCCAACCCGTCTTCTGCCCGCCCGAGTGAAAGGTTCACCACGACAGAGATGGCGCCCATACTGGAATAATCGGCTGCATCCCCAATAAACAACGGGATGTCTCCAAAATCCGGCTGACCGCCGCCGTCCAGCGCATCGTCGCCCGCCATTCCTCTTAAGGTATTGCGCCCGCCGTCGCCCCGCAAAATATCTGCGAATTTGGAGCCGGTAACGATCTCTATACCCCGTAAACTGTCCGTGCCGCCAAAACCGTCCAGGCCGGTTCCAGTTTCCAGATTGATCTGTACGCCCGCAGGGTCATTTTCATAACTGACAGAATCAATCCCATCGAGGCCTTCAATCAGGTCATTGCCTCCCAGCCCCGCAAAGGAATTGTCCAGACTGTTGCCGATAAGGGAATCCGTGGAATTGCTTCCCGTGACATTTTCAATTTCAGCGCCAAAGGCGATGGCAAAATTATTGCTGGCGGCGGCGCGTAACGACGACAAGCCGATGGAACTGAAACTTCCTTCGCGCAGATCAATGCGCGCGCCAACGCTTAAGGCGCTGAGATCAAGGCGGTCGATGCCGCCGCCGTCCGTCAGCGTCTCCAGGTACGTACCCTGAAAGTCTGACAGGGAATAAACGTTATTTCCGGTTTCGGATAATCGTTCCCCATACAGATATTGCAGGGTCAGAATATCATAAATGCCCCCTAACGATTGCTGGCCTTGCGTCACCCCGCGATAGGACATCGTGGTATAGGCCACGGAATCTTCCGCCCTTCCCAGAAAATTTCCGATGGCCGCGTCGGACTGGCCTTCGAGGGCGTCATAATTTCCCGAATGTTTCAGCCCCAGAGCATGGAATATTTCATGGGCGAAAAGCGCATAGTCTTCTTCGCGCGTGGTCCGGCTGGTGACGCTGCCCGTATCAATAAAGACATCACCGTCGATGGACCGGCCGTTTGAAAAGGGTAAAAAGGCAAAGCCGGATGAATCGTCCTGCTGCGATTTACTGAAACGAATTTGACCAAAGGAGGCGGCGCTATCCGGCACTTCGGTAAAATTTATGTTGGAGAAGGAGGAAATCTTGCGCAGGATTTCGCGAGCCAGATCGCGTTCATAGGTAGAAAATGTCTCAAATCCAGATATATCGGCTGCCCTGACATAGGTTGGCCGCGCAGCGGCAAAGCTAAAGGTGACAGTTACCGGCGTGCCAACGGGTGACTCCGCATTCCAGCGGTAAGACAGGGATTCAATCAGCGCGTCCTTGCGGTAGTCGCCGGTATGGGGGAACGCAATGACCGTTTGCGCCGGCGCCGGCAGCAGGGTCAGTCCAAGAAGGCCGGGAGGAACCAATTCATTTTCAGTCAAACAAAAATCTCCGCCAGGTTTATTTTTATCTGAACAAGTTTAATCCGTTCTATATTTCTGTCAAAAAGCCGCATGAACAGCGCCGGATAGCTTCATTCAGGCGGCAGGGGCCGGGCAGTCATACCTCACACGAACCAGATGCCGTCATTGATCAGCGGCGCGACGCTGTTGACGTTTTCAGCCGAAATGGCAAAGGACGCAAGCATGTTGGAGCGCGCGCCTCCGCCATTGAGTTCCGCCAGCCAATAGGCGACGCCGTCGGCCTCTCCCGCGCGGTGCAGCACATTCTGATAGAGCAGATTTACAAACTGCGCGTTGCTGGTGTTGCTTCCATTCAATCGGATGAATTCAGCCGATGCGATAAAGCTGGCCGCCACCACCGTGCCATAATCCTGTCCCCGGTCCAGTTCACGCACCCAGTAGCCCAGTCCTTCAACATCCGGCGCGCGGTCAAAGGCGGCGCGGTACAATAAATATCCCTTGCCCGCCATGTCGGTGCGCAAATTATCGAACGCCAGAATGCCGTCGCTGAATTGAAGCCGTTCT
>JBEBFX010000094.1:0-12884 GCA_040081735.1 Alphaproteobacteria bacterium | reverse complement strand
CGGTATGCGCCGCCCCTGATTTCCGTTGTTGTATTTCACCGCGATCTGGGGTCGAATAAACAAAAATCATCTCAGGAAACCAAAGGGAGAGCGGACATGTCCAAGGAAATCGTATTACGTAATGCCCGGCTGATTGACGGCACATCGGATCAGCCCCGCGACCGTGTGTCTATCGTGATGAAGGACGGCAGGATTGCATCCGTGACGGATGGCGATGGGCCTGCGGGCGCGGGCGCTGAGATCGTCGATTGCAGCGGCAAGACGGTTATGTCGGGGCTGATCGACACCCATGTGCATTCAACATTCATGGACAGGACTGATCTGGTTTTGTTCCTTGCCGCCGGGGTAACGTCAGCGCGCGATGTGGGCGGCAGGCTTGATAAAGTGCTGCGCCTGCGCAGCCAGGTGACTTCGGGCGAGGTGGTGGGGCCGCGGCTATATGTCTACGGGCCGCTGCTGGATGGTTCCGACAACAGCTTCGCGCCCGGTGAAATGGGCGATATGCTCGACAACATCCCTAACGCCGCCGCCGCGCCGGCAAAAATCAATCATTTCCTCGATTCGGGCCTGGATGGCATCAAGGTCTATTTCACCATGCCGCCGGAAACCGTCAAGGCGGTGATTCGCGCCGTCGACAAGCGGGTGCCGGTCACCGGGCATCTGGGCTACACCACCGCCATGCAGGCCATTGAATATGGCATTGACGGTCTTGAGCATATGTGGATTTCGCCCTATCAGGACATTTGCTCGCTGGAAATGCGGCTGGCGCCCGGCGCGTCCATGACCAACCGCAGCTTCTGGACCACGACGCTGAAGGGCTGGGAGGAAATGAACCTGCAGGCCCCGAATGCGCAGGCGTTTTTTGGCGCCATGGTCGACAAACAGGTCAAAATGGGCACGACGCTGGATCTGTTGTGGACCGCCCATGCCGGGCTGGACGGATGTCTGGCCGATCCGGACCGCGCCTATATCACCGCCCAGGGCCTGCACCGTCAGGCGGCCCAGAACAAGAAAATCAAGGCCGGCAAAAGCTGGGATTTCCATCCCGGCTTCTGGGAAGTGGGCGAGGGCCGCAAGGCGCTCGACAAGCAGATGGACGCCGTGCGCATCCTGCATGAAAAGGGCGGCGTCATTGTCGGCGGCACCGATTGCGGCGGATTGGCCTATCCCCCGCCGGGCTTTGCGCTGCTGCGCGAGGTGCAGCTTCTGGCCCAGGCGATGGGGGCCATGGGTGCGCTCAAGGCGGTAACTGTCGGCGCCTCGCGCGCCCTGCGCCGTGAACATGAGCTGGGCAAGGTCAAGCCGGGTTATTTTGCTGACCTGCTTGTGCTCGACAAGGATCCTTCAAAAGACGTGCGCGATCTGCGCTCCCTCAGCAAGGTGTATCGCGGCGGCGTGGCGTATGATCCCAGGGCTATTCTGGCGGCGCGGCCTGTGCGCGATCTGGAAGCCATCCCGGCATAACGCCAGCATTGGAACGGGAGGAATAACATGGCCAGCATCAGTGAAATTCATCACGTTGCGATTACGGTTTCGGACATCGAAAGGTCGATTGCGTTTTACCGGGACGTTCTCGGCTTCAGGAAAACCCTGGATGTACCGCTAACCAATGCGATAGTGGAAAGGGTTCTGCGGCTGCATCCGGACGTCAAGGGGCGCTCGGTGATTATGCAGCAGGGGCCAAGTCAGATCGGCGAAGTCGAACTGATCCAGTTTGAAAATACCGGGCTAAAGCCATCGGGGCCAAAGCGCCCCGGTGATCCGGGCATGTTCTTGCTGTCGTTCTCGGTATCGGGTGAGGTCATTGACGACACCAAAACCCGGCTGGAGGCGCTGGGACTGGGCGTTCAATGTTATGGTGCGCCGACAACGATTGAACTTCCTGAATATGGTGATATCCGGGTCATTATCTTCGAGGATCCGGATGGGATCATGATCGAGCTGGTTCAGCTTCCAACCGCTGACGAAGTGCGCGCCTTTCGCGGCAGGAAAGCGCATGCTTGATTTGCCATCAACGGGTTAGGGCAGGGGATGGATGCATTTCCTGATGGGTTGATCGCGGTCGTCAAACGCGATTGTCCGACCTGTGTTACGGCCGCGCCTGCCTTGCGTGAAATCGCGGCGCAGGCGGGGCCGGTCATGGTGCTGTGCCAGGATGATCCGTCGTTTCCCGAAGGCGTCATCGTTACCGATGAGCGTGAGCTTGAACGGTCCTATCATCTGAAGATTGAAATCGTGCCGACCCTGATCCGCATGACGGGTGGACGCGAAACGGGCAGGGCCATTGGCTGGAACAGGGATGAGTGGCGCAGGCTTACGGGCGTCAAGACGCTTGGCGAAGGCCTGCCGGAAAACCGCCCGGGCTGTGGCGCCATTAATATCGAGCCGGAACATGAGGCGCGCCTCGCCATCCGTTTTGGCCAGACAGGCCTGCATTCCAGACGGATTGCGCTCGGCCCGCTGGAAGATGACATCGAGGCCTGTTATGACAGGGGCTGGTCGGACGGGCTGCCCATCGTTCCGCCTACGGAAGAACGGGTGCTGCGGATGCTGGCCGGAACTATCCGGTCCCCGCGTGAAATCATTGGCCACGTGCCGCCTAATCTGGCCGAATGCACCGTTGAAAAAGTTACCGTCAACGCGGTGATGGCGGGATGCAAACCCGAATATATGCCTGTCGTTCTGGCGGCGGTGGAAGCGGCCCTGATCGAAAAATTCTGCATGCACGGCCTGCTGTGCACCACATATTTTTCCGGGCCGATGATGATTGTCAATGGTCCGGTGCGCCGCGCCATCGGAATGAATTCGGGTGGCAATGTTCTGGGGCAGGGTAACCGCGCCAATGCCGCCATTGGCCGCACCCTGCAACTGGTGATCCGCAATATTGGCGGGGGCCGGCCGGGCGAGATTGATAAATCGGCCCTCGGCAATCCCGGAAAATATACCTATTGTTTTGCCGAGGACGAGGAAGGCTCGGATTGGGAGCCGCTTTCGGTCGAGCGCGGCGTCGCGCCCGGCGTGTCGGCCGTTACACTGTTTGCAGCCGACGGTATGCAGGGCCTCGCCGATCAGCAGAGCCGTGAACCACATTCGCTGGCGCGCAGCTTTGCCGCAGCCTTGCGGGTGGTGTCGCACCCCAAGTCGGTAATGGCGGCGGATGCGTTCATGATTATAGGCCCCGAACATGGGCGGGTGTTCCGCGAGGCGGGCTGGACCAAGGCCAATCTCAAGGAAGAACTGCATGGCCTGCTGCGCATACCTGTGCGCGAACTGTTGCGCGGCGCGGGCGGCATGGCGGAAGGTCTCTTACCCATTCCCGGCATGGAAGATAGAATTCTGCCCAAATTCCGCAAGGATGGGCTTAACATTGTGCGCGCCGGTGGCGGCGCGGGGATGTTTTCCGCTATCATAGCGGGATGGGCCGCGAGCGGTGAAATGGGCAGCACGCCCGTAACCAAGGAGGTGAATGGATGAGCAATCAACGCATACTGCTGGATCCGACAGCCGAGAGCGCGCCGGTGGACCGCCCGCGTCTGGCGCGGCCGGATAAACTTGAGGGGCTGCGCGTCGGACTGCTGGATATTTCCAAACCGCGCGGCGACGTGTTTCTGGACCGGGTGGATGAACTGCTGACGGGCCTTGGCGTTACTGTCAGCCGTTATAAAAAGCCAACCTTCACCCGCGTCGCGCCGGTTGATCTTCTGCAAAAGATCAGCGCCGAATGCGATGTGGTGGTGGAAGGGCTGGCCGATTGAGGCTCGTGCACTTCGTGCTGTATGCATGATGTCACGAATTTGGAAGGCCGGGGTATTCCATCGGTGGGCGTTGCATCGACTGAATTTATTGACGCGGCGTTGAGCCAGACAAAGGCGCTTGGTTTCGATGCGGCGCGGGTGTTTGTGCCGCACCCTATTCAGGGGCGCACTGATGATGAAATCCGCAGTCTCGCCGATGCGGCAGTGGATGAAATCGTCGCCGGAATCGTCAGGCGCTAAAGCGCGCGATTACTGGCGATCATACGGTTGAAGGCGGCGACGGCCGCCTTTGGCCCTTCCGGATAACCCCAAACGCCGTTGGCGACGGCGACGAAGTCCGCGCCCGCCTGCGCCAGCAGGCCGCAATTCTGAACCTGTATGCCGCCAATGGCGACACAGGGAATGAGGAACGTCTCCTGCCACCAGGTCAGCAATTCCGGCGCGGCATGGGTCTCCACGTCTTTAGTGATGGTCGGAAAGAACGCGCCGAAGGCCACATAATCCGCCCCCTGTTCGGCGGCCTCCATTGCCAGATGCCGGGAATCATGACAGGTCACGCCGATGGTTTTGTTGGGGCCCAATAATTTGCGCGCCTCGGCATAAGACGCATCCTGCTGGCCCACATGCGCGCCGTCGGCGTCCACCGTTCGGGCAATATCGGGCCGGTCGTTAAGGATGAACGCCGCGCCATGTTTATGCACAAGCGGCATCAATTTCTCCGCCGCGCGCGTGATCTCGTCATCCGGGCAATCTTTCAGGCGCAGCTGCACGCACGCCACATCGCCGCCATCCAGCGCGCGCGCCAGATCATCGGCAAATTGCGCCAGCACGATTTGCGGCGGCGTGATCAGATACAGGCGGCAGATGACGGGATCGGCTTCTATGGGCATCGGGGCAATTTCTTTTACGGTTTGTCATTCCCCGGATGAACCGGGCAATGACAATAGATTACATTTTACCGTGCCTACGCCGCCAGTTCGCGTTCCATTTCTGGTTTGTAAGCGCCCTTGGCGGCTAGGCCGTTCATTTTGGCGCGGTGGGTGAACACGGCTTGGGCGCGCTTTACGTTTTCCGGCTTTCCGGCCCAGGCCATGATCGCGGGCTGCTGCAAGGCGCGGCCATAGGAGAAAGTCAGCTTCCATGGCAACCCGCCAAGCGCATTCATGGCGCCAAGATTGGCGGTGGCTTCTTCATCCGACTGGCCGCCGGATAGGAACGCAATGCCCGGCACTGCGGACGGCACGCAATCCTTCAGACAACGGATGGTTTTTTCCGCGATCTCGGCGATGCCGGCTTTCTTTGCACTTTTCTTGCCCGGGACGATCATGTTGGGTTTCAGCACGATGCCTTCAAGCGCCACATTCATGTAGTAAAGCTGCTGGAAAGTTTCCTTCAGCACCCATTGCGTGACATCAAGGCAGGCGTCGATATCATTATCGCCATCCATCAGAACTTCCGGTTCGACGATGGGAACAATATTATTCGCCTGGCAGAGATTGGCGTAACGCGCCAGGGCGTGCGTATTCGCCAGCAGACCCGCATAGGTGGGGCGGCCGCCGGTTGGATCAATCACTGCGCGCCATTTGGCAAAACGCGCACCGGCCTCGTAATATTTCGGCAGCCGGGCGGAAAGATTATCCAGCCCCTTTGTCACCAGATCGCCTTTTGCGCCCGCCAGTTCCTCGGTGCCCTCATCGACCTTGATGCCGGGAATAGCACCCGCGCTTTCGATCAGCTTTACCAAAGGAGTCCCGTCTGCGGCCTTCTGCCAGATGGTCTCATCATACAGAATGACGCCGCTGATATGCTGCATGCCTTCTGAACGGAACAGCATTTCACGGTAATCGCGGCGCGCGTCCCCGGTTGATTCAAGATTGATCTGATCAAACCGCTTCTTAATGGTGCCGCCGCTTTCATCGGCGGCCAGAATGCCCTTGCCGGTTTCAACCATCCCGTTGGCAATTTTGTTTAACGCGGCTAAATCCATATCTGGGTCCTCCTGTCGGTATGTTGAATTATGCGGTTTCCAGGGCCTTGACGCCGGGCAATTCCTTGCCCTCCAGCCATTCGAGAAATGCGCCGCCAGCGGTGGAAACATAGCTGAAGTCATCGGCAATTCCGGCCTGATTGAGCGCGGCAACCGTATCGCCGCCGCCCGCCACGGACAACAAGCGCCCGGCTCTGGTCAATTCTGCTGCCGCTTTGGCCGCGGCAACGGTCCCTGCATCAAACGGCGCAATTTCAAATGCGCCCAGCGGGCCGTTCCAGACAAGGGTTTTGGCTTTCTCGAACCAGGCGATGATGCGGCCGACTGTCTCACTGCCCACATCCAGAATCATATCGTCCGCCGCAACGTCGCCGATGGCGGCAGATTTTGAAGGCGTGCCCGCCCTGAATTCCTTCGCCACCACCACATGGGTTGGCAGCAGAACTTCGCAATTGGCGGCCTTGGCCTTGTCCATGATCTCGCGCGCGATGGCGCCCAGATCATGTTCGCACAGTGACACCCCGACGGGTTTACCCAATGCAGCCAGAAATGTGTTCGCCATGCCGCCGCCAATAATCAGGCAATCCGCCCTTTGCACGAGATTGCCCAGCAGATCGAGCTTGGAAGAAATCTTGGCCCCGCCAACCACTGCGACCAGTGGTCTGACCGGATGGCCCAGCGCCTTGCTCAGGGCGTCAAGCTCGGCCTGCATGCCACGCCCGGCAGCCGATGGCAGCAGATGGGCAATGCCTTCGGTCGAAGCGTGCGCCCGGTGCGCCGCAGAAAAAGCGTCATTCACATACAGCTCGCCCAGCTCGGCCAGATTATGGGCAAAATCCGGGTCGTTGTTTTCTTCGCCCGCATGGAAGCGGGTGTTTTCCAGCAGCACGATTTCGCCATCATGCAGCGACTGCACGGCGGCCTGCGCCACCTGGCCAATACAGTCGGGCGCGAACAGAACCGGGCGCCCCAGCGCTATTGACAGGGGCTCCGCCACAGGCCCAAGGGACATCTCGCTGACAATCTGCCCTTTGGGCCGCCCGAAATGCGCCAGCAGAATTATCCGGGCGCCTTTTTCCGCAAGCTCCCGGATGGTGGGGACCACGCGGTCTATGCGCGTGGCGTCGGTAACCCTGCCATCCTTGATCGGCACATTGATATCGACACGCACGATGACACGTTTGCCGGCAACGTTGAGGTCGTCAAGTGTGCGATAGGTCATGACTAAAGGAATTTTCCCATCGCGAGGGCAGTGTCCGCCATGCGGTTGGAAAAGCCCCATTCGTTGTCATACCAGCTCAGTACACGAACCAGTTTTCCGCCGGTGACCTGCGTCTGATCAAAGGCAAAAGTTGAGGAAGCCGGATCATGATTGAAATCAATCGACACATTTTTAAAGTTCGTAACGGCCAGTATGCCTTTGAGCCTGCCTTGCGACGCCGTCAGAACGGCGTCGTTGATTTCCTTGATCGTGGTTTCGCGGCCCGCATTGAACACCAGATCGATCACAGACACGTTTGGCGTTGGAACGCGAATGGCGGTGCCGTCCAGTTTGCCGGCAAGTTCCGGCAGCACCAGACCAACGGCTTTTGCTGCGCCGGTCGTTGTCGGGATCATCGACAGCGCCGCTGCGCGCCCGCGATACAAATCCGAATGCATGGTGTCCAGGGTTGGCTGATCACCGGTATAGGCGTGGATGGTGGTCATGAAACCCTGCACGATCCCAACGGCTTCATGCAGCACCATGGCGACGGGCGCAAGGCAGTTGGTGGTGCAGGATGCGTTCGATACGACCAGGTGCGCGGCGCTCAGCTTGTCATGATTGACGCCGTATACCACGGTAAGGTCGGCATTGGTTGCGGGGGCGGAAATTAGAACCCGTTTGGCGCCGGCAGTCAGATGTTTGGCGGCGTCGTCACGGCTGGTAAAAAAGCCCGTGCATTCCATGGCGATATCAATGTTCAGGTCTTTCCAGGGCAGCTTGGCCGGATCGCGTTCCGCTGTCACCCTGATCGGGCCTGTGCCGCAGTCAATGCTGTCTTCCGTCGTTGTCACCGTGCCTGGAAAACGTCCGTGGACGGAATCAAATCGCAGCAGGTGCGCATTGGTTTCCACCGGGCCCAAATCGTTCAGAGCGACAACCTGGATATCCTTGCGGCCGGATTCCACGATGCCGCGCAATATGTTCCGTCCAATGCGTCCAAATCCATTAATCGCTACGCGCAACGCCATGTGTTTTCTCCCTTGCCTATCCGAGCAGGCCGCGTGCCTTGTGCGCGACCGCCTGCGGTGTTAAACCAAAATGCTTGTAAAGTTCTTTATAGGGCGCGCTGGCCCCAAAACGATTGATGCCGATCAAGCCGCCATTATCGCCAACATAACGGTCCCATCCAAAGGTGCTGGCGGCCTCTATGGCGATGCGTACGGTGTCAAGCCCCAGCGTTTTGCTGCGGTATTCCTGCGCCTGCATATCGAACAGTTCCAGACAGGGGGCCGATACGACGCGGGCGCCGATGCCGTCCGCCTGCAACAGATCGCGTGCGGCCATCGCGATCTCGACTTCCGATCCCGTGGCGATCAGCGTCACGCGTGCTTTGCCGGTGGCCGCCAGTAATTCATAGGCGCCGCGCGCGCACAGATTTTCTTCCGAATAGTCCAGCCTTGCCGGGGCCAGATTTTGCCGTGTGAGACTGATAACGCTGGGCCGGTCAGCGGATTGCAGGGCCAGCTGCCAGCACTCGGCGGTTTCGGTGGCGTCTGCCGGACGGAACACCAGCAGATCCGGAATGGCGCGCAGGCTGGCCAGATGTTCGATTGGCTGATGGGTTGGCCCATCTTCGCCCAGCCCGATGGAATCATGCGTCATCACATGGATAACCCGCTGGCGCATCATGGCGGCGAGCCGGATGGACGGACGGCAATAATCGCTGAACACCAGGAATGTGCCGCTATAGGGAATGACGCCGCCATGCACCGCCATGCCGTTCATTGCGGCGGCCATGCCATGTTCGCGGACGCCGTAATACACATACCGTCCAGAGAAATCATCGGGCGTAATGGGGTTCATGCCGGCCGATCGGGTATTGACCGATCCCGTCAGGTCCGCCGATCCGCCGATGGTTTCCGGCACGATGGCGTTGATCACGTCCAGGGCGTTCTGTGATGCTTTTCGTGTGGCGACCGTCGGTTTTTCCTCCGCCAGCTTTTTTTTGTAATCGTTGATGGCGGCGTCAAGGCCCGATGGCAATTTTCCTGAAAGGCGGCGCTCGAATTCCATGCGCTTGTCTGGCGCCATTGACGCCAGCCGTTGTTTCCATGCCGCTGATTGCGTTGCGCCACGCCCGCCAAACCTGCGCCAGGCCTTCAGAATCGATTCGGGAATTTCAAATGGCGGCGATGTCCAGCCCAGGGCTTCACGCGCGGCGGCAATTTCCTTGTCGCCCAGCGGAGATCCGTGGGCGTCAGAAGTGCCGGCCTTGGTGGGCGCGCCAAACCCGATAATGGTCTTGCAGGCGATGAGCGTAGGCTTATCGCCTAGTTTCGCATGCGCCAAAGCGTGGGCGATGGCGGCCGGATCATGGCCATCAACGGCGATTGTGTTCCAGCCATAGGCGCGAACGCGCGCCTGCACGTCCTCGCTGGTTGAAAGCGCTGTTCCACCGTCTATCGTGATGCCGTTGTCATCGAACAGCACGATCAGTTTGTTCAGCTTCAGATGCCCGGCCAGACTAAGGGCTTCATGGCTGATGCCCTCCATCAGACAGCCGTCCCCGGCGATGGCGTAGGTATAATGGTCAACAATTTCAGGTCCAAAGGACGCCGCCATCAGACGTTCAGCCATCGCCATGCCCACTGCATTCCCCAGCCCCTGACCCAGCGGGCCAGTGGTGGTTTCGATGCCTGGCACATGACCATATTCCGTATGCCCGGCGCACAGGCTTCCCAACTGGCGAAAATTGATGATTTCCTGCATGGGCATGCCGGCATACCCGGTCAGATGCAGCACCGAATAAAGCAGCATTGAGCCATGACCGGCGGACAGCACGAAACGGTCCCGATCCGGCCATTCCGGATCAGCCGGGTCAAATTTCAGAAACTGGGTGAACAGGACAGTGGCGACGTCCGCCATGCCCATCGGCATACCCGGATGGCCGCTATTCGCCTTTTGCACGGCGTCCATGCTAAGGGCGCGGATTGCATTGGCCATGCTGCGCTGGACCGCCCCTAATAGCAGGCCTGTTGTTTCCGCTGTTTCTGCCGTTGTCACTTCTTCATGCTCCCCAAAATCATCCTAATTGGTTGATCATGTTGAACGTCAATCGTCAAGTGAAGGATGAACATGACAGGCGGATATTGCCTGGGGATTGGTTGGGGCCTAAAGTGTTCGGGAATCATTGAGTTACGGGGGCAGGGCGGATGGCGTCGCTCGAACAGGCACAGGAACGGTTTCAACTGGCAATTTCAGGACTGGAACGGGCAATTGCTGCGGCTCAGCAGCGCCAGGATCAGCTTCAGGGGGTTGCGCAGGAACTTGATGCACTCAGGGCGCGTTATGCCGCACTCGAATCAGAGCAGGCGGTCTTGCGTAAATCCCATGATGCATTGCTCAAACAGCAGCAGATAATTGCCAAACGTCTGGATGGAACGATTTTAAATCTGCACGAAGTTCTGGGCGCGTGATGCCCGACGGCTTGATATTAAGGTAGGATAAAGGCAATGCCCCAGGTTTCTGTTCGGGTAAATGGCCGCGAGTATGATTTGACCTGCGGAGATGGCGAAGAAGCGCATTTGCGCGATCTGGCGCTGTATGTGGACGCCAAAATCACGGCCCTGAGAGGGACCGGGGCGAACCTGAGTGATGCGCAATTATTGCTGATGGCGGGCATCGTGATATCCGATGAATTGAGCGAAGTCCGGGAATCGGCGCGTAATCAGACCTCAGGCAAGAAATCGGCGCCGGACGAGATGGCGGATCTGATGGATACAGCAGCTTCCCGGATTGAGGCAATGATCGCCGGTCTTGAAGCCCTGTAATCAATAATGACCCAGGGCATTACAGAAATTGACCGGCTAAAACACGAAATGCGTCTGGCCCAGCGAAAGCAAAGGGCAGTCCTGTTCAAAGCCGCCCCCGCCGCAATATATGTTAAGGCGGCCCGGCATTTTATTGAAAATATCGAGATTCCATCCGGCGGCGTCGTTGCCGGGTACTGGCCTTTAAATGATGAGTTTGATAGCCGGCCTTTACTGGAGAGTATCGCCGCCGAGGGTGGCCGTCTGGCCCTGCCAGTGGTTGCCGGGGATTCCGGCCGATTGATTTTTCGGGAATGGCTGCCGGGCGCGCCGCTGGTTCCGGCGGGATTCGGAACTCTGGGCCCCAGAGAATCCGCACGCGAAGTTCTGCCGGATGTCATTATCGCCCCCTTGCTGGCATTTGACAGAAGGGGCTATCGCCTTGGATATGGCGGCGGATTTTATGACCGCAGTCTTACGGCATTGCGGGCAAGCGGGAAGTGTCAATTTGCCGCCGGGCTGGGGTTTGCGGCCCAGCGGGTTCAGCAGGTTCCGGCTGGCCTTGACGACGCCAGGCTGGATGCGGTCGTCACTGAAACCGGGATAATCCGGGCGCGCACGGCAGGCGGTCCGGACGGGGGCTGATGAATTCAAGAAAAATTGTTTCGCCATTTGCAATGGAACTCGGGTTTACTATCTCTATGAGGCACCATAGGGGCAGCCATTCAGAGAGGTCGAATTAATGCTATTACAGCGTATTATCAAATTTACGGCGGCAGCCCTGGTGACCCTGTCCCTGACGGGGGGCGCATTGGCGGCAGGGGTCGCACCCGCCAGAAAGATGGCGCCCGACATTGAAGTCGATGAAGGAGATAGGCTGTTCAAACGGGGTCATTATGAAAAGGCGATGACCTGGTGGAAGGACTCGGGAGAAAAAGGCAGCATAAACGCCTTATATCGTGTCGGCGCGGCTTATAGAGACGGTGTTTCGCGGGACAAGGAAGTGATCGTGGAACGCGATTTTGCAGAAGCGGCAAAATGGCTTACCCGGGCCGCTGAATTGGGCGACGAGCGGGCCCACTTCGATCTGGGGGGGCTCTATGATGATGGTTTGGGGGTGGAAAAGTCTCCGGAACAGGCGGCGCGTTGGTATCTGGCCGGCGCGGAGCGGGGTCAGGTTGCCTGCCAGTACAATATCGCAGTGATGTATGAAGACGGCGTCGGTATCGGGAAGGATCCGGTTGCCGCCTATATGTGGTATTATCTGGCCGCACAGCAGGGCTTTATTGAATTTGGCGGGCCTGCGCTGGAAAAGCTTAGCCGCGTCATGGCCCCGGATCAGGTGCGTGACGCCATTAAAATGGCCAGGGAAATTGAACTGAAGCCGGTCGTGCGTTGAGACTTAACCCCATACTTATCCGGCTGGCGTGGCTGACGGGTTTTTTGCTTGTCAGCGCATCGCAGGGCTTTGCGGATCAGGGCAAGGAGCTGTTTGATCACGGCCGGTATCCGGAGGCCATTGTCTGGTGGAAAAACGCCTCCGAAACACAAAAAGATCATCAGGCTGAGTTTCGTCTGGGTGATTACTATGAATCGGGTCTCGCCGAGCCTGAAAACCTTCCTGAGGCGGCAAAATGGTACGCCCTGGCGGCCGAGGGCGGACATTCCGGCGCGCAATTCGCTCTGGGCTCATTTTATGAAGCGGGGGCGGGAGTAGAGCCATCGGCCGAAAAAGCCGCCTTTTGGTATGGCAAATGCGCCGCGCGCAACATTGCCAATTGCCAGTTCAATCTGGGCCGTCTGTCCAGCTCCGGGGAAGCCGGGGCGCAGGACCTGGTTGAAGCCTATAAATGGTATTATCTGTCCGCCAAAAACGGCTTTCTCGAATTCGATTCGGCGGAAATGGTTGCCCTGGCGGCGCGTCTGACATCGGATCAAAAACGCGAAGCCGTTAAACAGGCGGTCGCCTTCAAGCCGGAGCCGTGATAGATTAGCAGGCTAATGAAAACACCCGGGATTGTCATCCTGAGGGCGCGCAGCGGCTGAAGGATCTCCAGCGTTTATGGCGCCTCTGAGATCCTTCGCTCTCGCCGCGCAAGCGCTGGCGCAGCGGGTCGCTCAGGATGACA